>CALCYJ010000001.1 GCA_937905845.1 uncultured Rhodospirillales bacterium
CTCTGGCGGAAGCCAAGCGCGCCGGGTGCGACCGCTATATACCCTATGCGCAGGCGCAAGGGCGCAGCGAGCAGCGCGCCCGCAATTGCGGGATCGCCGAGATGGTCCTGGCGGCGCTGGAGGAAGAGCGCCTGAGGCTCGCCTTCCAGCCGGTGGTCGAGGCGCGCAGCGGCCGCATCGCGCAATATGAAGCGCTGATCCGCCTGATCGGCACCGACGGGCAGGTGGTGGCGGCGGCCCAATTCATGCCTGCGGTGGAGCGGCTGGGCCTGGCGCGGTTGATCGACCGGCGCACGCTCGATCTGGCGATGGTGGAGCTGGTTCAAAGCCCGGATCTGCGGCTGGCGGTCAATGTCTCGGCGCTGACCGCGGCCGACGCGGCCTGGCTCCAAGCGCTGGAGAAGCTGCTGGCTGGTGCGCCGACCGCCGCCCACCGCCTGACGATCGAGATCACCGAGACGGCGGCCCTCGACAGTTTTCACACGACCGAGCATTTCGTCGCCGCCCTGCGCGCGCTTGGCTGCGCCGTGGCGCTCGATGATTTCGGCGCCGGCCATACGTCGTTCCGCCATCTGCGCGGGCTCGCGGTCAATATCGTCAAAATCGACGGCGCCTTCATCGGCGATCTGGCGCAGCGCCCCGACAATCGGCTGGTGGTGCGGGCGGTTCGCGATCTGGCCGAGGGGCTCGGCCTCGCCACGGTCGCGGAAGGGGTCGAGACCGCCGACGATGCGCGCATCCTGGCGGAGATGGGGGTCGATTTCCTCCAGGGCTACCACCTCGGCCGTCCCGGCTTCGAGCGGCCGTGGCGCCAGCCGGTTCCCTTGCGGCTCGTCGCCGCTTCATAAGGTAGGGGTCTTAAGGCTTGCGCTTGGCCAGTTCGGCCAATTGCTCCTGCATGGCATTGAGCCGTGATTTGAGCGCGGCGATCTCGTCCTCGTCGCGCGCCTCCGTCTTCGCGCCGCCCGTGGGCGGGTCCTGGGCGATGGGGGCGAACATCGCCATGGCGCGCTGGACCATCGCCATGTTCTGGCGGCCGAGATCCTCGAAATGGCGGAACGGGTTCAGATCGCCGAAAGCCTCCGTCATCTGCTGGCGCATCTGTTCCTGGTTCTTGGTGAACGAGGACATGGTGAGTTCGAGATAGCTCGGCACCACCGCCTGCAAACTGTCGCCATAGAGCGCGATGAGCTGCCGCAGAAAGCTGATCGGCAGCATGTTCTGGCCCTTGCCCTCTTCCTCGACGATGATCTGCGTCAGGACGGCGCGGGTGATGTCCTCGCCGGTCTTGGCGTCGAAGACGACGAAATCATCCCCGGTCTTCACGAGCTGGCACAAATGATCGAGCGTCACGTAGCTTGAGGTCGCGGTGTTGTAGAGGCGCCGGTTGGCGTATTTCTTGATGACGATCGGCGGCTTGGGCGACGAGCTGTTCTGTACCACGGTGGGTTGGTCCTCCTCGTCCGCAACCACTCTGCGGTCGTTGGGCTGGTCGATGGGACGGGCTTGCGCTTGCGCCGGCCCGAGCGCATTTCACTCCAAAGATATTGCACTGCGCAAGGATTATGCTTGGAAAGCCCGCGGCGCCCACGTCCGCCGACAAAGGGCTTTACGCCCGCGGTGGCCTGTAGCAAGGTGCCAGGCAGGGTCCGGGCTGCTTGTTGGTGGCCTGCCGATCGATCGATGGAGGAACCCGCGCATGATCGATGTTGTCATCGCCAGCGCCGCCCGCACGCCGGTCGGCTCGTTCAACGGCGCGTTGAGCACGCTGCCGGCCCATCAGCTCGGCCAGGTGGCGGTCCGGGCCGCGCTGGAGCGGGCGGGGGTTGCGCCCGACGAAGTGACGGAAGTGATCCTGGGCCAGATCCTGTCCGCCGGCGAAGGGCAGAATCCGGCGCGCCAGGCGGCGATCGCCGCCGGCCTGCCGGTGGAGGTTCCGGCCTGGGGCGTCAACCAGCTCTGCGGCTCGGGCCTGCGCGCGGTGGCGCTGGGCTTTCAGGCGGTCGGCAACGGCGACAGCGCCATCGTCGTCGCCGGCGGCCAGGAGAGCATGAGCCAGGCGCCCCATTGCGCCCATTTGCGCAACGGCGTGAAGATGGGCGAGCTAGGCCTGGTGGACACAATGCTGAAAGACGGGCTGTGGGATGCCTTCCACGGCTACCACATGGGCGTCACGGCGGAGAACGTCGCCAGCCGCTGGCAGATCACCCGCGCCGATCAGGATGCTTTCGCCGTCGCCTCGCAGAACAAGGCGGAAGCGGCGCAGAAATCCGGCCGCTTCAAGGACGAGATCGTGCCCGTCACCATCAAGGGGCGCAAGGGCGACACGATCGTGGCCGACGACGAATATATCCGCCACGGCGCCTCGCTTGAGGTCATGACCGCGCTCCGCCCCGCCTTCGCCAAGGACGGCACCGTCACCGCCGGCAATGCCAGCGGCATCAACGATGGCGCCGCGGCGCTGGTGCTGATGAGCGGGGCGGAGGCCAAGCGGCGCGGCATCACGCCGCTCGCCCGCATCGTGTCCTGGGCGCAGGCCGGTGTCGATCCGGCGATCATGGGAACCGGCCCCATTCCGGCCAGCCGCGCGGCGCTGGCCCGGGCCGGCTGGAAAGCCACCGATCTCGACCTGATCGAGGCCAACGAGGCTTTCGCCGCCCAGGCCTGCGCCGTCAACCGGGAATTGGGCTGGGACATTGCCAAGGTCAATGTCAACGGCGGCGCCATCGCCATCGGCCATCCGATCGGCGCCTCGGGCGCCCGCGTGCTCACGACCCTCCTGTACGAGATGCAGAAGCGCCAGGCGCGCAAGGGGCTGGCGACGCTCTGCATCGGCGGCGGCATGGGCATCGCCATGTGCGTCGAGCGCGGCTGAGGCCTTATTCTCGTCCGGCACCCGTCCCGGGATGGACGAACTGGCGCGCTGGACGAACTGGCGCCGCGGGTTGGTCCGGGATAGGCTCTAGATCCACAACAAGGGCAGCAGGCAATGTCGCGGGTGGCAATCGTTACCGGAGGAACGCGCGGGATCGGCGCGGCGATATCGAAGGCTCTGAAGGCGGCGGGCTATCGCGTGGCGGCCAATTACGGCGGCAACGACGAGGCGGCGGGGGCTTTCCGCGCCGAAACCGGCATTGCCGTCTACAAATGGGACGTGTCCGATTTCGCCGCCTGCCAGACCGGCGTAAACCGGGTGGCGGCCGATCTCGGCCCGGTCGAAGTCCTGGTGAACAACGCCGGCATCACCCGCGACGCGACGCTGCACAAGATGGTGCAAGGCGCCTGGCAGGCGGTGATCGATACCAACCTCGGTTCCTGCTTCAACATGTGCCGCGCGACGATCGATCAGATGCGCGAGCGCAATTTCGGCCGCATCGTCAATATCGGCTCGATCAACGGCCAGGCGGGGCAGTACGGCCAGGTCAATTACGCCGCCGCGAAATCGGGCATCCACGGCTTCACCAAGGCGCTGTCGCAGGAAGGCGCGCCCAAGAACGTCACCGTCAATGCCATCGCGCCGGGCTATATCGATACCGACATGGTGGCCGCGGTGCCGGCCAACGTTCTGGAGAAGATCGTCGCCAAGATCCCGGTCGGCCGGCTCGGCAAGGCGGAGGAGATCGCGCGCGGCGTTCTCTTCCTGGTCGCCGACGATGCCGGCTTCATCACCGGCTCGACGCTCTCCATCAACGGCGGCCAGCATATGTATTAGAGCTGAGGATCCTATCCTTGCTCTAGAAGACATCCTTGCGGCGCCGCGTCTCGCCCAGGATTGTGACGGCGTCGGCCGCGGCGAAGGCCGGCCCTAAGGCCCGGCGCAGGCCTTCCTGGTCGGCGCGCAGAAAGGGATTGGTGGCGATCTCCTCGGCGAGGGTCGAGGGGACGGTCGGCCGGCCCTGTTCGCGGGCGCGATCGACGGCCGCGGCCCGCGCGCGCAGCGCCGGATTGTCGTTTTCGAGGCTGAGGGCGAAGCGGGCATTGGCCTGGGTATATTCGTGGGCACAATAGACCCGCGTCGCGCCGGGCAGCGCGCGGAGCTTGGACAGGCTCCGCCACATCTGCGCCGGCGTGCCCTCGAACAGCCGGCCGCAACCCAGTGCGAACAGCGTATCGCCGCAAAAAAGCGCCTGGTCGTCGGCAAACCAATAGGCGATATGGCCTCTGGTATGGCCGGGCACGTCGAAGACGCGCGCCCTGGCCGATCCGAGCGCGGTCTCGTCGCCATCGCCGACCGTCTCGTCGATGCCGGGGATGCGGGCGGCATCGGCCGCCGGCCCGATGATGCGGCAGCCGGTCGCCCGCTTCAATTCGAGATTGCCGCCGACGTGATCGCCGTGGTGATGGGTGTTGAAGATGAGATCGAGCGTGAGCCCGCGGGCGGCCAGGCGCGCCAGCACCGGCTCGGCCAGCGCCGGATCGACCACGGCGCAGGCACCGCTCGCCGTGTCGCGAAGAAGATAGATGTAATTGTCCGTGAGGACGGGGATCTGCTCGATTTCCAGGGTCATGGCCCCGAGGATAGCGCGTTTTCGCCGCCGGCAAAACCTTATGGCGGCGACGGGCGGGGAAGTGTTCTAGACTGATCCCGCCATGCGCCCCGATGTCATCGACTTGAGAGAATTCTACGACAGCGGCCTGGGCCAGATCGCCCGCCGCCAGCTTCGCCGCCGCATCCGCGCCTTCTGGCCCGATGAGGCGGGCTTGCGCCTGCTCGGCCTGGGCTATGCCACGCCCTATCTCCGCGGCTTCATGGGCGAGAGCGAGCGGGTCCTGGCCTTCATGCCGGCGGCGCAGGGGGTCGTGCATTGGCCGCCGGAGGGACCCTGCGCGACGGCGCTCATCGACGAGGCGGAACTGCCGCTGCCCGATTATTCCATCGACCGGGTGCTGCTCGTGCACGGGCTGGAGAATGCGGACAATGTGAGCGTGCTGCTGCGCGAGATCTGGCGCGTGCTGGCGCCGGGCGGACGGCTGCTGATGGTGGTGCCGAACCGGCGCGGCCTGTGGGCGCGCTTCGAGCATACGCCGTTCGGCCAGGGGCGTCCCTTCAGCCAGCCGCAGCTCTCCCGGCTGCTGCGCGACACGCTTTTCACCCCGACGCAGGCCGTGAGCGCGCTGTTCGTGCCGCCCTCGCCGCGCCGCTTCATCCTGCGTGCCGCGGCAGCACTGGAAAGCCTGGGCCAGCGCTGGTGGCCGCGCTTCGGCGGCGTGCTGCTGGTCGAGGCGAGCAAGCAGATCTACGGCCTGGTGCCGGAGCGCCGCCGTGGCCGCCGCCGCCGCCTCGTCCCGGCGATAAGACCCGTGGCGGCGCATCGCGCCGCCACGTCTTCGGAACCATAGGGCCTGGGCGGCGCATCG
>CALCYJ010000002.1 GCA_937905845.1 uncultured Rhodospirillales bacterium
CCTACAATTGCGTCGACCGCCATCTCAAACAGTACAAGAACAAGGCCGCCATCCATTTCGTTCCCGAGCTTGAGAGCGAGCCGACCCAGCACATCACCTATCAGGAACTCTATGTGCGGGTGAACGAGTTCGCCGCGGTGCTGCGCGACTTCTGCGGCCTGAAGGCCGGCGACCGGGTCACCCTCCATATGCCGATGACGGCGGAGCTTCCCATCACCATGCTGGCCTGCGCCCGCATCGGCGTCATTCACTCCCAGGTGTTCAGCGGCTTCAGCGGCAAGGCCTGCGCCGACCGCATCGTCGATTCCGGGAGTCGGGTGCTGATTACCATGGACGGCTATTATCGCAGCGGCGCCATGCAGGATCAGAAGGAGAAGGCCGATATCGCCTGCAACGATGCCGCAGCCCAGGGCCACAAGGTCGACAAGGTTCTGGTCTGGCAGCGCCACCCGGGCAAGCATTCGAGCCCGCAGCCGCTGGTGAAGGATCGCGACTTCGTCGTCAACGAGGTACTCAAGACCTATCGGCGCGTCCGCGTCGAGCCGGTGCCGATGCCGGCCGAGGCGCCGCTCTTCCTCATGTATACGAGCGGCACCACCGGCAAGCCGAAAGGATGCCAGCATTCGACCGGCGGTTATCTCGCCTATGTCGCCGCGACCTCGAAGTACATCCAGGACATCCATCCCGAGGATGTCTATTGGTGCATGGCCGACATCGGCTGGATCACCGGCCATTCCTATATCGTCTACGGGCCGCTCGCGCTCGGCGCTTCGAGCGTGGTCTATGAAGGCGTGCCGACCTATCCCGACGCCGGCCGGCCCTGGCGCATCGCCGAGGAGCTTGACGTCAATATCTTCCACACTTCGCCGACGGCGATCCGGGCGCTGCGCCGCGCCGGTCCCGACGAACCGGCGAAGTACCATTACCATTTCAAGCACATGACCACGGTGGGCGAGCCGATCGAGCCCCAGGTCTGGCGCTGGTACTACGAGACGGTCGGCAAGCGCGAGGCGGCGATCGTCGACACCTGGTGGCAGACCGAGAACGGCGGCTTCCTTTGCAGCACCATTCCGGCACTCCACCCGATGAAGCCCGGCAGCGCCGGCCCGGCCCTTCCCGGCATCCATCCGGTGATCTATGACGAGGACAACAACGAGATTCCGCGCGGCGCCGGCCGGGCGGGCAATATCTGCATTCGCAATCCCTGGCCTGGAATCTTCCAGACCATCTGGGGCGATCCCGATCGCTTCGTCCGCCAATATTACGAGCGCTACAACAAGAAGAAGGGCAGCACCGACTGGCGCGACTGGCCCTATTTCGCCGGCGACGGCGCGGTGCAGGCGGAGGATGGCTATTACCGGATCCTCGGCCGCATCGACGACGTGATCAATGTCGCCGGCCATCGCCTCGGCACCAAGGAGATCGAATCGGCCGCCCTTACCGTGTCGGAGGTCGCCGAGGCGGCGGTGGTGCCGGTCGCGGACGAGATCAAGGGCCGGGTCCCCGACCTCTATGTCTCGCTGAAGCCCGGCATCGCGGCAAGCCGCGAGCTTGAGGAGCGCATCTCGGGCGCCGTGGTGACGGAGATCAGCCCGATCGCCAGGCCCCGCCGGGTCTGGATCGTGCCGGATATGCCCAAGACGCGCTCGGGCAAGATCATGCGCCGGGTCCTGGCCGCGATTTCGAGCGGGCAGGATGCGGGCGACGTCTCGACGCTCGCCAATCCGGAGATCGTGGAAGAGTTGCGCAAGATGGCGAAGGCGAAGGCGACGAAGGCATAGTACCGATCGCCAAACCCGCGGTCGGCACGGCGCCGGATGGAAGCTTAGGGTGCGTGGTCCCGGTCCGAGGAGACGGGGATCACGCACCCTAAGCTCCGGCGTCAGCGGCGCCGCATCGTCAGGATGCCGGCGCTGAACAGGGCGAGGATCAGCAGGACGCCCTGCACGATATATTGCCAATAGGTCGGCACACCCATGATCGCGAGGCCATTGTCGATCACGCCGATCAGCAGGACGCCGATGAACGTGCCGAGAATATGGAACTTGCCGGGCCGCAAGGTCGAGGCGCCGATGAAGACGGCGGCGAAGGCGTTGAGCAGGTAGGTATCGCCGACGCCCTGCGGTCGTCCGGCGCCAAGTTCGGATGCCGCGACCAGGCCGCCCAGGCCGGCGCAGGCGGCGCAGATCGCCAGCGCGAAGGGCGCGTATCGTTTAACGGCGATGCCCGAGAGATGGGATGCCTCGGCGTTTCCGCCGATCGCATAGAGATGGCGTCCGATCTGCGTATGTTCCAGCAGCAGCCAGAGGACGACGCCGACCGCCAGCATGATGACGACGGGATTGGGCACGCCCAGGATGGTGTTCTGGCCGATCGCCATGAAGGCATCCGGGATGCCGGTGATGATGGTCTTGGAGGCCGAGATGCCCAGCATCGCGCCGGTGATGATCGATCCGGTGGCAAGCGTCGCGATGAAGGCCGAGATGCCGAGATAACTCACGATCAGCCCGTTGCCGACGCCCAGGATAGCGGCGACGACGAGCGAGAAGAGGACGGCGGCCGGCACGCTCACGGCGTCGGGATAGGTGACCAGGGCATAGGTCGCGAGATAGCCGCCAAGGGTTGCCATCGCCGCGATCGACAGATCGAACAGGCCCATGACCAGGCAGACGCTGAGGCCGAACGCCATGATTCCCAGGATCGAAATCTGGTTCATGATGTTGAGCAGATTGCCAAGCGTCGGGAACACGTCGGGGAGGGAGAGCGAAAAGGCGAGCCGCAGCACGATCAGCGCGAAGATCGTGCCATAGCGGGCGAACCAGGCGGTGCTGTCGAAGAGCCGACTGCGGGCG
>CALCYJ010000003.1 GCA_937905845.1 uncultured Rhodospirillales bacterium
CGCGCAGTCGTTCAGCATCTCGCGGCAGATGCCGCAGGGGGAGACCAGCTGCGGCTCGCGGTGCTGCTCGCGGGGGCGCGGGTGCCGGACCGAGACGATGGCGTCGATGCCGGTCTCGCCGGCGGCCATGGCCTGGCCGACGGCCACCGCTTCGGCGCAGACCGAGGCGCGGCCGACATAGGTGTCGAGGTGCAGCCCGGTGTAGATCCGCCCGCTCTTGCCGCGCGCCGCCGCCGCGATGTGATGGCGGTTTTCGACATAGCGGGCATTGATGAGCTCGACCGCGGCCCGGATCAATTCGCGGTCGCTTTCGGATGCCGCCGGATCGGCGGCCTTCGGGGTGTTCGCCTTCGGGATGCTCATTGGGGGGTGATTCAGGCCGCCGGCTCTTCCGGCGTGTCCAGATTGGCGGTGACCACGCGGTTGCGGCCGCCGGTCTTGGCCTTGTAGAGCATGCGATCGGCGAGATCGAGCAGCTCGTTGGCGTTGGCCTCGCGGGTCGGGCGCGCCGAGGCGAGGCCGACGCTCAGCGACACGTATTGCCAGCCGCGCGAATGCTCGTGCGGGATGGCCAGGCGCCGGACCGCCAGCAACAGGCGATCGGCGACCAGCGCGGCCTCGTTGGCCCCGGTATCGGGCAGCAGGATCACGAACTCCTCGCCGCCGTAGCGGGCGACCATGTCGGCCGGCCGAAGCGCCGCGCTCTCCAGCGCCTTGGCCACGCGGCGCAGCGCTTCGTCCCCGGCGAGATGCCCATAGGCATCGTTGAACTGCTTGAAGTCGTCGATGTCGGTCATCAGCAGCGAGATCGACGCGTTGCGCCGGATGGCGCCGCGCCACTCCTTCTCCAGCGCCTCGGCGAAGGCGCGCCGGTTGGCAAGCCCGGTCAGGCCGTCCACCGCCGAGAGGCGGCGGAGCTGGTCGCGCTGCCGCTTGAGGTCGATGTGGTTGCGCACCCGCGCCCGCAAGATCGGCTGGCTCAGCGGCTTGGTGATGTAGTCGATGGCGCCGAGCTCCAGGCCCTTGGCCTCCTCCCGCTCCTCGTCCATGGCGGTGACGAAGATGACCGGAATCTCCCGGGTGACGGCATCCGCCTTCAGCAGCTTGCAGAGCTGATAGCCGTCCATGCCGGGCATGCGGATGTCCAGAAGGATGAGGTCGGGCTCTTCCTGGATGGCGATTTTCAGCGCGGTCTCGCCGTCGCCGGCCGTGAGCACCTTGTGCTCGGTCCCGAGGATGGTCGCGATCAGCTCGCGCGTGTTGGCGGTGTCGTCCACCACCAGAATCGTGCTCGGCTGGGGCGTGATCCCAATCATTTGCGGCGGTCGACTCGGTCTGCAGTGCCGGAATATGGCGCCGAAACTACCGGATCGTGCCCGGCGTCACAACCTGGGCCAATTCCGCTCCCCGGCAAGACCCGGCCCGTTAGAGTGTCCGACCAACTTCCACGATGGGTTTTCGAGTTGGAATCTCAAGAAATTGGTAAGGAATGTCGTGCGAAGTTGAGGGGTATTTTCGAGTTTCGAGTCGGGACGATCGCCCCTATGTTTTCGGCGTCCCGCCAAGGCCTTATCGCGCGGGGTCGGAATCGCGAAGTATTCGATGCAAAATCGGCCGAAGTTGTTCGCAAGTTCTTCAGTAATGCCCTTGCAGATCAATACATTATCATGTGAACGGTTCTGGTCGATTTACTTGTCATCTAGTGTGGTCCGCATATTTTGTTGAGGTGGGCCGCGGGGTGGTTCCGAAGCGAGATCGCCCGAGACCGACAGAAGCGGACCGCATCGTGCGGGACGCGGCGTTACGAGGAGAGATCGATGAAGCGCATTCGTAAGTTCCTGAAGTCGGACAAGGGCGCGACGGCCATTGAATACGGTCTGATCGCCGCTCTGATTTCCGTCGTCATCATCGCCGCCCTGCAGCTGACCGGTACCAGCCTGCAGAAGGTGTTCAACAATGTCGGTTCGGTGTTGAGCAACTCGGTCGGCAGCAACTAAGGCGTTTCGCCCGCTCTCGGCCGATCGAGGCGGGTGGAGATGCAATCCGTTGGACTATCAGGAATCGGGGCCCCGGCAGCGGGGCCCCGGTTTCGTTTCGAGCGGTCGGGTTTTGGGCGGCCCGCAGGCGGGCCGCGGGGTTCAGGCGGTGACTTTCTCGGCCTTGAACTCGACGATCTTGGCCTGGTTGCGGCCGGCGGTCTTGGCCGCATAAAGCGCGTCGCCCGCGAGCTTGAACAGGGCCGCGCGGTCGTTGTCGCGATGCGGATAGCAGGAAGCGACGCCGATGCTGATGGTCACGATCGGCGCGGCATCGGAATGGGCATGCGGCAAGGCCAGCGACCGGGCCGCGTTCAACAGGCGGTCGGCCACGACCTGCGAGCCCTTGGCGTCGGTATCCGGCATCAGGCCGACGAATTCCTCGCCGCCGTAGCGGGCGATGACGTCGCCCGGCCGCATCATCGCCTTGGCCATGGCCTGGGCCACCATCTTCAGGCAATCGTCGCCCGCCAGATAGCCGTAGGCGTCATTGTAGGCGCGCAGGTGGTCGAGATCGGCGAGCAGCAGGGTGAGCGGCGCCTGGTGGCGCGCGGCGCGGCGCCACTCCTTGTCGAAATCCTCTTCGAAGCTGCGGCGGTTCGCGACGCCGGTCAGGCCATCGACCGAGGACAGGCGGCGCAGGAAGTCGCGCTGCTTCTTCAACTCCAGCTGGTTGCGGACGCGCGCCAGCACGATCGGCGGACTGACCGGCTTGGCCAGGTAATCGACCGCGCCCATCGCCAGGCCCTTTGCCTCCTGGCGCTCCTGATCCATCGCGGTGACGAACATCACCGGAATGTCCTTGGTGAAGGGGTTGGCCTTCAGGCGGTCGCAGATCTCATAGCCGTCCATGCCCGGCATCATGATGTCGAGAATGATGAGGTCGGGCTCTTCGGATGCGGCGAGGTTGAGCGCGTCGGGTCCGTTGGTCGCGGTGACGACGTTGTAGACTTCGCGCAGGACCACGTTGAGGATCGCAAGATTGGTGGGCGAATCGTCCACCACCAAGATCAGTTCCTTTTCCCTGGTCATTCCCCGTGATACTTTCCGATGCGCCGCCTAGGGCCCC
>CALCYJ010000004.1 GCA_937905845.1 uncultured Rhodospirillales bacterium
CGTCGCCCTTGAGCACGCCGGCCTGAATGGCGGCACCGATCGCCACCACCTCGTCGGGATTGACGCCCTTGTGCGGTTCGCGGCCGAAGAAGTTCTTCACCGCCTCGATCACCTTGGGCATGCGCGTCATACCGCCGACCAGCACCACCTCGTCGATATCGCCCGGGCTCAGGCCGGCGTCCTTGAGGGCGGCGCGGCAGGGCGGAATGGTGCGTTCGATCAGCTCGTCCACCAGCGCTTCGAGCTTGGCGCGGGTCAGCTTCATGGTCAGGTGCTTGGGCCCGGTCTGATCGGCGGTGATGAAGGGCAGATTGACCTCGGTCTGCATGGCGGAGGAAAGCTCGATCTTCGCCTTCTCGGCGGCTTCCTTCAGCCGTTGCAGCGCCAGCCGGTCGCCGCGCAGGTCGATGCCGTTTTCCTTCTTGAACTCGGCCGCGAGATATTCGACCAGGCGCATGTCGAAATCCTCGCCGCCCAGGAACGTATCGCCGTTGGTCGATTTCACCTCGAACACGCCATCGCCGATCTCCAGCACCGAGACGTCGAACGTGCCGCCGCCCAGGTCATAGACCGCGATGGTCTTGCCGTCCTGCTTGTCGAGCCCGTAGGCGAGTGCCGCCGCCGTCGGCTCGTTGATGATGCGCAGCACCTCGAGGCCTGCGATGCGGCCGGCGTCCTTGGTCGCCTGGCGCTGGGCGTCGTTGAAATAGGCCGGGACGGTGATGACCGCCTGGGACACTTTCTCGCCGAGATAGTTTTCCGCCGTTTCCTTCATCTTCTGCAAGATGAAGGCGGAAATCTGCGACGGGGAATATTTGCTGCCCTGCGCCTCCACCCAGGCGTCGCCATTGTCGGCGGCGACGATGCGGTAGGGCACCATGGCGCGATCCTTCTGCGCCGTCGGGTCGTCGAACGTCCGCCCGATCAGCCGCTTGATGGCGAACAGGGTATTTTCCGGGTTGGTTACCGCCTGGCGCTTCGCCGCCTGGCCCACCAGCCGCTCGGATTCAGGGGTAAAGGCCACCATCGAGGGGGTGGTGCGGGCGCCTTCGGCATTTTCGAGCACCTTGGCGGTCTTGCCTTCCATGACCGCGACGCAGGAATTGGTCGTGCCGAGATCGATACCAATGACTTTGGCCATAACATCCTCTTCTCATTGCGGCAGATCGGCGCGGCCCCGTTCGGCACCGCGCAAACCCCCATTCGTTCCGTGCTGCGTCCTATATATGGTCCGTCCGCGCTTCCCGCAACTGCTGCCGCCAACAAGAATTTCCAAAATTCCCAGGGGATAGGCGGCCGATCGCCAGGTCCGGCGGCCGATCCGGCGGCAGATCACCCGCCGTTTCAGGCCGTCGTATCGACATTCTGCGCCACCGCCGCCTCGCGCGGACCGCCGCGGGAAACCGAGACCATGGCGGCGCGCAGCAGCCGGCCGGCCAGCGTATAGCCCGGCGCCATCACCTGAAGGATGGTGCCGGCCGGCTTGGTCGGATCGTCGGCCTCGAACACCGCTTCGTGGAAATTGGCATCGAAACGCTGGCCCAGCGCCTCGATGCGCTTGATCTGGCTGCGCTCGAAAATTGCGAGCAGCTCGCGCTCGGTCACTTCCACCCCGGTCACGAAATTGCGCAGGCGCTCGTCCTCGCCGGCGGGGGCGGCTTCCAGGGCGCGGCGCAAATTATCGGCGACCGAGAGGAGATCGCGGGCGAATTTGGCGATCGCGTATTTCTGCGTATCCTCGCGCTCGCGCTCGGCCCGGCGGCGTTGGTTCTCCATCTCGGCATGGGCGCGCAACAGCCTGTCCTTGAGTTCCGCCACCTCGTTCTCCAGCGCGGCCACCCGCTGGCCGTCGGACGCATCCGCCGGGCCTTGCGGCGCCTCGGACACCGGCGCGGGCTCTGCCCCGTCGGCATCGGGCGGGAGGATCGACATATCCGGGTCTGGCTGGCTCATGACTGCCTCACGCAAAGGGTCGGGTTTACTGGGATCAGGGCGGAACGGCCGCCGGCTCAGCCGATCAACCGGCCGATCATCTGGGCGGTATAATCCACCATGGGAATGATGCGGGCGTAATTCAAGCGGGTCGGCCCGATGACGCCGATGGCGCCGACGATCTTCTGCTGGCTGTTCTGATAGGGCGCCACGACGAGCGAGCAGCCGGAGAGCGAAAACAGATTGTTCTCGGCGCCGATGAAGATCTGCACCCCTTCGGCCGATTGCGTCAGTTCCATGAGCCTAAGCAGGTCCTGCTTGCCCTCCAACTCGTCGAACAGGCGGCGGATGCGCTCGAGATCGGCCAGGGCATGCACATCGTCGAGCAGGTTGGAACGGCCGCTGACGATGAGGGTCGTAGGCCCGTCGCCGCCGCCCCAGATGGCGAGACCGGCGGCAATCACCCGCTCGGTTAGCGCGTCAAGCTCCACCCGGTGCTGCGCCAGTTCCTCCAGGACCCCGTCGCGCGCCTGCGCCATCGTGCGGCCCTTGAGGCGGCTGGACAGGTAGTTCGAGGCCTCCGTGAGGCTCGCGGACGTCATGGCGGCCGGCAGTTCGATGATCCGGTTCTCGACCAGGCCGCTTTCCGACACGGTCACCACCAGCGCCCGCCCGGGCGCCAGGGGCACGAATTCGATATGTTTCAGCGCCGCGTCCGCCTTCGGCGCCAGCACCAGCCCGGCGCAGTGCGACAGGCCCGAAAGCATGGTCGAGGCTTCCAGCAGAAGGTCGGGGAGCGAACGGCCGCTGCCCGAGCAGCGTCCCTCGATGGAGGCGCGCTCGGCCGCCGTCAGGTTGCCCAGTTCCAGCAGCCCGTCGACGAAGATGCGCAATCCCGCATCCGTCGGCAGGCGGCCGGCGGACGTATGGGGGGCGTAAAGCAGCCCGGCGGCTTCGAGATCCGCCATGACGTTGCGGATCGAAGCCGGGGAGAGCTTGGCGTCCAGCCGCTTGGCCAGGAAGCGCGAGCCGACCGGCTGGCCCGTCTCCACATAGGCTTCGACCAGGCGGCGAAAGACCTCCCGCGAGCGTTCGTTCAATTCCTGTATCATGGCGGGAGGAATCTAGCGATGCCGCGGGGGAAGTCAATGCGCAGCGGCTTTGCCGGGGATCGCGCAAAGAGATGGCGTTCGGGTCCGATTCCGCTATAACCGGGCCGAACCGCCGCGTTTTCGAGGTATTGCCATGCGCCCATCCGGCCGCGCGCCAGACCAGCTCCGGCCCGTCTCCTTCGAGCCGGGCTTCGCCAAATATGCCGAGGGCTCCTGCCTCGTCCGCTTCGGCGACACCCATGTTCTCTGCACCGCGAGCGTCGACGAGAAAGTGCCGCCCTTCCTGCGCAACAGCGGCAAGGGCTGGGTGACGGGGGAATATGGCATGCTGCCGCGCTCCACCCATACCCGCACCGACCGGGAGGCCTCGCGCGGCAAGCAGTCGGGCCGGACGCAGGAGATCCAGCGGCTGATCGGCCGCAGCCTGCGCTCGGTCACCGATCTTGCGGCGCTGGGCGAGCGCCAGATCCGCATCGATTGCGACGTGCTCCAGGCCGACGGCGGCACCCGCACGGCCGCCATCACCGGCGCCTGGATCGCGCTGCGCCAGGCCTGCGACCGGCTCCTGGCCCAGGGCACCATCGCGCGGTCGCCGCTCTCGGGCCAGGTCGCCGCCGTCTCCTGCGGCCTTTATCGCGGCGTCGCGGTGCTCGACCTCGATTACGCCGAGGACCGCGAAGCCGAGGTCGATGCCAATTTCGTCCTGGCCGCCGGCGGCGGCATCATCGAGATCCAGGGCACGGCGGAAGCCGCACCCTTTTCGGAGGAACAGTTCAACCGCCTGTTCCAGCTCGCGCGCCAGGGCGTGGCGGCGCTGACCGCGCTCCAGGCCCGGGCGCTGATCGCGCCATGACCCGCCGCTTCACCGACCCCGCCCTTGTGGTGGCGAGCCACAACGCGGGCAAGGTGCGCGAGATCCGCGATCTTCTCGTCCCCTTCGGCGTCGTCACAAGCTCGGCGGGCGAGCTTGGCCTGCCCGAGCCCGAGGAAACCGGCACCACCTTCATCGCCAATGCCGAGCTCAAGGCGCTCGCGGCGGCGAGGGGCGCCGGCCTGCCGGCGCTGGCCGATGATTCCGGGATGGCGGTCGAAGCGCTCGACGGCGCGCCCGGCATCTATTCCGCCCGCTGGGCCGGAGAGGCGCGCGATTTCGCCGCCGCCATGGCGCGGGTCGAGGCGGCCTTGCAGGCGGCGGGCGCGGTCGAGGCGGCGCAGCGCCAGGCGCGCTTCGTCTGCGCCCTGACGCTGGCCTGGCCGGATGGCCATTGCGAGAGTTTCGAGGCCGCAATCGACGGCTCGCTGGTCTGGCCGCCGCGCGGCCCGCATGGTTTCGGTTATGACCCGATGTTCCAGCCCACGGGCAGCGCGCTTACCTTCGGCGAGATCGCGCCCGCGGCCAAACATGCCATCAGCCACCGCGCCCTGGCCTTCCGGCGCCTGATCGATGCCTGCTTTGGGACCTGACGGGCCAAGTGTGCTGCCAGGCGGCTTCGGCCTCTATGTCCATTGGCCGTTCTGCCGCTCGAAATGCCCCTATTGCGATTTCAACAGCCATGTGCGGGAGCAGGTCAATCACGGCCGCTGGCGGCGCGCCCTGCTCGCCGAGCTTGCGCATTTCGCCGCTCGCACGAAGGGCCGCCGGCTTGAGAGCATTTTCTTCGGCGGCGGCACGCCGTCGCTGATGGCGCCGGAGACGGTGGCGGCGCTGATCGAGGCGGCGGCGCGCCACTGGTCGTTCGCGCCCGATATCGAGATCACCCTCGAAGCCAATCCCACCTCGGCGGAGGCGCAGCGCTTCGCCGCCTTCCGCTCAGCCGGCGTCAACCGCCTGTCGCTCGGCGTGCAATCGTTCGAGGATGCGGCCCTGCGCTTCCTCGGCCGCGGCCATGACGCCGCCGAGGCGGAAGCCGCCATCGCCCTTGCCCGCCGCCATTTCCCGCGGCTCTCCTTCGATCTGATCTATGCCCGGCCCGGACAGAGCGCCCGCGCCTGGGGGGGCGAACTCGACCGGGCGATCGGCCTCGCCGCCGACCATCTCTCGCTCTATCAGCTCACCATCGAGGAGAATACCGGCTTTGCCGGCGCGGTCCGCCGTGGCGATTTCACGCCGCTCTCCGAGGAACCGGCGGCAGCCTTGTTCGAACTGACGCAGGAACGCTGCGCCGCCGCCGGCCTGCCGGCCTACGAGATTTCCAACCATGCCGCGCCCGGGGCTGCCTCGCGCCACAATCTCGTCTATTGGCGCTATGGCGATTATGTCGGCATCGGCCCCGGCGCCCATGGCCGGCTTGGGATCGGCGGGATGGATGGCGGCGAGAACCGCGACGGCGCCCGGATCGCGACCCGCCAGACGCGCAAGCCCGAGGCCTGGCTCGAAAGGGTGGAGACTGCCGGCGCCGGCACCGAGGCGGAGGAGACGCTGAGCGGCCGCGAGCAGGCGGAGGAAGCGCTGATGATGGGCCTGCGCCTGACCGAAGGCGTGGCGCAGGCCCGCCTGGAGACGCTTCTACGGGCGCCGCTCGACCAACTCATCCAACCCCAGCGCCTGGCGCGGCTTTTGGCCGGCGGCTATCTCGACCGCTCGGAGACCCGTCTTGTCGCCACGGCCCGCGGCCGGGCGGTGCTGAATACGCTGCTGGCCGAACTTCTCGCCTGAAATCGGGTAGCGGCGCCTCAGACCGGCTGGCAGCCGCCCTCGATACGGTCGAAATGGCTGAAATATTTTTCGCCGATCCGGTCCACCGGCAGCAGGATGAAGACATCCGTCGTCCCGAACTGCCGGTCCACCACCGCCCCGTCGCCGATATAGGCGCCTAGCCGCAGATAGGCCTTGACCAGCGGTGGCATCGCCCGCATCGCCGCCCGCAACGACACCTGCTCGCAGGCGAGAAGATCCATCGGCTGGCGGCGTTCGGGCAGCGCGCTCACCGCCAGCCCCGGCGGCGAGCGGTGATGATGGTGGAGATAGGACAGCGGCATGGCATGAAGGGCGGGATCGGTGCCGGCGAAGCTCGCGCAGCCGAACATATGAGTGGTGCCGTGGCCGATCATATAGCTCGCGATGCCGCGCCACAGAAGCTGGATGGTGGCATTGGTGCGGTAGTCGGCATGGACGCAGGAACGGCCGAGTTCGAGCAGGCTGCCGCCGCGCAATGCCAGCAGCGGCGCAAGATCGTATTCCGTGGCGGAATAAAAGCCGCCGTGACGGAGGGCGATCGCCTGGCGCAGCAGCCGATAGGTGCCGACCACCCGATCGCCCGGCGCCCGGTCGTGGTCGAGCACCAGAAGATGGTCGCACAGATGGTCGAACTGGTCGAAATCCCGCCCGCTCGCCACCATCGCCGGCGTCGGCATCGCCTGCATCTCCTGATAGAAGACACGGTAGCGCAGTCCTTGCGCCGCGGCGATATCGTCGGGATGGCGCGTCACCCGCACCTCGAAACGGCCGCCGGCGGTCAGGCCGTGCGGCGCCGGGGCGAGGCCCGGCAAGGGCGGAATAAGACCGCTATCTTCAAGCCTCTCCGGCTCCATCGCCTGCCGGTAGGGCGTCAATGGCATCAGGAGCTTGCTGTGCCAAGGAGCGGCGGCATCGTGCACCCCCGGGCCCGGCGGGGCAAGCACCGGATCTTTAGCGCCGGCCAGCCCTCGTGCACCGCGGAAACGGCGCTGCTTGAGCGGCATCGGCTTAACGATCCTGCCCGGGCCGCGCGCCGGCCGGTCCCGACCCCGGGACGGTGCGCCCGGATGTGAGCGCGAGCAGCGCATCGACGGCCAAGATCTCTAGCTTCCGCATGGCGGGTTCCTTAGCACTTGCGCTGGCGCCATCTTAGTTTCCTGCGGCAGTTTGGTCAAACTGCCAGGCTCTGGCCGGCGTAGCCCGTGTCCCCGTTCCGAACCGGCGATGAAATTCTAAGTCGTTATTTTTACAATCATATTACGAATGGACCTTCCCCGCCTGGCGAAGATCGGGCGCCGGGATGCCGATAAAATTCCCCAAGCCGCGCCTCCTAATCCAGGCCGGCGACACGGGCCCGCGAAAGCCACCAGAGCAGGGCCAGCCCGGGCAGGCCGCCCGCCGAGGCGCAGAGGAAGAAGCCGCTCCAGCCTAAAGCATGCGCGAGCAAGCCGGCGGGGGCGGCGAGCAGGGTGCGGCCGACGGCGGCGAGAGCCGAGAGCAGCGCATATTGCGTCGCCGTATAGGCGCGATTGCGGCAGAGGCCCGAGAGATAGGCGACGAAGATCACCGTCCCGAGGCCGCTGGTGAAATTTTCGCTGCCGATGGTGAGGATGAGAAGCCAGAGCTTTGCCCCGGCCTGTGCCTGCCAGACGAACAGCAGGCCCGAGGCTGCCTGCGCGATGCCGCCGAGCCATAAGCTCTTGCGCGTGCCGAGGAAGCGGAACAGCGCGCCCCCGGCATAGAGGCCGGCCAGCGTCGCGGCGAAGCCGAAGATCTTCACCACCCGCCCGAACACCACCTTGTCGAAGCCAATATCGAGCACGAAGGGCGCCGTCATCACGCCGGCCAGCGCATCGGCGAGCTTGTAGAGCACGATGAAACAGAGGATGGCGCGCCAGCCGGGCCGCCTTATGAAGTCGGCGAAAGGATCGATGAGGGCGGCGCGCAGCCTCTCGGCGCGAGGCGGCGCAGAGCCTTTCTCGCGCGGCGGCGGCAATGTTGCCTCGGGCTCGGTCGAGAACAGGATTGTCACGGCACCGACAAGGACGAGGGCGGCCATGATGGCGTAGGTCGCGCTCCAGCCGCGGCTGCCCTGAAGGCCTGCGTCCTGAAGCCGGCTGGTGATCTCGAACACCCCGGCGGTGGAAATCAGCATCGCCACCCGGTAGCCGGCGACGTAATTGGCCATGCCGGCGGCCTGGCGCGATAAAGTCAGGCTCTCGACGCGGAAGGCATCGATCATCACGTCCTGGCTGGCCGAGCAGAAGGCGACGAGGCTCGCCAGCAGGGCGGCAAGCCAGGGCCGCGCCGGCGGATTGCCAAGCCCGAATCCCACCACCGCCAGCATCAGCGCGCCCTGCGTCGCCAGCAGCCAGCCGCGCCGGCGCCCGAACCGCCCGAGCAGCGGCAGCGACACCTGGTCGAACAGCGGCGCCCAGAGAAACTTGAGCACATAGGGCAGGCCGACCAGCGAAAACAGCCCGATCGTCGCGAGCGACACGCCCTGCTCGCGCATCCAGACGGCAAGCGTCTGTCCGGTCAGCGCGAGCGGCAGGCCGGAGGAAAAGCCCAGGAACAGAATGGCGAGCACGCGCGGCTCGACATAGATCGCCAGGGGATTGAGCCAGCGGCGCATCGGCACTCCGGGCGGCGGCTAAGATGAGAGGGTGGATCGCCGCCGATCCCCTATGTAGCAGCGCCGTGCCGCGCGGTCATCCATAAGCCTTGCGCGGGGCGGCAAAGCGCTCCCCACGCCAGGCGCAAAATGTTCTAAGCTCCGCCGCGGATTTCCCGACCGACAAGGAGACGGCATGATCGATCCGAGCCCCGCCGAAGGCACCGCCGACCTGCGCCACGATTGGACGCGAGTGGAGGTGGAAGCGCTGTTCGCGCTGCCGTTCAACGATCTCATCTTCCGCGCCCAGACCGCGCACCGGCGCCATTTCGCCGCCAATGCGGTGCAGCTCTCGACGCTGCTCAGCATCAAGACCGGCGGCTGCCCGGAGGATTGCGCCTATTGCCCGCAGAGCGCCAGCCATGACAGCGGCGTTGCCGCCGCCAAGCTTATGGAAGTGGCCGATGTGGTGGCGCAGGCGAAGGCGGCACGCGATGCCGGCGCCTCGCGCTATTGCATGGGCGCCGCCTGGCGCTCGCCCAAGGACCGCGACCTCGATCAGGTCTGCGCCATGGTCCGCGAGGTCAAGGCGCTCGGCATGGAGACCTGCGCGACGCTTGGCATGCTGACGGGCGGACAGGCCCGCGCCTTGAAAGCGGCGGGCCTTGATTACTACAACCACAATCTCGATACGTCGGAAGAATTCTACGGCGCGATCATCACCACCCGCACCTATGCCGACCGGCTCGATACGCTCGCGCAGGTGCAGGCGGCGGGCTTGAGCGTCTGCTGCGGCGGCATCGTCGGCATGGGCGAGGAACGGGCGGATCGCGCCGGGCTGCTGCTGACGCTCGCCAACCTGCCGCAGCATCCCGAAAGCGTGCCGATCAATATGCTGGTTCAGGTGGAAGGGACGAAGCTCTCAGGCCAGCCGCCGCTCGATCCCTTCGAATTCGTGCGCACCATCGCGGTCGCCCGCCTGCTGATGCCGGCGTCGGTGGTGCGGCTTTCGGCCGGGCGCGAGGGTTTCAGCGACGAAGTGCAGGCGCTCTGCTTCCTCGCCGGCGCCAATTCCATCTTCGTCGGCCCGAAGCTGCTCACCACCGACAACCCGAGCCGGGATCACGACGAAGACCTGTTCGAACGGCTGGGGCTCGCGCCCCTCGTCCCGGCGGCCTGCTCCTGAAACAAAAGGGCGCCCGGTCCGACCGCAATCGGAACCGGGCGCCGCCTTCTACTCGGCTAGGCTTGCGAGGCTACTCGGCTTCCTGGCCGGCCGCCCGCTGCTGCTCGGTCAGATCGGCGCCGGTTGCCTGGTCGACAACCTTCATGCTGAGGCGGACCTTGCCGCGCTCGTCGATCCCCAGCACCTTGACCCGGACCTCGTCGCCTTCCTTGACCACATCGGCGACCTTGGCGACGCGACGCGACGCCAGTTCGCTGATATGCACCAGCCCGTCGCGCGAGCCGAAGAAGTTCACGAAGGCGCCGAAATCGACCACCTTCACGACCTTGCCCTTGTAGATCACGCCGACCTCGGGCTCGCTGACGATCGAGCGGATCCAGTCCAGCGCCGCCTGACCCTCCTGGGCCGAGGTGGCGGCGACCTTCACCGTGCCGTCGTCCTCGATATCGATCTTGGTGTTGGTCTGCTCGCAGATCTCGCGGATCACCTTGCCGCCGGTGCCGATGACTTCGCGGATCTTGTCCTTGGGGATCGAGATGATGGTGACGCGGGGCGCATGCTCCTTCACGCCGTCGCGGGCACCGGTCAGCGCCTTCGACATTTCGCCCAGGATATGGACCCGCCCCACCTTGGCCTGATCAAGCGCGATGCGCATGATCTCCTCGGTGATGGCGGTGATCTTGATGTCCATCTGGAGCGAGGTGACGCCCTGGGCGGTGCCGGCGACCTTGAAATCCATGTCGCCCAGATGGTCCTCGTCGCCCAGGATGTCGGAGAGGACGGCGAAGCCTTCCGGCTCCTTGATCAGGCCCATGGCGATGCCGGCCACCGGCGCCTTCAGCGGCACGCCCGCATCCATCAGCGACAGCGACGCCCCGCAAACCGTCGCCATCGAGGACGAACCGTTCGATTCGGTGATCTCGGAGACGACGCGCAGCGTGTAGGGAAAGGCGTCCTTGGCCGGCAGCATCGGCCGGATCGCGCGCCAGGCCAGCTTGCCATGGCCGATCTCGCGCCGTCCCGGGCCCGACATCCGCCCCGCCTCGCCGACCGAATAGGGCGGGAAATTGTAATGCAGCAGGAAATGTTCGCGGTATTCGCCATCGAGCGCGTCGATGATCTGCTCGTCCTGGCCGGTGCCGAGCGTGGTGACGACGAGCGCCTGCGTCTCGCCCCGCGTGAACAGCGCCGCCCCATGCGCCCGGGGCAGCACGCCGACCTCGCAGACGATGGGACGCACCGTCTTGGTGTCGCGGCCATCGATGCGGATGCCGGTTTCGAGGATGCTCTTGCGCACGATATCGGCTTCGAGTTCCTTGAAGGCGACGGCCGCGGTCTGCGCCGCCACCCCTTCCGCCTCGAGCGCGGCCAGGGCACGGGCCTTGATCTCGCCGACGCGGCTATAGCGGACCTGCTTCACCGTTTCCTTGTAGGCGGCCTTGAGATCGTTCAGGGCCAGGGCGCGGAGCTTCGCGGACAGCGCCTCGTCATGATCGTTCGCCGGCAGATCCCAGGGCTCGCCCGCGGCACGCTCGGCCAGGCGGATGATGGCCTCGATCACCGGCTGGAAGCTGCGATGGCCGAACATCACGGCGCCGAGCATGATGTCCTCGGAAAGCTGCTGGGCTTCCGATTCCACCATCAGCACGGCGTCCTGCGTGCCGGCGACCACGAGGTCGAGGGCGCTCGTCGGCAGCGCTTCGGTCAGCGGGTTCAGCACATACTCGCCATCGACATAGCCGACCCGGGCGGCACCGATGGGGCCCAGGAACGGCACGCCCGAAAGCGTCAGCGCCGCCGAGGCGCCGATCAGCGCCGGAATGTCGGGATCGTTTTCGAGATCATGGCTCAAGACCGTCGCCACGACCTGGGTCTCGTTGCGGAACCCCTTGGCGAAGAGCGGCCGGATCGGGCGGTCGATCAGGCGGGAGGTGAGGATCTCCTTCTCCGTCGGACGGCCTTCGCGCTTGAAGAAGCCGCCGGGGATCTTGCCGGCGGCGAAGGTCTTCTCCTGGTAATTGACGGTGAGCGGGAAAAAGTCGATGCCGGGTCGTGGCGCCTTCATCGCTACCGCGGTGCACAGAACGGTGGTTTCGCCATAGCTGACCAGGACGGCGCCATTGGCCTGACGGGCGATGCGGCCGGTTTCCAGCACCAGCTTGCGGCCGCCCCAGTCGATTTCTTCACGATGGACGTTGAACATTCGGATGACTTCCTTCCCATGCCTGCCACGGCGCCTATTCGCCGCGCTGCGGCGGGGGCCGTCCTTGCCCACCGCCAATCCTGCCGGAGCCGCGCGTCTTCCATAACGCGCTTCAAGACCCCGAAAACGGGAACATGCCCGGCCGGCCCATACGCGGCCACAGCCTACGGTCCGATAGGTCGGCCGCCGGACTTCCCATGAAATACGCCCCATCGCACCGCCCATCGGATCCGGACGGTAAGCGGCGGGGCGCGTCGGTCAGGGCCTATTTGCGCAGGCCCAGGCGCTTGATCAGCGCGTCGTAGCGCGCGTTGTCCTTGCCCTTGAGATAATCGAGCAGACGGCGGCGCCGGCTGACGAGCATGAGCAGGCCGCGCCTGGAATGGCGGTCCTTCTTGTGCTCCTTGAAATGCTCGGTCAGGTTCTGGATGCGCTCGCTCAGGATCGCGACCTGCACTTCCGGCGAACCGGTATCGCCCGACTGGGTGGCATAATCCGTGATGAGCTGCTGCTTGCGCTCTGCCGTAATCGACATCGGCTGAACTCCTCGGCGTTACAGGTTGAAAACGCGCACCGGACGCACGTCGCCGCCAGCCGCCTCAGCAAGCGCTACGGGCTTGCCGGCATTCATGGCGCAGACGATGCCGTCGTCGGCGTCGAGCACCCGAACGGTCTGGCCGCTGCGCAGCCTGTCCGCCTGAGGGCCGGTCAAGGCCAGTGCCGGGATGTCGTCCAGCGCGGTCTCGATCGGCAGCAGATGCTCGAATGGGGCCGGACCGTGCCACAAATCCCCAAGCTTGGCTAGAGAAATCGCCTGGGATTCATCGAAACCGCCGACCCGGGTGCGGCGGAGCGATATGACATGGCCAAGACAGCCAAGATGCCGCCCGAGATCGCGCGCCAGCGCCCGCACACA
>CALCYJ010000005.1 GCA_937905845.1 uncultured Rhodospirillales bacterium
GCGCAATACTGGAAACCTGCGCGATGACACTTTCACCGCGCCCGGCGGCGTGAGGCTTTAAAGCCTGGACCGGGAACAGCGCTCCCGACCGCGAAACCCCCCGGACCGCGAAACCCCCCGGACCGCGAAACCCAAAGCGCGAAACCCCGCCGGCACTCGTTTTAAGAGTGGGCGGGGTTTCTTTTGGGGTGTGGCCGATCCCGACCACCATCCGGTATATGAGCCGGACATTGCAACGCTGCCTGAAGCAGCGGTTCGTTCAGTACAGGTTGTCAAACCGCGAAGAGCGAGTTCTGCCTGTCGAGCGCACGCCCTAAGCGGCCGACGCTTTCTTACCCGGTGGAGTCATGCGATTGAAGCACCTCCCGGTTTGTTGTGACACTTCAAACATGATGCAATGGTCCGGCACGATCAAGGGGGGCGGCGGGAAAATTCTGGCCAAGCGGAATTTCAGTGCTTGGGCGGCAGTTCGACGTTGATTTCCAGGATGGCGCGGGTGTCGTCGTGCTGCACGGTGACGTTGATATTCTCCTGCTCCACCTTGACGTATTTGGCGATGACGGCCATCAGCTCCTGCTGTAGCCGCGGCAGGAATTCCGGCTGGCCGCGGTCGGAGCGTTCATGCGCCAGGATGATCTGCAACCGCTCCTTGGCGATGGCCGCCGAACCGTCCGGCCGGCGGCGGAAAAGGGCGATCAGGTTCATGCGTTGGTTCCGAAGAGCTTGTGCAGCAACCCTTTGCGCGGCGGGGCCAGGAAGCGCATATCGCGCTTCTCGCCAAGGAAACGCGCCACCGCGTCGCTATAGGCCTGGCCGGCCAGGCTCTCCTGGTCGTGGATGACCGGCACCCCCATGTTGGAGGCCTTGAGGACCGCCGGGCTTTCGGGAATGACGCCGATCAGCGGGATGGCGAGGATGTCGTTCACGTCCTTGACGGTCAGCATCTCGCCGCGCTCCACCCGGTCGGCGGAATAGCGGGTCAGCAGCAGATGCTCGTGCACCGGCTCCTCGCCGCGCTGGGCGCGCCGCGACTTCGAGGCCAGGATGCCAAGGATGCGGTCGCTGTCGCGCACGGAAGAGACTTCCGGATTGGTCACCACGATCGCTTCGTCGGCGAAATAGAGCGCCGCCACCGCGCCGTGCTCGATGCCGGCCGGACTGTCGCAGACGATATAATCGAACTTGAGTTCCCGCAGCTCGTCCAGGACCCGCTCGACGCCGCTCATGGTCAGCGCGTCCTTGTCGCGGGTCTGCGAGGTCGGGAAGACATGCAGGTTCTCGACCCTCTTGTCCTTGATCAGGGCCTGCGACAGCGTGGCGTCGCCATTGATCACATTGACGAAATCGAACACCACGCGCCGCTCGCAGCCCATGATCAGGTCGAGGTTGCGCAGGCCGACGTCGAAATCGATGATCACCGTCTTGTGGCCGCGCAAGGCCAGGCCGGTGCCGATGGCGGCACTCGATGTCGTCTTGCCGACGCCGCCCTTGCCGGAGGTCACAACGACTACTTTCGTCACCTGAAGCCTCTCTTTCGCTGAAACCCGCCTTTACCGCCGCTTAATCCCGATCGCCATCCCTATGGCCATCCCGATGGCCCCGCCGTCACTGTTCCCGGATGATGAGGCGGTCGTTCTCGATCAGAACCGTCGCCGCCCGGCCCTGCACCGCCTCCGGGATATCTTCCCGTACCAGATACTGGCCGGCAACCGAGACCAGTTCGGCTTCGAGCGCGCGGCAGAAGATGCGGGCGTCGGCATCGCCGCGCGCCCCCGCCAGTGCCCGGCCGCGCAGCGCGCCGTAGATATGGACATGGCCGTCGGCGATCACCTCCGCGCCGGCGGACACCGAGGCGAGGACGATGAGATCGCCGCCTTCGGCATAGATCTGGGTGCCCGAGCGCACGTTCTGGGTGACGAGGCGCGACGGGGTACCGTTGCCGAGCCCGCCGGCCACCGGCGCTGCGGGCTCGGCGGCGGGCTCGGCCTTGCGCGGCCTCTGGCTTGCGGCCGCAGCCTCGCTCTGGCCCGCCGGTCCCGCCGCCGGGCGGGCCGAGGCGGGAAAGGAGGGCAGGCCCGCGACCAGAGCCGCCTGGCGCTGGGTCGGCGAGCCGCCCTGGATGCCGACCGCGACCAGGCCCAGGCCTTGCACCGCCTCGCGGGCGGCGCGGAAATCCTCGGCGCTGCGCAACTCCGATGCCGCCGTCACTTCCAGCAGGGCCGGAGCATTGCGATAGAAGCTCGGGCTGGTACGGATCTGCTCGGCGAGCGAGGCCACGGCGTCGGCCACCGGCTCCCGCGCCAGACGGATCACCAGGACGGTGACCATGGCGCCGGAAATGCGATTTTCCTTCATGAAGCGATGATCTCGCTCGTCAGGAGTGGCGGAACGCGTAAGGCAGCGGCAGGACGCATGCTATCCGACAGGTCGTACAAGGGGCTGAAACAGGGGCGGCAGCACCGCGCGCCGCCAACCGACAGACATACAAGAGCCTCCGCTCACGTCAAGCCTTTTACCGCCCGGACGGGCTGCCGCCGCGCCGATCCCCGCGGCCCGCGGGTCGGGTCCGGCGCGCAATCCTGGGGCCTCAGGCGGGTTTAGCCGGCATCCAGGGACCTGAGCCCTTTTTCCGGCCGTCGTCGGATGGGCTTTCTCCGGCGCCCCTTCACGCGCGCCAGGCCCCGTTCCGAGCCGGTCGGATGGGTCGAGTCGGAGGCGTTATTGACAGCGGCGGCCGTCCCCTCCATAGAATCCTGAAGTCTCCTCGCAGAGCGGCAAACCGATTAGAGTATGGCCCATGGACGGCATGCAAACCGGCAAGGCGGAGTTGATTCTGGCGGCGGCCCTGGAGCTTTTCGAGGAGAAGGGCTTCGATGGCACCGCCGTGCCCGAGCTTGCCCGCCGCGCCGGCGTCGGCACCGGCACCATCTATCGCTATTTTGTCACCAAGGAAGCGCTGCTGAACGCGCTCTATCAGCGCTGGAAGTCGGCCTATAACGCCATGGTCCTGGGAGAGATGCCGGCGGGCCTCTCGATCCGCGGGCGTTTCGGGCTCTATTGGCAGCGCATGGCCGGATTCGCGCTGGCGGAACCCCGCGCGATGCGCTTCATGGAAT
This sequence comes from uncultured Rhodospirillales bacterium, assembly GCA_937905845.1. Taxonomy (GTDB): domain Bacteria; phylum Pseudomonadota; class Alphaproteobacteria; order Ferrovibrionales; family Ferrovibrionaceae; genus CALCYJ01. Next base: position 3,117 of record CALCYJ010000005.1, read on the forward strand.
TGCACCAGCACGCCGCCTATCTCGACGAGAAAAGCCGCAAGCTGGCCGAACGCTATCTCGCCGTCGCCTCGGCCTTCATTGCCGAGGGGGTGCAAGCCGGCGTGCTGAAGCCGCTGGCGCCCGACTTCGCCGCCGCCCTCCTGTGGGGCACCCTGATCGGCATGATCAAGGTCTGCGGCGAACTGACCCCGGCCCTGATCGCCGAGGCGGAAAATTGTCTGTGGGATGCCGTCCGCGCCCGCGACGCCGCCGGTGCATCGGCGGCTTGAGGCCTGGCGTCAGGTAGCGTTTTTCTGACGATCGATCGTCGGCGGCGCGAGATGGTCGAGCGCCTCATAGACCGAAAGGGCCGCGGCCGAGCTTAAGGCCAGCCGTGGGCGCGGGAGCGCGCTCACGCTGCCGGCCGCACTGGTGCTATTGCCGGACGGGCCCGATTTGGCGAGGTTCGAGAGACTTGAGGTGACACTCGCCAGGCTGGAGAGGCCGGGCGTGGCGCCGCCGAACCCGTTTCCTCCCGTTCCGCCGGCCCCCGTTCCCCCGGCATTACCGCCGCCGATACCGGCACTGGTGCCGCCGGCCATGGCGACGAGGCTGCCCGATCCTTCGGCCGGATCGGCCATGCCGGCATAGGCTGCGACCTTGTCGCTGATCGAATGCTGGAAATGGTGGTAGATCTGGCCGACGCTCAAGGCATTGCCGTGGGGATCGTAGAAGACGGACGGGTTTGCCGCCGCCGCCTGCGGCAGCAGGCTTGCCGCCGACGTGCCGGGGTTGCTTGCCGCCGCCTTGAGGAACTGGGTGGCGCCGGCGGGGCCCAGGAAATGCGCCATATAGAGGTCGGTGGCGCTGGGCGCGTGGCCGAGCGACTGGCTGAGATAGGTGCCGTTGGCCCGCGCATATTCGGCGCCGAGCGAGGCGGCGGCATGGGGATCATCGCGCAAGGAAAGGATCTGCTGGCGCAGCGTCGGGTCGCTGACGTGATAGCCGGCCGCCGGGCTGCCGTGGATGGCCGAAGCCATCGCGCCGTAGCCGTACTTGGCGCCGTAATCGTGCATCATCTGTAGCCAGGTGCCCTCGGTGAACTGATAGAGGCCGGACGCCGTCGATCCAGCCGTCTTCGCCGCGGGCTCGAAGCTGCTTTCCTGTGCCGCCTGGGCCATGAGATAGCCGAAATCCATGCCGGTGGCCTGGCTCGCGTCGCGGATGCTGGCCACGACGCTGCGGTCGATCGGCCTGCCTCCCGCGGCGCTGGAAGCATCTGAGCGCACCAGGGCTTGCGGCTCGTACATCGCTGCTCCTTCAACCCTCATGGCCGCGGGCGGTTGGGCTGCCCGCCGGCCTGCGGTCAGAGTGGCAGCGAATGATTAGCCAATGATTAACAAACGGGCCCGGCCTAGGGGTCCGGACGCGCCCGGACGCCCGCACCCGGCCGGCTTCAGCCGATCTCTTCCTGGCGCATCTTTTCCGTCTCCTCGATATAGCGGCGCAGCACGTCGGCTTCGTGGACGCAGCCGATGACGCGCGGATTGTCGGCGCTGCGCACCACGGCGACAGCGCCCGTCGTGGCGTGTTCGAGAAGCTGGAGGGCGGTCGAAAGGCGGTCCGCCGGGGTGAGGAAGAGCGGCTGCTCGCCCACCAGCGTCGCGGCGGTGGTGGGTTCGGGACGATCTTCGAGGAGGACGGCATTGGCCTCGGCGGCATCGACGACGCCAAGGAAGACGCCGTTCGCGTCCTCGACGAAGGCGACCCTGGCCGTGCCGAGCAGGAAGAGGCTGCACAAGGTATTGATGTCGGTCGCCGCCGGCACGCGCAGAACGTTGCGGGTGAAGACGTCGCGCACGCGCAGATCGTGAAGGCGGCCGATGTCATAGGCCGAGCGAACCTCGACGCAGCGCAGATGGAACCGCCAGGTGGCGAAGGAATAGCCGA
>CALCYJ010000006.1 GCA_937905845.1 uncultured Rhodospirillales bacterium
CGTGCTCGATCAGCCGGCCGTCGCGGCCGATCGCCTTGATCGAGGCATTGGGCCGGATCGAGCCGGAATGAATGCGCCCGGTGAGCACCCGGCCGAGGAAATTGTCGGCCTCGAGTGTCGTCACCAGCATGCGGAAGGCGGGATCGGGCGAGACCGTCGGCGCCGGCACATGGGAGAGGACGAGATCGAACAGCGGCGCCATGTCGTGGCGCGCCTCGGCCAGATCGCGGACCGCCCAGCCCTGCTTGGCGGAAGCGAAGAGGGTGGGGAAATCGAGCTGGGCATTGTCCGCATCGAGGGCCGCGAACAGATCGAAGACCTCGTCATGCACTTCGCCGGCGCGGGCGTCGGGACGGTCGGCCTTGTTGATCACCACGATGGGTCTCAAACCCAGGCGCAGCGCCTTGGCGGTGACGAACTTGGTCTGCGGCATCGGGCCTTCCGCCGCATCCACCAGCACCACCACCCCGTCGACCATCGAGAGGATACGCTCGACCTCGCCGCCGAAATCGGCATGGCCGGGCGTATCGACGATATTGATGCGCACCCCCTGCCAGACGACGGAAGTGCATTTGGCCAGGATGGTAATGCCGCGCTCGCGCTCGAGATCGTTGGAATCCATGGCGCGCTCGGCAACCCGTTCGTTATCGCGAAAGGTGCCGCTCTGTCGCAGCAGGCAATCGACGAGGGTCGTCTTGCCGTGATCGACGTGCGCGATGATGGCGACGTTGCGGATGTCCATGAGGCTACCAACGATGACCGGATGCGGCCTTATATAGGGTGCTTATGGGCTGGCGCAAGCGCGATCGCGCGGGCGGATCGCGGCCCGGCGGTGCGGGGCAGCGGCCTAAAGACCCCGGAAAGTGCTGCGGCCACCGCCGATCTTTCAGCCGCGGACCCGCTCCAGCAGGCGGTGGACGAAACTTTCGCCGGCGGCGATCTGCTCAAGCGCGATCCATTCGTCGGCCTTGTGCGCCTGTTCGATTGAGCCCGGTCCGCAGACGATGGTGGGGATGCCGGCGTCGCTGAACAGGCCGGCCTCGGTGCCGAAACTGACCTTGGCGGTGCCGTTGGCTTCCGCCAGGGCCTTGGCGAGTGTCGTGACCTCGGCGTCCTCGGCGGTGGCAAGGCCCGGCAGCCCAAGCTCGGTCATGAAGGAAACCCCGGTGCCGCGATCGACGGCCTGCATCTCGGGCTCGACATGGCGGGCGGCGAAATCCCGGATCTCGGCCAGCAGCGCATCGGCGTCATCGCCCGGCAGGTTGCGGATCTCGAAGGCGAAGCGGCATTCCGCCGGCACGATATTGAGCGCGGTCCCGCCGGCGATCGTGCCGGTATGGAGCGTCGTATAGGGCGGGACGAAATCGGGATCGAACGGGCCCTTGTCGCGATGGCGCCGGGCCAGGCTCTTGATATGGGCGACGATTTCGGCTGCCGCCTCGACCGCGTTCACCCCCTGGTGGGTGAGCGAGGAATGGCCGGCGAGGCCATGGACCCGGCACTCATAGCTGTGCTTGCCCTTGTGGCCGGTGACGACCTGCATGCTGGTCGGCTCGCCGATGATGCAGGCGGCGGGGCGCTGCGGCCAGGTTTTCATCTCGGCCAGGAGCCGGCGGGCGCCGTAGCAGCCCACTTCCTCGTCATAGGAGAGGGCGAGGTGCAGGGGAATTTTCAAACCCTGGCGCTGCGCGTCGGGCGCCAGCGCCAGGGCGATGGCGATGAAGCTTTTCATATCGGCGCTGCCGCGGCCATAGAGCCGCCCATCCCGCACCTCCGCCCGGAACGGATCGCTCTGCCAGTCCTGGCCGTCCACCGGCACCACGTCGGTATGGCCCGACAGCGCGATGCCGGGCCGGTCGAGCGGGCCGATCGTGGCGAAAAGATTGGCCTTGGCGCCGCTCTCGTCATGCACCAGGCGGCACGGCACGTCCAGCCCTTCCAGATAGTCCCGCACCCAATGGATGAGGGCGAGGTTGGAATGGCGGCTCACCGTATCGAAGGCAATGAGCCGGCCGATCATCTCGATCGTCCGGCCGGAGGGTTCTGCGTTCATCGCGGCACTATGCGCCAGGCCCGGCTGCGGGGCAACCGGCGGCGGGCGGCGACAGGTGGCGCGGGGGCGGCGGGGTGCCCGGAAACCGGGTGAAGCCGGGTTTCCCCTTTCGGCCAAAAGGCATTAGGTTAAGCCGCCCGGCGGGAGACCGCTTGCGGTGCGACAGGATTCCATGCCCTTGATCGATCCGGACGGCGAGCGAGTGAAGATGCGGGACGCGAAGCCGCGCGCGCGGCGCCCAGGAATTGCCCGGCCATGTGCGGCATAGCGGGCCTGTGGGACTTCAGGGCGGCGGGCGGCGATCCCGACCGGCTGCGCGCGCGCCTGGCGCCGATGAACGCGGCGCTTGCCCATCGCGGGCCGGATGGCGAGGGGCTATGGGTCGATGGCGCGGCGGGCCTGGCGCTCGGCCACCGGCGCCTCGCCATCATCGATCTGTCGCCGGCGGCGGCGCAGCCCATGGTCTCGGCCTGCGGACGCTATGTCCTGACCTATAATGGCGAGATCTATAATTTCCGCGAACTCGGCCTCGAGCTGGAACGCGCCGGCCACCGTTTCCGCGGCCATTCCGATACCGAGATCCTGCTCGAAGCCTGCGCCGCCTTCGGCATCGAAAAGGTCCTGCCGCGCCTGATCGGCATGTTCGCGCTGGCGCTGTGGGACCGCGAGGCGCGCACGCTGACCCTGGTGCGCGACCGTCTCGGCATCAAGCCGCTCTACTGGGGGCGCCAGGGCAGCCTTTTTCTCTTCGGATCCGAACTCAAGGCGTTTCGCGCCTGCGGCGGCTTTGTGCCCGAACTCGATCACGAGGCGGCCGCGTCCTTTCTGCGGCATGCCTATGTGCCGGCGCCGCGCAGCATCTATCGCGGCGTGAGCAAGCTCGAAGCGGGCTGCCTGCTCACCATCAGGGCGTCGGGCGAGATGCGGCAGAGCCGCTACTGGGACATGCGGCAGGTGGCGATGGCCGGGCTTTCGGCGCGGCGCGCCTGGGACGAGGGGGAAGCGGCGGCGCGGCTCGAAGAGCTGCTGCGCGATGCCGTGCGCCAGCGCCTGGTGGCCGACGTGCCGCTCGGCGCCTTCCTGTCGGGGGGCATCGATTCCTCGGCGGTGGTGGCGCTGATGCAGGCGGAAAGCCCGCGCCCGGTCAAGACCTTCTCCATTGGTTTCGAGATGGCGGATTTCGATGAATCCCCTCATGCCCGCGCCGTGGCGGCGCATCTTGGGACCGATCATACGGAACTCTTCGTCGATGCCTCGCACGCGCTGGCGGCGATCCCGAAGCTTCCCGACTGGTTCGACGAACCCTTCGCCGATTCATCGCAGATCCCGACCTATTTCGTGTCGCAGATGTGCCGCGGCCATGTCACCGTGGCGCTGTCGGGCGATGGCGGCGACGAGGTTTTCGCCGGCTATAAC
>CALCYJ010000007.1 GCA_937905845.1 uncultured Rhodospirillales bacterium
AGCGCGCGGATGGCCGAGGCCGAGAGCAGCCGCCGGGCGTGGGCAAGCTCGCTTTCCCCGGTCTGGCGTTCCGACTCGCCGCTCATTTCGCGCCCCCTTCGTCCATCCGATGGCCCGGGAGCGCCGCCTCGCGCTTGCCATAGGCCTGCACGAGGCGGGTGACGAGCGGATGGCGCACCACGTCCTCGGCGGTGAAGCGCACCACCGCCACCTCTTCGAGCCCGTCGAGCACGCTCAGGGCATCGCGCAGGCCCGAAAGCATGCCGACCGGCAGATCGACCTGGCTCAGATCGCCTGTCACCACCATGCGCGAATTCTCGCCCAGGCGCGTCAGCAGCATTTTCATCTGCACCGGTGTCGTATTCTGCGCCTCGTCGAGGATCACGAAGGCATTGGAGAGCGTCCGTCCCCGCATGAAGGCGAGCGGCGCGACCTCGATCTCGCCGCTTTCCAGCCGCTTCATCACCTGGTCGGCCGGCAGCATGTCATAGAGCGCGTCATAGAGCGGGCGCAGATAGGGATCGATCTTCTCCCGCATGTCGCCGGGCAGAAAGCCCAGCCGCTCGCCCGCTTCGACGGCGGGGCGCGACAAGATGATGTGATCGACCTTGCCCGACAGCAGCGTGGAGACGGCGACCGCTACCGCCAGATAGGTCTTGCCGGTGCCGGCCGGCCCGACGCCGAAGACGAGATCGAAGCGCTGGAGGCTTTTGAGATAGAGCGCCTGGTTGGGCGAACGGGCGGCGATCGGCCGCTTGCGCGTGCGCAGCAGGCCGCCTTCCGCCGGCGGCTGTCCGGCCATGCGGATGGCGCCGTCGACATCGCCCGGGCCGAGTGTCTCGCCCTGGCTCAGGCGCCGATAGAGCGCTTCCAGCACGTCGCGGGCGATCATCGCCTGGCCGCTGCCGCCGCCGCTGATCGCCACCCGGTTGCCGCGCGGCGCCAGCGTCACCCCCAGCGCCTGCTCGATCCGCGCCAGATGCCGGTCGTGTTCGCCGAAGAGCGGCGCGAGCAGGCTGTTGTCGGCAAGTTCGACCACGAGCGCCGGCGCCTCGCCGCTCTCCGCCTTCGCGAAGCCGCGCGACTTGCCGGATTCACTCGCCATGGGCCATGACCGAAAGGGCGGATGGACGCATCGGCAGCCGGGCGGCGAGCGAGACGGGATGGGCGGCGGCGATCTCCACCTCCATCAGCCGACCAAGCGCCGGCAGGGCCTGGCTCCCGTCGGCGATCCGATCATCCGCCGCCGCCGCCCGATGCACCGCCGGATGCACCGCCAGATGTACCGATTGCATATAGGGGCTGCGGCCGATGAACTGGCCGGGTTTGCGCCCCGGACGCTCGAACAGCACCGCCAGGCGGCGGCCGACGCTGGCGCGATTGAAGGCAAGTTGCTGCTCACCGAGTAACGCCTGCAAGCGCGCGAGCCGCTCCGCCTTCACGGCCTCGCCCACCTGTTCCACACCTTGCATGGCGGCAGCGGGCGTGCCGGGCCGGGGGCTGTATTTGAAGGAATAGGCCTGGGCGAAGCCGGTCTCGCGCACCAGATCGAGGGTGGCGGCGAAATCCGCCTCGCTCTCGCCGGGAAAGCCGACGATGAAATCCGAGGAGAGCGCCAGATCGGGCCGCGCCGCCCGCAGCCGCGCGACGATGCGCCGGTAATCGTCGGCGCGGTGGCGGCGGTTCATCGCCTCCAGCACGCGGTCCGAGCCCGATTGCACCGGCAGGTGCAGGAACGGCATGAGCGCCGGCACGTCGCGATGGGCGGAGATCAGTTCCTCGTCCATTTCGAGCGGATGCGAGGTCGTATAGCGCAGCCGCACCAGGCCCGCAATTCCGGCCAGGGCGCGGATCAGCCGGCCGAGCGACCAGGTGCCGCCGTCCGGTCCCTCGCCGTGATAGGCATTGACGTTCTGCCCGAGCAGCGTGATCTCGATCGCTCCGGCCGCCACCAGCCGGCGCGCCTCGGCCAAAACCTTCGCCGCCGGGCGGGAATATTCCGCTCCGCGCGTATAGGGCACGACGCAGAAGCTGCAAAATTTGTCGCAGCCTTCCTGGACCGCGAGATAGGCCGCGGCACCCGGCGGGGCGGAAAGCTCGGGCAGGAAGTCGAACTTGGGCTCGACCGGGAAATCGGTCTCCAGTACCGCCGCGCCCCGTTCGGCGCCGGTGCGCGCCGCGCGCGCCACCATCTCGGGCAGGCGGTGATAGACCTGCGGCCCGAAGACCATATCGACATAGGGCGCCCGGCGCAGGATCTCGTCGCCTTCCGCCTGGGCGACGCAGCCGGCAACGGCGATCAGCATCTGCTGGCCCTCGGCGCGGCGCGCCTCCTGGAGCGGCCGGAGCCGGCCCAGTTCCGAGAAGACCTTCTCCGCCGCCTTTTCCCGGATGTGGCAGGTATTGAGGATGACCATGTCGGCGCCATCGGGCGTCGGGACCGGGGCATAGCCCAGCGGCGCCAGGACATCCGCCATGCGGGCGGAATCGTAGACGTTCATCTGGCAGCCGTAGGTCTTGACGAAAAGCTTCTTTGCCACTGCCGCGCTATTCAACCTTCGTGAACGCCTCGTGCCCCCGCACCGTTCAAGCGATGGCCCGCCTGGCCAGCGGAGGGTTCCGGACATCGCGCCCGCCGGGGCCTAAGCCTCCGGCACGCCGGTTCACGGCTCGCATATCGGCGCCACACTAGCAATCTCTGCCCGAGAGTCAAGGCGGGGCGGCCGCGGCCGGCGGCGGCCGGCGAGCACGTCGCTCACCCCGCGGCGGATGACATCGCTGCAATGGCGGCAGAGCGCCTTGCGCGAGGCGAAGGCCTCGATCGTCACCGGCGGGTGGAACTGGACCACCACGCTGGAGGGACCCACGCCCAGAAAACGCCAAAGATGCGGGACCAGTTCCTGATCGCCGACCCAGGCATAAAGCGACATGCTGCGCCGCCCGACCGGCAGATTATCGAGGGTCGCGAAGGTGAGCGAGATCGGCTGAACCACGAGGGGCCGCCCCTTGACCGGCTGTTCGGCCAGCGAGAAGAAGGCGCTTTTGAACGGCAGCAGGCGGATGCCATCGCTCGAGGTTCCTTCTGGAAACAGGATCAGACTCCCGCCCTCGTCGAGCCGCCGGCCCATCTCGTCGCGCTGTTCGCGCGTGCGGGCCTGGCGGCGCTCGATGAAGACGGCGCCGTGAAGCTTCGCCAGCAGGCCGAAGAGCGGCCAGCCCGCCACCTCCTGCTTGGTGATGAACGCGGCCGGAAGCAGCTTGGCCAGCACCAGTATGTCGATCCAGGAAACGTGGTTGCAGACGAAGAGAACCGGCCGGGCCATCGCCACCTCGCCCTCGACCTCGACGCGGATGCGCAACAGCCGGCACAGGCCCGCGTGATAGAGCCGCGGCACCGCCAGGGCCAATCCGGAACGGACGGCGACGGCCAGCATCTGGACCGGCAGCAGCAGCGCGGTCCAGAGCGCGATGAGGCAAAGGGTCACCAGGGGGCGGATCTTGCTCATGGGCGGAAGGGCGCCGTTCGGCCGGTTCCCGATTCAAGCCTTGTCGGGCTTGCCCGGCGCGGGCCGGTCGCTGCCGACCTGCCGGCCGTATAGCTCCAGCCGGTGATCGACGAGCTGATAGCCGAGCTTGCGGGCGATCGCCCTTTGCAATTCCTCGATCTCGGGATCCTGGAACTCGATGACGGCGCCGGTCTGGACATCGATCAGGTGGTCGTGATGTTCCTCGCGCGCTTCCTCGTAGCGGGCGCGGCCGTCGCCAAAGTCGTGACGATTGAGAATCCCGGCCTCGCCGAACATGCGCACCGTGCGATAGACGGTCGCGATGCTGATGCGCGGATCGAGCGCGCTGGCCCGGCGGTGAACCTCCTCCACGTCGGGATGGTCATGAGCCTCGGAAAGCACCCGCGCGATGATGCGGCGCTGCTCCGTCATGCGCATGCCTTTTTCGACGCATAGTTCTTCCAATCGGTATGACATAGGATTTCGCTCCGTCTGTCAGCGGTCCAGCCGCGCGGATATTCTAGCGCCAGGAGCGGAAAACCGTACCCCTAACCTATTGAAATAACGACATGATCCGTCCCGATGCCGCAATGCCGCCGGGCGGAGGCGCACCGCCTGGTGAAATCATACGGCCTTTTCCCCGGCCGTGGAAAGGCGGAGCTGGACCGGCCGGCGCCGGGCAGCCGCCGCTATCGGCTTAAGGGCTGTGGCTTCGGGGCTGTGACGGGCCGGATTGCCGGATGACGGGCGGCGGGGAACGGAGGCTACGGACAGAGGCTAAGGGCGGCGATCCCGGATCGGCCTTGACGGTCGATATCGGATCGTCGGGAAGAGATCGAGGCGCGAAAGACCTCCGGCTTTGTCCCGGCCCTCAGGCTTTGTCCCGGCGCTTTTCCGGCGAGGATTGAGCGTCGGGACATGGGCCTCAAGAGGCTTCCGCCCTTCGATCCGATCGTGAAAAGCGCTAGCGGCGGCCCTTGCTGCGCGCCGTGCCGAGCCCGATCTTCTTGGCCAGTTCACGCCGCTGGATGGCGTAGTTGGGCGCCACCATCGGATAGTCGGGCGGCAGGCCCCAGCGGTCGCGATATTCTTCCGGCGTCATGTTGTAGCTGGTCTTGAGATGGCGCTTGAGCATCTTCAGCTTCTTGCCGTCCTCAAGGCAGATGATGAATTCGGGCGTTACCGACTTCTTGATCGACACGGCGGGTTGCGGCCGCTCGAGCACCGGCTCCGTCTCGCCGATATTGGTCAGCGCCGAATATACCTGTCGGATCAATTGCGGCAAATCCGTCGAATCGACACGGTTATTGGCGACATGGGAGGACACAATGTCCGTGGTCAGAGCCAGCAGCTCACTTTTGTCCATCTTCTCGGTCATAAAGACTAGGCCTCCATCCATTCCGTGACGCTATATAAGAGTTATCCATCTGCAAGGCAACCGCAAAACAATTCGTGAGACAAAATAGAGCAAGCGATAGTTGCGCCAGAGATCTCGACCCACCGGGAACGGGCGGCTTGGAACCAAAGGGGAATGTTCGCCCTGGCGTGATCAAACCTGATATTGATCAAAACCCGCGATCATGAGGCGATAACCCTGGCGGATCGCAGGAAGGCGTCTCATCGTCGCCAAGATCATGACGCAATACAAGAGCATCGACCGAATTTAACCCCTCTCGCGTGTAGTATCTACTTCTTTTACCGACTTCGATATAGGGCAGGCGCGCATAAAGCGCGCGAGCCGAGAGGTTATCGGCGGCAACTTCAAGGAACATCATCCGGGCGCCGCGAAGCCTTGCCGCCGCTTCGGCCGCTTCGAGCAGCCGCTGCCCGATCCGCTGCCCGCGGGCTTGCGCCGCGACGCCCAAGCTCAGCACCTCGCATTCGGCCGCGGCGGCGCGGCAGGCGATGAAGCCGACCGGCACCGGGCTGGACGACGATACCTGCCGGCTCGCGAGCAGGGCGAAAGCGCCGGGCGTCGCCAGGAGGGCGGCGAAGGACGCGGCCGGCCAGCCCTCCCGAAAGCAGGCAGCATGCAGGGCCGCCAGAACCGCCATGGCGCCGTCGGGCACGGGGGCGATCGTAAGGCGCATGGGCTCAGGCCGCCGGCAGGCGGGCATCGGGTGCCCGCAGATAGAGGGGCGATGGCGGTGGCGAGCCCGGCGGCGGCACGCCGCGGCCAAGGGCGAGGCGGGCGAGGATTGCGGCCTCGGGCCGGTCGATTTCGGCGGGGATGATCACCTCGCGCGGGGCAAGGGCTGCGGCGGCAAGCGCGCTGCCCGAGCCGATGATGACGAGCGGCCCCGGCGGCACGAGGCGTGGCAACGCGGCCAGAGGGGTGAGGCAGGGGGCCGTTAGGGCGGCAAAATCCGGGCCGGCGGCGAAGAGCTGGGCATAGATCTCGCCGCGCCTTGCATCGATGGTGGCGAGCAGCGGCCGGCCGGCGCAGGCCTCGCCCGCCACCGCCGCCGCCATCGCCTCCAGCGTGCCGATGCCGAGCAGCGGCCGGCCGCAGGCCAGCGCCAGCCCCCGCGCCACGGCAAGGCCGACGCGCAAGCCGGTGAAGCTGCCGGGACCGATGGTGACGGCGATCATATCGAGGGCGGCGAAGGCAAGCCCGCCCGCCGCCATGACCCGCTGCACCATCGGCACCAGCCGCTCCGCCTGGCCGTGCGGCCCCGCCCACGCTTCCTCCGCCAAAAGCCGCCCGCCGCCCAAGAGCGCCACCGAACAGCCGCGCAGCGCGCTGTCCAGCGCCAGGATTGCAAGCGGCGCCGGCACGCCTTGGGCCGGTTCGCCCGCCGCCGGTTCGCCTTGCGCCGTTTCGCCTGCCGCTTGCGCGCCGGCCGCCGATCCGCTACCCATTGCCGTGATGCCGCTCAAGGCCGTGCCTTCGTTCAACGCGTAAAGGTCCCCATGGCGTCGGCTCATCCCCTGCTCGTCGAGATCCGCCCGCGCCCTAGGCCGCCATCCGCCGGTCACGCCCCGCCAGAGGGCGGGCCGGCAATGGGGCGCGACATGGATCTCGATCTCGATCTGCGCTATGCTGGCGCCGATAATTTCACCGGCCGCCCGGTCTATCGCCGGGCCGCCTGTTTCCTCCATCCGGAAGCAGCCGACCGGCTCGAAGCCGCCGTGGCGCTGGCGCGGCCGCTCGGCCTGCGCTTCAAACTGTTCGACGCCTACCGCCCGACCGAAGCGGCCTGGGCGCTGTGGGATCATACGCCCGACCCCGCCTTCCTCGCCGACCCGCGCCGCGGCTCGCCCCATTCGCGCGGCGCCGCCGTCGATCTCACGCTCCTGGACGAAGCGGGGCACGAACTCGACATGGGCACCGGCTTCGATGCTTTCACGCCCCTCTCGCACCACGGCCGCACCGACATCTCCCTACCGGCGCAGCGCCACCGCGCTCTGCTGCTCGGCCTGATGACGGCGGCGGGCTGGGATTGCTACCGCAACGAATGGTGGCACTACCAGCTCTTTCAGCCGCGCCGCCTGCCGCTCCTGGCCGACAGCGCCGACGGAACGAGGATGATGTAGGCGAAAGCCGGGATGCAGGCGAAAGCCTGCCGCCTCACAGGATCTGGCAGGCTTCGCCGAACTCGAGCCTGGGCGAGCGCGCCAGCACCCCCTTGGGATCGCCATAGCCGAGGTTGCAGAGGAAATTCGACTTGACCCGCCCGCCGGGAAAGAAGGCGGCATCGACCTTGGCATTGTCGAAGCCCGACATCGGCCCGCAATCGAGGCCGAGCGAGCGCGCCGCCACGATCAGGTAGGCGCCCTGCAAGGTGGCGTTGCGAAAGGCCGTCGTCTGCGCCATGACCGGGTCCTTGAACCAATCCTTGGCGCCGGGATTATGGGGGAAGAGCCGGGGCAGCCGTTCGGCGAAATCGAGGTCGTGGCCGATGATGACGGTGACGGGCGCCGCCATCGTCTTGGCGAGGTTGTTGGCCGAGAGCGCCGGCGCCAGCTTCTCCTTGGCCGCCGGCGACTTGACGAACAGGAAACGGCCGGGCGAGCAATTGGCCGAGGTCGGACCCAGGCGCAGCAAATCGTAGAGCGCTTCGAGCAGCACGTCGCTCACCGGCTTGTCGGTCCAGGCATTGTGGGTGCGCGCGGCACGGAAGAGCGCATCGAGCGCGGTATCGGGCAGCATCTCGGGCACAGAGGATCTCCTTCTCCGCCGGCCCTGGCGCCTGGCCGGACGGCCAGACATTAGGGCGGGCGCTGAAATCTGTTTGAAGCACCAGCGAAACAGACTAATCATTGCTCCGCCAAGCGCCAAGGCATTCTCCGCCGACCGGTCGGAATGCCCAGGTAGCCCCGCCGCGGTGCTTAACGCCCGATCCCGGCTCCGGCCGCAAGCTTTCGATCCCGACCTGAGTGATTTCCGAAATGAGGAGAGCCCAGATGCCGCGCCGCTCAAGCCTGAAGCAACAGCTCCTGGCCGGCAGGCCGGCCATCGGCTGCTGGCTGCATACCGCCAGCGCCGATGCGGCGGAAATCTTAGGCGGCGGTGGCTTTGACTTCCTGCTCATCGATCACGAACATGGGCCGGCCGGCTTCACCGACGCCGTGGCCCAGATCCGCGCCGCCCAGGCCGGCAGCGAAGGGGCCGATGGCCCGGCCATGCTCATGCGCGTGCCGTGGAACGACAAGGTCTATCTCAAGCGCGCGCTCGATTGCGGCGTCTCGGGCGTCATGATTCCCAATGTGGAAAGCGCTCAAGCCGCGCGGGCCGCCGTTGCCGCCTGCAAATTTCCCCCCGCCGGCGTCCGCAGCGCCGCCGGCATCATCCGCGCGGCGGGCTATGGCGCCGATCCCGGCTATTTCGGCACCATCGACGAGGATGTCCTGGTCATCTGCCAGATCGAGACGAAAGCCGCCGTGGAGCAGATCGCCGAAATCGGCGCCGTGCCGGGAGTGGACGTGCTGTTCATCGGCCCGCGCGATCTTTCGGGCTCGATCGGCAAGGGCGGCCGGTACGATGATCCCGAGGTCCAGGCGCTGATCGCCCGCGCGGAAGCCGGCATTCTCAAAAGCGGGCGCGTCCTTGGCAGCATCGCTTCCGATGCCGCCGCGGCTTCCGCGATGCTCGCCCGCGGTTACCAGATGGTGCTGCCGACCAGCGACGTCACGCTGCTGCGCGAAGGCGCGCTCGCGGTCATGGCGGCGCTGCGCGACAAGCTCTAGGGTGCGTCCCTAATCGTCGCCGATCTTGAGCGCGGCCAGGAAGGCTTCCTGGGGAATATCGACATTGCCGACCTGGCGCATGCGCTTCTTGCCCGCCTTCTGCTTCTCCAGCAGCTTGCGCTTGCGCGTCACGTCGCCGCCGTAGCATTTGGCCAGCACGTCCTTGCGCAGGGCGCTCAGGCTTTCGCGCGCGATGACCCGGCCGCCGATCGCCGCCTGGATGGCGATCTTGAACAATTGCCGCGGGATCAGCGCCTTCAGCCGCTCGCAGAGCTGACGGCCGCGGGCCTCGGCGCGGGCGCGGTGCACGACGATGGCGAGCGCATCGACCGGCTCGCTATTGACCAGGATGGTCATCTTCACCAGGTCGCTGATGCGGTATTCGGCAAGCTGGTAGTCGAAGCTCGCATAGCCGCGCGAGATCGATTTCAGCCGGTCGTAGAAATCGAACACCACCTCGTTCAGCGGCAGGTGATAGACCACCATGGCGCGATTGCCGGCATAGGTGAGATCGACCTGCTCGCCGCGCTTCTCCTCGCATAGTTTGAGCACGGCGCCGAGATATTCGTCGGGCACCATGATCGTGGCCTTGATCCACGGCTCCTCGATCTGCTCGATCCGCCCGGGGTCGGGCATGTCGGCGGGATTGTGCAGCTCCAGCACGCTCGCATTGGTGAGATGCAGGCGATAGATCACCGAGGGCGCGGTGGTGATGAGGTCGAGGTTGAATTCGCGCTCCAGCCGCTCCTGGATGATCTCGAGATGCAGCAGGCCGAGAAAGCCGCAGCGGAAGCCGAAACCCAGCGCCGCCGAAGTCTCGGGCTCGAACTGGAAGCTCGCATCGTTCAGCCTGAGCTTGGCCAGGCTCTCGCGCAACTCGGCGAAATTGGCGGCATCGACCGGAAAGAGGCCGCAGAACACCACCGGGATCGAGGGTTTGAAGCCGGCGAGCGCGGCCTGGGCGGGCCGGCGCTCGTCGGTGATCGTGTCGCCGACCGACGTATCCGCCACCTGCTTGATCGAGGCGGTGAGAAAGCCGATCTCGCCCGGGCCCAATTCCTCCACCTGCACGCCCTTGGGCGTGAAGACGCCGACGCGCTCGACGAGATGGCTCGATTTCGCCGCCATCATGCGGATCTTCATGCCCCGGCGCAGCACGCCATCGACCACGCGGCAGAGCACGACGACGCCGAGATAGGCATCATACCAGGAATCGATCAGCAGCGCCTTGAGCGGCGCCGCCTGATCGCCCTTGGGCGCCGGCAGCCGGTGCACCAGCGCTTCCAGCACTTCCGCCACGCCCTGGCCGGTCTTGGCCGAGATCATCAAAGCATCGGAGGCATCGAGGCCGATCACCTCCTCGATCTGCTCCTTCACCCGCTCGGGCTCGGCGGCGGGCAGATCGACCTTGTTCAGGACCGGCACGATCTCGTGGCTGTTCTCGATCGCCTGATAGCAATTGGCGAGCGTCTGCGCCTCCACCCCCTGGCTCGCATCGACCACCAGGAGCGAACCTTCGCAGGCGGCAAGCGAGCGGTTGACCTCATAGGCGAAATCGACATGGCCGGGCGTGTCGATGAGATTGAGGATATAGCTCTCGCCGTTGCGCGCCTGATAGGAGAGGCGCACCGTCTGCGCCTTGATCGTGATGCCGCGTTCGCGCTCGATATCCATACTGTCGAGCACCTGGGCATGCATCTCCCGGCTTTCCAGCCCGCCGCACAATTCGATCAGCCGGTCGGCCAAGGTCGACTTGCCGTGATCGATATGGGCGATGATGGAAAAATTGCGGATATGGGCGAGGTCGGTCATGGCGGCGCTTGTAGCATCCCCGGCCGCCGCCGCCAAGCGATGCTCGCGCGCGCAGCAAAGCGCAGGCCCGCGGCCGGAAATCCGATCATGCGCTCGTCAACTGCCGAGAAACCGCTCGACCGAGAAGCTCGGATCGATCTCGCTGCCAAGCTTGAAGATGCCGTTGCCGCGCAATACCGGCGTGCCGTCGGCGGTGAGGATGGCCTGGGCGAAGACGAGGTTGCGCGTCACCCGCAGCACCTCGGTCCGCCCCTCAACCCAGGAGCCCAGCGGCGCCGGCGCGAGGAAATCGGCGTTGAGATTGACGGTGGGCAGGAAGCGCAGCAATTTTCCCTGATAATTGGAGCCGAGCGCGAGCTGCATGTCGCACAAGGTCATCAGCATGCCGCCGTGGCAGGCGTTCCGCGGATTGCAATGGCGCGGCTCGACGCGGATGCCGAGCATAAAACGGTCGCCCTCACCCTTGCCATAGAGCGGGCCGTTGACCTCGATGAAGCCGTTCGGCTCGAGGGTGAGGGGGCGGAAACCGGCGGGGGTGGTGGTCAGGGGCGGGGTCATATCGGTCATTGCGGCTTCATATCATCGCCGGCCCGCCGCCTGCAACGCCCGCCTTATCCGCCCCGACCTGGCCGCCGTGCGGCATTTGCGCTTCGTCCCGCCGGTTGCTATAGAGGATCGAGAAACCGGGAGCTCAAGGGCCCATGTCCTCTCCGGCCGACCTGCCGTCCGGCACCGCTCGCGACCGGCCCGCCGCCGCCGCGCCCGATCCCCTTACGGATAATCCTCCGATGGGCAATCCCCCGATGGGCAATCCCGGGGATGATCCTTTCGCGCGCGTCAGCATCGTCATCATCGCCCATGACAGCGCCGCGGTGATCGGCCGCTGCCTCGAAGCCCTGGGCGCCGACGCCGCGGTGACGCTGATGGACAATGCCAGCGCCGATGCCACCTGCGCCATCGCCCGCCGCCTGCGCCCTGCAACCCGGATCCGCCACAGCACGGTCAATCTCGGCTTCGGCGCCGCCGCCAATGCCGCCCTTGGACCGGAAGGCCCGGAATTCGCGCTGCTGCTCAACCCGGATTGGGCGCTCGCGCCCGGCGCCCTCGAAGAACTGCTCGCCGCGGCCGACCGCAATCCCGACGCCGGCCTGCTCGCGCCAAGGCTTCAGACCGAGGACGGCCGGCTCATAGCCTGCCACGACCTGCCGCTGTTCGCCCGTGGAAGGCCCCAACCCGGGCGCGGCGCGCAAGCCCCGCCGAGCCCGCCCGAGGGCGATCTCTGCGCCGGCTATCTGCCGGGCATGGCGATGCTGCTGCGGCGCCGGGCGTTCCACGAGATCGGCGGCTTCGATCCCCTGATCTTCCAGGGCTACGAGGACGAGGACCTCTGCCTGCGCCTGAGCGCCGCCGGCCATTCCCTGGTGCTGGTGGCCGATGCCCTGGCCTGCCGCCTCGGCTTGCGCGCCGCCTCGCGCAACGCCGCCGCCGACCGGGTCAAATCCTGGCACCTCGGCTGGTCCAGGCTCTATATCGAGCGCAAATACCGCAGCGCCGCCGCGGCATTCCGGCTCGGGATCGGCATGCTGTGCCGCCGGGGGTTCCTGGCCTGCCTCTTCGCACTGCTGGGCCGGCGTGCCCGGGCCGGCCACGAGGCCGCGGGCTTCGCCGGCAGCCTCGCCTTTCTGCTCGGCCACCCGGCCCGGCCGCCATCGCCCTTTCGCCCATCCTTTGGCTCGCCGCTGCCGCCCGGACCCTGATTGTCAGCCGCGCAAGGTCGCGCCGGTCGCCTTGCCGACCGCGGCGATGATCGCCTGGCCCACCGCGTCGATCTCGGCCTCGGTCAGGGTCTTCACCTTGGGCTCGAGCCGGACGGCGAGCGCCACCGATTTCCGCTCCGGCCCGAGCGCCTCGCCGGTGAAGACGTCGAACACCCCGACATCGGCGATCAAATCCTTCGCGGCGAGACGGGCGGCGCGCACGATCTGCTCGGCCGGCACCGACGCCGCCACGACGAAAGCAAAGTCGCGCTCCACCGCCGGCAGTTCGGTCAATGTGAGCGGCGGGCGGGCCTTCGTCGCCTTGGGCCGCGGCTTCGGCAGGGCTTCGAGATGCACCTCGAAGCCGACCAGCGGCCCCTTGACGTCGAGGGCGGCCAGCACGCTTGGATGCAGGGCGCCGAAGCTCGCCAGCATAGTCTTCGGCCCGAGCCTTACCACGCCCGAGCGCCCCGGGTGGTACCAGGAGGGTGCCGCGGCCGCGACCGTCAGGCTGTCGCCGGCCACGCCCAGCGCGGCCAGCAACGCCAGCGCATCCGCCTTGGCATCGAAGACATCGACATCGCGGGAGGCGGCCGACCAATGCCGGGGCTGGTTGCGGCCGCGCCGCACGCCGGCCGCGGCCAGCCCCTGACCCTCCGGCGTATCGTCGGCATAGATCGGCCCGATTTCGCACAGCGCCACATCGTCCTGGCCGCGGGCGACATTGCGCCCGGCGGCGGCGATCAGATTGACCAGCAGCGAGGGCCGCATGGCGTCAAGCTCGGCCGAGATCGGATTTTCCAGCACGAGGTCCGCCCCGCCGCCGCCGAAGAGCGCCGCGAGCTTCCGGCTGGTGAAGGACCAGGTCGCCGCCTCCACCAGGCCACGGCCGGCCAGCACGCGACGCGCCAGGCGCACCTGACGCTGGGTGGCGCCGAGCGCGGGCCTGGAAACCTGGGGCAGGCCCGGCAGCGGCACCGAGGGAATGCGGTCGAAGCCCGCGATCCGCGCCACTTCCTCGACGAGATCGGCTTCCTCGACGAGATCGCCGCGCCAGGACGGCACGCGGACATCGAGGCTTTCCGGGCGAGCGGAAACGCCGCAACCCAGGCCCTCCAGAATGCGCACCTGCTCGTCTTCCGGCACGTCGAGGCCGCCCAGTTGCTGCACCCGCGCCGGGCGGAAGGAGAGGTCACGCTGCCAGGTGGGTTCGGCGCCGGCAATGACGGGCTCGCTCGCCTCGCCGCCGCAGAGATCGAGGATCAGGCGGGTCGCCATCTCCATGCCGAGGCCGGCGAAGGCGGGATCGACACCGCGCTCGAACCGGTAGCGGGCATCCGACAGGATGCCGAGCTTGCGGCCGGTCGCCGCCGTGCGGACCGGATCGAACAGGGCCGATTCGATGAAGACATTGGCCGTTTCCAAGGTCACGCCCGAGGCAGCGCCGCCCATGACGCCGCCCAGGCCCTGAAGGCCGCTCTCATCGGCGATGACGCACATTTCGCCATCAAGCTCGTAGGTCCGGCCGTCCAGCGCCGCGATCGTCTCCCCCGGCCGGGCGAGCCGCACCATGATGCCGCCGGGGGCGAGCCTGTCGGCATCGAAGACATGGAGCGGGCGCGCCAGATCCATGGTGAAATAATTGGTGACATCGACCAGCGCCGAGATCGGGCGCAGCCCGACGGCCTTCAGCCGCCGTTGCAGCCATTCCGGGCTTGGGCCGTTCGTCACCCCGCGCACCAGACGGCCGATATAGAGCGGGCAGGCACTCGCCGCGGCATCGGCGATCCGCAACCCGACCGGGCTTTTAAAGCGGCCGGGCACGGCGCTCTCGTCGATCGGCTTCAACCGGCCCAGGCCCGCCGCCTGGAGATCGCGGGCAATGCCGCGCACGCCCAGGCAATCGGCGCGGTTGGGCGTAAGCTTGATCTCCAGCACCGGGTCGTCGAGGCCGAGCAGGACGGCGATCGGCTGGCCCACGTCCGATGAGGCCGGCAGGTCGAGAATGCCGGCATGTTCGTCGGAAATCCCCATCTCGCGCGCCGAGCAGAGCATGCCTTCGGAGGCGACGCCGCGGATGGTCGAGGGTTTCAGCACCAGGCCGGTGCCGGGAATGGTGCTGCCGACCGGGGCGAAGATCGTCTTCATGCCCGCCCGCGCATTGGGGGCGCCGCACACGACCTGCACCGTGCCGCCATTGGTCCGGACCCGGCAGAGCTTCAGCCGGTCGGCATTGGGATGCGGCTCGGCGCTCAGAACCTCGGCGACGCTGAAGGGCTTGAGCGCTGCGGCCGGATCGTGCACCGATTCCACTTCGAGCCCGATGGCGGTGAGCCGATCGATGATCTCGGCCGGCGGGGCGCTGGTTTCGAGATGCTGCTTCAGCCAGCCGAGCGTGAGCTTCATCGGCTGAGCCCGCCGCTCAAGCCCGGCACGTCGAAGGCGGCGAAGCCGTAATGGCGCAGCCAGCGCAGGTCCGCCTCGAAGAAGTCGCGCAGGTCGGGGATGCCGTATTTCAGCATGGCGATGCGGTCGATGCCCATGCCGAAGGCGAAGCCCTGCCATTCCTCGGGGTCGAGGCCGACATGCCGCAGCACGCGGGGATGCACCATGCCGCAGCCCAGGATCTCGAGCCAGTCCTGGCCCTCGCCGATGCGCAGTTCGCCGCCCTGGCGCAGGCAGCCGATATCGACCTCGGCCGAGGGTTCGGTGAAGGGGAAATAGCTCGGGCGGAAGCGCATCTTCACCGCCTCCACCTCGAAGAAGGCGCGGGCGAAGGCTTCGAGCACCCCTTTGAGATGCCCCATATGGATGCCGCGGTCGATGACCAGCCCCTCCACCTGGTGGAACATGGGGGTATGGGTCTGGTCGCTGTCGACGCGGAAGGTGCGCCCGGGCGCGATAATGCGATAGGGCGGCGGCCGGCTTTCCATGGTGCGGATCTGCACCGGCGAGGTATGGGTGCGCAGCAGCTTGCGGCTGCCGTCGGGCCGCGGGCGGAGATAGAACGTGTCCTGCATCTGCCGCGCCGGATGTTCGGGCGGCATGTTGAGGGCAGTGAAATTGTGGAAATCGTCCTCGATATCGGGGCCTTCGGCGATGGTGAAGCCCATGGCGCCGAAAATCTCGGCGATCTCGTCCATCACCTGGCTCACCGGATGGATGCGCCCGGAGCTTTCGGGGCGGGCCGGCAGGGTGATATCGATGCGCTCGGCTTCGAGGCTCCGCTCCAGCGCCACCGCCTCCAGCGCCTGACGGCGATCGAGCAGGGCCGCGCCCAGACGGTCCTTGAGGCCGTTGAGCGCGCTCGCCACATTCTTGCGCTCCTCGGCATCGAGCGCGCCCAGTCCCTTCATGAGCAGCGTCAGCCGGCCCTTCTTGCCCAGGGCCGCGATGCGCGCCGCCTCCAGGGCTTCGAGATCACCCGCCGCCGCGACCGGCGAGAGCAGCTCGCCTTCCAGTTCCGCTATGTCCTGCATCGCTCCCGACCAAAAGACGCTCCCGACCAAAAGACAAGGGGCCTTCCCGCGGAAAGCCCCTGATCCGGCGGTGCTCCGCAACAGGCGCGCGCCGAAGCGCCCGCCCGGGCCCCGCCCGCATTCCGCTAACAGACGAGCGTGCGCCTGACGGCGCCCGCTCAGGCCTGCTTGGCGAGCGCGTCCTGCGCCTGCGCCACCAGCGCCTTGAAGGCTTCGGGCTCGTGCACCGCGAGATCGGCCATCACCTTGCGGTCGAGATCGATGCCTGAAAGCTTGAGGCCATTGATGAAACGGCCATAGGTCAGGCCGTGCTCGCGCACGCCGGCATTGATGCGCTGGATCCACAGCGCGCGGAAATTGCGCTTCCGCACGCGGCGGTCGCGATAGGCATATTGCAGCCCCTTCTCGACCTTTTCGATGGCGATGCGGAAGGAGGAATTGGACCGGCCCCGATAGCCTTTGGCGGCCTTCAGAACCTTCTTGTGGCGAGCATGGGCGGTGACGCCCCGTTTGACGCGCGACATGGCGGCGGCTCCTTGACTTATCTCACGCGTAGGGCATGAAGATCTTCTTGACGACCTTCATGTCTGCTTCGGCGAGGATGGTTGTGCCGCGCTGGTTGCGGATCTGTTTCTGGGTGCGCTTGATCATGCCATGGCGCTTGTTCGCCTGGTTGGCGCGCACCTTGCCGGTGGCGGTGAGCGAAAAGCGCTTTTTGGCGCCGCTCTTCGTCTTGAGCTTGGGCATTTGCTTCCCTCAATGGCCGGAGCCTATCCGTAAGGGACAAAGCGAGGCGCCTTATCCGCTACGGATATGCAACTAAACAATGATCTGCCGCCCGTCGGCCGCTTGCCTGCCACCTCTGACAAGTCCTGCCGCCTTTGATACGCCAAATCGCGATGAAGCTTCGGGGCGGACACGGCATGCCCGTGCCAGCCGGCCCGCCCGGCTTGAAGCGAAGCGTTATAGCCAAGCCCGCCGCCCTTTGCAAGCCGCCTGTCGGCAAGAGGGCCGCCGGCCGATCGGGGCGCAAGCGCCCTATCTGGGCGAGATGACCATCTTCATCTGCCGGCCTTCCATGCGGGGAAACTGCTCGACCACGCCCAGCGTCACCAGCGCGTCTCGTACCCGGTCCAGCACTCTCATGCCACGGGCCTGGTGCGCCAGCTCGCGGCCGCGGACGTGG
>CALCYJ010000008.1 GCA_937905845.1 uncultured Rhodospirillales bacterium
TTGCCAAGCTCGGGTACCATAGCGAGCGTGAACTGGAACGGCAAGCTCATTGGCGCGGCCTTGGGGATGTGGCTCGGCGGCCCCATCGGCGCGGCCCTCGGGCTGCTCGTCGGCCATCAGTTCGACGGCGGCGCGGGGCCGCGCGGCGAGCGCGGCGCGGCCGCCGCCGCGCGCGTGCACGAGCTGTATTTCCCGGCCGTGTTCCGCGTCATGGGCCATGTCGCCAAGGCGGACGGGCGCGGCATCTTCCGCTTCTTCGAGGCGACGATGGATGCGCTGCTCCAGGAGCGCCGCGCGCTCGAGCGCGACCTGCGCCATGCCATCGCCGCGCGCCAGCTCTCGATCCATTATCAGCCTCTGGTCGATTGCTCGTCGGGCCGGGCGGTGGGATTCGAGGCGCTGGTGCGCTGGGAACATGCCACCCGCGGTCAGGTCTCGCCCGTCGATTTCATTCCCGTCGCCGAGGAAAGCGGCCTCATCATGCCGCTGGGCGAATGGGTGCTGCGCAGCGCCTGCGTCGAGGCGGCGAAATGGCCGGGCGATTTGCGGATCGCGGTCAATCTCTCGCCGGCGCAATTCCGCCACGCCGATCTGCCGAAGCTTGTCGCCGACATCATCGCCGAAGCGGGCCTGAGCGCGGAACGGCTCGAACTCGAAATCACCGAGGGGCTCCTGATCGACGATACCGACCGCGCCTTCGCCACGCTCACGGCGCTGAAGACGCTGGGGGTGCGCATCTCGCTCGACGATTTCGGCACCGGCTATTCCAGCCTGGGCTATCTCCAGCGCTTCCCCTTCGACAAGATCAAGATCGACCGCTCCTTCATCCAGGGCCTCGAGAACAGCCGCGACGCCATGGCGATCGTGCGCACCGTCATCACGCTGGGCCAGAATCTCGGCATGACCGTCACCGCCGAGGGGATCGAGACGCCCGAGCAATACGAGATGCTGCGGCGGGAGAATTGTCACCAGGTCCAGGGCTTTCTCCTCGGGCGGCCGGGGCCCGCGATGGATATCCCCGCCGTGCTCGAGCGGCTGCGGAGTGCCGAGACCGCCGAGGCGCGGGCGGGCGATGTCCCGGCCGGGCAAGGCTTCGGCCACGCGGCGGAATAGCCCGTAAGCTTCCCGGTCAGGGCGTCAGATCTCGCTGCTTTCCTCGAAGGCCGCCGCATTCTGGCGCTCGAACGTGATGCTCTTGATCACGGCATAGATCTCGCGCCCCGGCGCCAGGGCGAGATCGTGTACTGCCTGGCGCGTCACCCGCGCCAGCACCCGCTCGCCGCCGAGATCCAGGGCAAGCTCGGCGATCGCGCCCTCTTCGAGCCTAAGGGCGGCGATGCGCCCGGCAAGCGCATTGAGCGCGCTCAGACCCTGCGGCGGCCGGTCGGCGATCATCACGTCGCGGGCGCGGATGCGCAGCCGCAGCCGGCTTCCCACCGCCAGATCGAGGCGGGGCACCCGCAGCTCTCCCCCCGCAGCCGCCAGGCGCGTGAGGCCGAAGGCCGCGTCATGGCCGAGAACCCTGGCCTCGATGAAGGCGCCGGCCTCGCGCGCGCCGAACAGCGCGGAGAGGTCGAGCCGGCCCATGACCTCCGCGGCGGCGCCTTCGGCCACGACCGCGCCGCCTTCGAGCAGAACGAGCGAGGTGGCGAGCCGCACCACCTCGGGCAGCGAATGGCTGACATAGACGATGGGCACGCCCGCTTCGTCGCGCAGACGCTCGATATAGGGCAGGATCTCGGCCTTGCGCGCCTCGTCCAGCGCCGCCAGCGGCTCGTCCATCAGCAATAGCCGCGGGCTGGCCAGGAGCGCGCGGCCAAGCGCCACCCGCTGCGTCTCGCCGCCCGAAAGGCGGCCGGGCCGTCGTTCCAGCAGCGCGCCGATGCCGAGCAGGGCGACGACGCGATCGAGCTGTTCCCGCCGCTCAGAGCGGGGCGTGAACCAATGGCCATAGAGCAGGTTCTGGCGGACCGAGAGATGGGGAAACAGCCGGCTGCCCTGAAACACATAGCCGACGCGGCGGCGGTGGCGCGGCACGAAGATGCCACGTTCCGTATCGAGCAGGACGCTGCCGTCCACCGCGATCCGGCCGCGGTCGGGGCGGAGCAGGCCGGCGATGACATTGACGAGCGTGGTCTTGCCGGCACCCGAGCGGCCGAACAGGACGGTGAGGCCCGCCCGCGCGGTGAAGCGGGCCTGGAGGCGGAAGGCGCCCAGGCGGTGTTCGATATCAACCTCGAGGCTCATAGGCCGGCGACCCGCCTGGCAGCACCGCGCGCCGCCACTTCGGAGGCGACGAGCGCCACGACCGAAAGCAGGATCGCGACCAGGGTCAGGCGGAGGGCGCCGGCATCGCCGCCCGGCACCTGAGTCAGGCTGAAGATCGCCGTCGGCACGGTCTCGGTTTCGCCCGGTATGTTGGAAACGAAGGTGATGGTGGCGCCGAACTCGCCCAGGCTGCGGGCGAAGGCCAGGATGGTGCCGGCGATGATGCCCGGCAGCATGAGCGGCAGCGTCACCGTGAAGAAGACCCAGAGCGGCGGCGCGCCGAGGGTGCCGGCCGCTTCTTCGAGCCTTCGGTCCACCGCTTCGATCCCGAGCCGGATCGCCCGGACCATGAGCGGAAAGCCCATGACGGCGGAGGCCAGCGCCGCGCCGGTCCAGCGGAAGGCGAAGACGACGCCGATGGTCGCTTCGAGGAAATGGCCGATCGGCCCGTGCCGGCCGAAGAGGAGCAGCAGGACATAGCCGGTGACGACCGGCGGCAGGACGAGGGGCAGATGGACCAGGATATCGAGGGCGCCGCGGCCCCAGAACCGCCCGCGCGCCAGAAGCAGCGCCGTGAGGATGCCGAGCGGCAGGCTGCCCGCCGCCGCCCCGGTCGCGCCCCTGCGGCTGCGCTTAATCGCGGTGATTTCGTCGGGCCGGAAGTCGAGCAGGAACATGGCAGGCGTTCCGTCACGCAGGCCCAGGGGCGGCCGCCGGCGCCGGCGGCAGTAGAGCGGTTTGGTCGGCCCGGCCGGTCATGGCACTCTCCTCGATCTGCTTTGGCCCCGATCGGCGCCGGAAACACGTTGTATTGCCGAAGATATAGCGTTTCGCCGCCGGCGCAAAGCCGCCTGCCGGCCGTGCCGCCCGCTGCCGGTTTCGGGCTTCCCTCACGGCGCGATGCCGCTCAGGACGACCAGCTTCATCTCGGGATGCTGGGCGAGGGTGAAGGTCAGCTGCTCGAAGCGGAGCGGCCCGTCGATTGGATGGGCGAAGGTCCTGAGGCCGCCTTCGCGGGCCATCACCGCCTGCTCGTCCCAGGCGCGGGCGAAGAAGGGGCTGCGGCGGCGCAAGTCCTCGATCAGGGCGGCGGCGGCCTGGTCGTCGAGCTGGATGGAATAGTCGGCGCGGAACTCGGCCAGGACCCGGCGCGCGCGGGCTTCCCAGTCGCAGATGAGCCGGCGGGCCAGCGGCTCGAGGAAGATATAGCGGAGCAGGTTCCGCTCGCCCGCCCGGTCGAGCCAGCCGGCGAACAGCCGTTCGGCCGGCGGGTTCCAGGCGCTGGCGTTCCAGGTGCGGTCGAGCACATAGGCCGGCCAGGCGATCGCGGCGATCATCGCGGCGAGTGCCGGCCCCACGGCCGCGCCGACCGGGCCCTCGCCGCCCGCGGGATCGCGCTTGCCGGCGAGATCGAAGAGATAGGCCCGTTCCGCCCGCGACAGCCGCAAAGCCTGCGCCAGGCGGCCGAGCGCCGCGGCGGAAGCCGTCACCTCGCGCCCCTGCTCCATCCAGCTATACCAGGTGGTGCTGATGCCGCCGAGTTCGGCGATCTCCTCGCGCCGCAGGCCCGGGGTCCGCCGGCGCGGGCCCGGCTTGAGCCCGACCATGGCGGGCAGCAGGCGGGCGCGGTGCGCGCGGAGGAAGGCGCCAAGGGCGGCGCGGCGGGTCTCGGTCGGTTCCTCGTTCATGGCAGCTTTTATACCAGGATAATTCACCCTCTCGTACCGGTATTCTCGGTGGGTTATAGGGAGAAGGGCCGGAGTGAGATAGCCTGTTCAGCATCCGGCCGTTTCGGTCCAGGAGGTAGGGATGACCCGCAAAGCGCATGAAACCCTTGTCAGCGACCAGTTCGGCGCCCGGGCGGCGGCCTATGTCACCAGCCCGGTCCATGCCAAGGGGGAGGATCTCGACCAGTTCGCCGCGCGACTGAGGGCGACGCCGGCCGAGCGCCTGCTCGATCTCGGCTGCGGCGGCGGCCATGTGAGCTTTCATGCCGCGCCCCATGCCGGCGCGGTCGTGGCCTATGATCTTTCCGACGATATGCTGGCGGCGGTGGCGCAGGAGGCTCTGGCCCGCGGCCTGACCAATCTGGCGACGCGGCAGGGCGCCGTGGAGCGGCTGCCCTTCCCCGAGGGTGCTTTCGATGTCGTCGCCAGCCGGTTCAGCGCTCATCACTGGCATGATTTCGCCGTCGGCCTCAAGGAGGCGCGGCGCGTCCTGGCGCCCGGCGGGCGCGCCTTCTTCACCGACAGTATCTCGCCCGGTCCGGCGCTGCTCGATACCTATCTGCAAACGGTCGAGATGCTGCGCGATCCCTCCCATGTCCGCAGCTACGCGCTCGCCGAATGGAGCCAAGCGGTGGGCGAGGCGGGCTTCCGCCCCACCGCCGTCACGCTCCGCCGCCTGCGGCTGGAATTCACCTCCTGGGTGACGCGGATGGCGACGCCCGAAGCCCATGTCGCGGCGATCCGCTCGTTGCAGGGGCGGATGTCGTCCGAGGTGACGCGCCATTTCGACATTCAGCCCGACGGCAGCTTCCTGCTCGATACGATGATGATCGAAGCCACGGTCTGACCTTCGCCGGCCGCGATCTTGCGGGCCTGACTCTCCCGGCTTTCCGTCTTTCGGGCTTACACTCGCGCTTGCCAGATATCATGTTACGCGATATCAAACGCGTGCCGGCAATCTCCATCTTGCGATCAGTGCGATCCACCATCATACTGCGCGCCGGGGGAGACGCCGCTTCCATGAAAAGGCGTCAGGTTGCCGGTCGGTTTGTCGCTAACGATCGGCTTCGGCGTGTTCGCGCCGGAGCGGGAGAACAGGGAGAAAGATATGCAACCCTTCGTGGGATTGCCCCGTTTTGACACGGGGAAACCGGTGGTCGGCTTGTGGAAGCCGGTGACCGGCATGCTCGGCGCGGCGGCGCTTGCCCTTGCCGGCGGCCTGGCGGTCACGGCGCCGGCGCAGGCGGCGAATACGATCACGCTCGGTGCCGCGGTGCAGCTCACCGGCAGCCTGGCCAATACCGGTCGCTATTATCGCGACGCCTATAATCTCGCCATCGATCAGATCAATGCCAAGGGCGGCGTCACCGTCGCCGGCACCAAATATCAGCTCGCGCTGAAGATTCTCGACAGCCAGTCGGACGTGAATCTCGGCGTGCGCCAGTACGTGCAGCTTCTGACGCAGGACAAGGTGAACTTCCTGCTCGGGCCGTTCTCCAGCAACGATGCGATGGACGATTCGTCGGTGGCCGAGAAATATCAGGTGCCGATGATCCAGGGTGGCGGCGCGTCGGGGCAGATCTATGCCCGCGGCTATAAATACATCTTCGGCACCCTGCCTGCGGCCGGCGATTATTTCGCCAGCACCATCAAGATGATGATGACGCTGAAGCCGGCGCCCAAGACGGTGGCGCTGATCGCCGCCAATGATTCCTTCGACGTCTCGGTCGCCAAGGGCACACGCGAGCTGCTCAAGAAGGCCGGGCTCAAGATCGTCGTCGACGAGCAATATCCCGAATCAAGCTCGGACTTCTCCTCGCTGCTGTCGCTGACCAAGTCCAAGCACCCCGACGTCATCCTGTGGAGCGGCCACGAGACCGAGGCGCTCAATTTCATCCGCCAGGCCAAGAGCCTCAACGTCAACCCGCACCTGCTCTATTCCTTCACCGTCGGCGTGCCGACGGCGGACTTCCGCAAGGCGCTGGGCGCGGACGCCAATTATGCCTTCGGCATGACGCCGTGGCTGCCGAGCCCGGGTCTGAAAGACGCCTGGTTCGGCGATGCGGCGCAGTTCGCCACCCTCTATCAGACGAAGTTCGGCTATGCGCCCGATTATCACGCGGCCTCCGCGGTGGCGGATGTCGAGGCTTTCGTCCGGGCGATCGAGGCGGCGGGCTCGGTCAATCCGCAGAAGGTGCGCGACGCCATCGCCAAGGTGAATTTCGACAGCCTGTATGGTCACATCAAGTTCGGCGCCAATGGCCAGATCGTCATGCCGCAGACGGTGATCCAGGTTCAGAACGGCGAATTGGTGAAGGTCTACGGCACGAAATTCTATGCCAAGCCGGCCTATCCGCTGCCGCCCTGGTCGAAGCGCTGAGGGAGACATCGAGGGTAGCCATGTCCGCGCCGGTTAACCGGCGCGGGCATGCGCCCTTGAAGCCGCCATGGAGCTTTTCTCTCAAATCATCGTCAACGGCATCCTCCTTGGCGGTCTCTACGGGCTGATGGCGCTCGGCATGGGCCTCGTCTGGGGGGTGCTCAATATCGTCAATCTGGCGCATGGCGCGCTGATCATGTTCGGCGCCTATGCCCTCTATTACCTTTTTAGCGGCTTGGGCCTCGATCCTTTCGTCGGACTGCCGCTGGCGATGCTGATCCTGTTCTGCTTCGGCTATCTCCTGCAACGCGGCCTGCTCAATCTCATCGTGCGGTCGGCGCTGCTGAATACGCTGCTGATCACTTTCGGGCTCGATGCCGTGTTCGCGCATGTGGCGCAACTGGCTTTCAGCGCCGATTTCCGCACTATCAATCCGACCTATGCCGGCAACAATTTCCAGTTTTTCGGCCTGACCATCCCTCTCGCCCGGCTCGCGGCCTTCGGCGTGGCGCTGCTGCTGGCGGTGCTGCTGTGGCTCTTCCTCGGGCATACCCGCACCGGCCGGGCCATCCGCGCCACGGCGCAGAACCTTACGGCGGCGCGGCTCTATGGCGTGAACCCGCGGGCCATGTATGCGCTGACCTTCGGCATCGGCGCGGCGCTGGCGGGGGCGGCTGGCGGGCTTTATGGCATCGTCTCGCAGTTCACGCCCTACATCGGGGCCTCGCTTACGGCCAAGTCCTTCGTCATCGCCATTCTGGGCGGCCTCGACAAGCCGCTCGGCGTCATCGGCGGCGGCCTGGTTCTCGGCGTTGCCGAGGCGCTGACGGCCCTCTACCTCGGGCCGACCTATACCGACGTGATCAGCTTCGGGCTCCTGGTGCTGATCCTGGTGTCGCGTCCCGCCAGCGTTTTTGAACGAGCATGAAAATACGCATCATCTTCATCGTTGTCGTCGTTCTGGCGCTGCTGGCCGGCGTGCCCTGGTATGGTTCGGCCTCGATCGTGCAGTTCGGCATCGACGCCCTGCTGACGGCGACGCTGGCGCAGGGCTGGAACCTCATCGGCGGCTATGCCGGCTATCCCTCGTTCGGCAATTCCGTCTTCTATGGCCTGGGCACCTACGGCACGGCGATCGCCATGGCGCAGTTCGGCCTTCCCTTCTGGGCCGGCCTCGTTGTCGGCGGAATCCTCGCGGTCCTGTGCGCCCTGCTGCTCGGGATTCCCATCCTGCGGCTGCGCGGCCCCTATTTCGCCATCGCGACGCTGGGCCTGGCGGCGGCGATGGGGGCGGTGATCGCCAATCTTGGCATCGCGGGCCGCAACAACGGCCTCATCCTGCCGCTGTTCCGGGGCGATGCGCTGTTTTACGAACTGGCGCTGGGCCTTCTGGCGCTGACCACGCTCATGATCTATCTCGTGTCGGAGAGCCGCTTCGGCGCCGGCCTGATCGCCATCCGCGAGAACGAGGACGCCGCCGCCGTCATGGGCGTGAATACCACCCTCTACAAGGTGATGGCGCTGGCGCTCTCCGGCTTCGTCAGCGCGCTGGCCGGCGGCATTCACGCCTATTGGATCACCTTCATCGATCCCGGCAGCGCCTTCGATGCGACGCTCAATGTCAAGATGGTGATCATGGCGGTGTTCGGCGGGCCGGGCACCGTGCTCGGGCCGATTATCGGCGCCTTTCTGCTTTCGGCCATCTCGGAGGTTCTGGCGGCCAAGATTTCGACGGTCGCCGGCCTCTTCTTCGGCGGGGTCATCGTGCTTGCGGTGGTCTTCATGCCGAAGGGGCTGATCGATGTCGGCTATGGCGTGCGGCGGCTGGGCTTGAGCTATTTCGTGCAGAACATCAGGCAGAACCGGCTGTGACCGCCTCCGAACCCAAACCGATCTTCACGGCGCGCGGTCTGACCAAGCGCTTCCGCGGCCTGACCGCGCTCTCCGCCGTCAGCTTCACGCAGAACGAGGGGGAGATCCTCGGGCTGATCGGGCCGAACGGCGCCGGCAAGACCACGCTGGTCAGCCTGATCAGCGGCACCCTGTCGCCGACCGAAGGCGAGATCGAGTTCGAGGGACAGCGGATCGACGGGCTCAAATCCTATCGCCGCGCCCATCTCGGCATCGGCCGCACGTTTCAGGTGATGAAGCCTTTCCCCGGCCTCTCCGTGCTGGAGAATGTCGCCATCGGCGCCCTGTTCGGCACCGGGCGGGGCGAGCGCTCGCGGGTCCGGGCGCGCGAGCGGGCCCGCGCCTGCCTCGATTTCACCGGCCTGAACCATCGCGCCGATCAGCGGGCGGATGCGCTGGGCGGGCCCGACCGCAAGCGGCTGGAACTGGCCAAGGCGCTGGCGATGCAGCCCAAGTTCCTGCTGCTCGACGAGGTGATGGCCGGCCTCAATCCGGTGGAAGTCGAGGAGGTTATCGCGCTGATCATGAAAATCCGCGCCAACGGCGTCAGCATCCTGGTGATCGAACATGTCATGAAGGCGATCCGGCGCCTGTCGGACCGGCTGTTCGTGCTCCACCATGGCGAGAAGATCGCCGAAGGCAAGCCGGACGAGGTGCTGAACGATCCCCGCGTGGTCGAAGCCTATCTTGGCCGGAGGCGGCGGTGAGCGCGGTCCTGCTGGAAATCGCCGGACTGGTCGCGGGCTACGGCGAGGCGCCGGTGCTGAGCGACGTCGGCCTGCGGGTCGATCGCGGTGAGATCGTCACGCTGGTCGGCTCCAACGGCGCCGGCAAGACGACGCTGCTGCGCGCCATCTCGCGCACCGTCAATGCCGCGGGCACGCTGCGCTTCGACGGCCACGACCTCTCGCATCTCACGCCCGAGCGGGTGTTCGATCTCGGCCTTGTCCAGGTGCCGGAAGGGCGCCAGCTTTTCGACCGCATGAGTGTCGAGGACAATCTGCGCATGGGCGCCTACCGGCGGCGGGACCGTCAGGGGGTCGCCCAGAGCTTCGATTATGTCTACCGCCTGTTCCCCCGCCTGAAGGAGCGCCGCCGCCAGATCGCCGGCAGCATGTCGGGCGGCGAGCAGCAGATGTGCGCCATTGGCCGCGCCCTGATGGCGGCGCCGAAGCTTCTGGTGGTCGATGAGATGAGTTTGGGGCTGGCCCCCGTCGTCGTCGATCAGCTTCTCGCCGTCCTGAGCGAGGTGCGGAGCCAGGGCGTCACCGTGCTGCTGGTGGAGCAGGACGTGTTTGCCGCTTTCGAGATTGCCGACCGCGGCTATGTGATGGAAACCGGCCGCATCATCCGCGAAGGCGCGGTTGCCGAACTGGCCGAGGATGCTGAGGTGCGCCGCGCCTATCTCGGCGTTTAGCGGCGGTTGCCGCCCATGCCGGCCCGGTTGGGACCACGGCCGGCGGCAGAAGTGGGGCGGCCGCAGCCGCCCCGAAGAACGTCAGAGCGCCTTGAGATTGCAGGCCGCGGCCTTGCCACGGTCGCGCTCGATGTCGTAGCTCACCTTCTGACCCTCATGCAGCGAGCCGAGGCCCGACCGCTCGACGGCCGAGATGTGAACGAAGACGTCCTTTTGATCATCCTCAGGCTGGATGAAGCCAAAGCCCTTCTGGGCATTGAACCATTTGACGGTGCCGATCGACATTGTATTCCTTAGAGATAGAGAAGATGCCGCGGCGCTGAAAGCGCGACGGGCCGGAAGGCGGGAGGGGGAAAGCGGGTCGGCGACCCAGAATAACGGGCGATGGACGGGCCAACCCATCCCGAGCCGACGAAGCGTTAGATAAGGGGAATGGCGGCAGAATGCAACGTCGGATTTGAAATTAAAACAGAAATTCGCGTGATTGCACGGTTTTATCCCGGATCTGGCGGCTTCGTCGTGCGCACCGGCTGCCCCGAGGCCGGTGGTTGGCGCCGGCTCCGTCCGGGACCGGCGAGCGGGGGCGATGCTTGCGCACTTGACAATGGCGCGTTGATCATATACGAAAATTACTATGGATCGACGGTCGTTTATAAGACATTGCTCAAGCGCGACATTAGCATCGATGCTTTTGTCCTTTGCCGATGTCAAAGCTGCGCTGGCCCGGACGCGCTGGATCGCGCCGTCTTCGTCGCCGTCGCACTCGCCCTCGACGCCCGTGCCGCTGCACCGTCCCACCATCCCGGTGGCGCAGCGGACGATCGTCATCGATCCCGGCCATGGCGGCATCGATCCCGGCGCGATCGGGCGTACCGGCACCTATGAGAAACATGTCGTCCTGTCGGTCGCCGACAATTTCGCCGAGGAACTGGGGCGGCTGACCGGGGCGCGGGTCAAGCTCACGCGCCAGACCGACATCTTCCTGCCGCTCGAGGAGCGGGTGGCGATCGCCCAGGGGGTGAAGGCGGACCTCTTCGTCTCGGTCCATGCCGATGCCGCGCCCGAGCAGAGCGCGCGCGGCCTCTCGGTCTATACTTTGTCCGAGGTGGCTTCCGACCGGCTGTCGGCGGCGCTCGCGCATCGCGAGAACAATGTCGATGCGCTCTATGGCGTCAATCTCCAGCACGTCGACCAGACGGTGGCCAAGATCCTGTTCGACCTGGCGCGCCGCTCCACGCTCAACCAGTCCCTGGCGTTGCAGCACGAGCTGGTCGCCGATCTCAGGAGCCAGACGCGGCTTCTCGACAATCCGGCGCGCTCGGCCAATTTCGCCGTGCTGCGCTCGCCCTCGGTGCCGGCGGTGCTGATCGAGACCGGCTTCCTCTCCAACGGGCAGGACGAGGCGCTGCTGTGCATGCCGCGCTATCAGCGCCACATGGGCCTGCTGCTTGCTCATGCCGTGTCGGATTCGATCAATAGCGCGCTCAGCGCCTGAACCGGGCAGCGCGGCATGCGAGCGGGGCCCGAATGGCTCCGGGTCTGACCCCCCGTGGCGGCGCGTGATTTCCGGCCCCGGTCCCGACCGCCATGACAAGCCCCCCGCCGCGCCAGATCCTGCATGTCATCACCGGCCTCGATCAGGGCGGCGCGGAGACGATGCTGATCAAGCTCGTCATCGCCATGGACCGGCGCCGCTTTCACAACCAGGTCGTCTCGCTCCTGGGCGATGGTGCGCTGGGCGCGGATCTGCGCGCCGCCGGCATCGAGGTGCTGGGGCTCGATCTGCGCCGCGGCAGCGCCGATCCGCGGGCGCTGTTCCGGCTGGCCGCCCTGATGCGGCGCCTGCGGCCGGACCTGGTGCAGACCTGGCTCTATCATGCCGATCTTCTCGGCCTGCTCGCGGCCAGGCTCGCGGGCTCGCCGCCGGTGCTGGCGAATTTGCGCTGCTCGGACATGGATTTCAGCCGCTATTCGCGCCAGAGCAAGTGGGTTCTGAAGTGGCTTGCGGCGTTTTCACGCTGGCCCGCCGGGATCATCGTCAATAGCGCCGCAGGCCAAGCGGTGCATGAGCGCCTAGGCTATCGGCCGCGCGCCTGGCATCTTGTGCCGAACGGTTTCGACCTCGAAACCTTCCGCCCCGATCCGCAGGCGCCAGCGCGTCTGCGCCAGGAGATCGGCATCCCGGCGGAGAGCCTCATCCTCGCCCATATCGCCCGGGTCGATCCGATGAAGGATCATACGGGCTTCCTGGCGGCGGCGCGGATCGCCCTGGCGGCGCGGGGCGATCTGCACGTGCTGCTGATCGGCCGCGGCACGCAAGACCTGTCGCCACACCTCGCCGCCGCGGGGATCGCCGGGCGGGCGCATCTTCTCGGGCCACGCCGCGATATCGCGCGCCTCTTGCCCGGCGTCGATCTCCTGTGCCTGAGTTCCGCTTTCGGCGAAGGTTTTCCCAATGTCCTGGGCGAGGCGATGAGCGCCGGCGTGCCCTGCATTGCAACCGATGTCGGCGATGCGCGCGCGATCATCGGCGAAACGGGGCGGATCGTTGCTCCGAGCGATCCGCCGGCGCTGGCGCAGGCGATCCTCGATCTGCTGGCCCTCGATGCGGGGTCGCGCGCGGCGCTGGGCCAGGCGGCCCGCCGCCGCATCGCCGAACATTACAGCCTGCCGGCAATCGTCCGGCAGTATGAAGCGCTTTATGAGACGTTCAGCAGGACGCGACGGTAAAGGCCTTACCGTGGAAGCCGAAGTCGATGAACTCGTTGAGCCGGATTTGCGGGTTGCGTTCCAGCCATTCGCGGCAGGCGCGCTGCTCGCCGAATTCGGCGAGATTGCGAAAGCACCGCCAGTCGTCGAACAGCAGGACCGAGCCGACGCTCAGGCGGCGGGTCAGGAAATCGAGCACCGGCACGGTTGATTCATAGAGATCGCCGTCGATCCAGGCCGCCGCCACCCGCTCCAGCGCCGCCGTTTCGGGACGGCCCGGCGCCAGGGTCTTGTCGAACCAGCCCGGGATGGTGAGCACGCGGGAAAGATCGGCGCCGGCGGCGGCGATATTGGCTTTGAACCGCGCCTCGTCGCAGGTGAACTGGCCCCGGTGGAAGCCGCTGGTATAGGCGCCCGCGGCATCGAGCCCCTGGGGTTCCGGCAGACCCTGGAAGGAATCGAGCGCTACGAACCGCATGGTGGGGAACAGCGGCGCCATGGCCTTGCAGGCATAGGCGAAAGTGGTGCCCTGGAAGACGCCGAACTCGCAGTAATCGCCAGGGATCTCGGTGCCGACGAGATAATCGGCGAGCTTGTCGATCGCGTCCCAGCGGTTCTTGTAATAGCTGAGCAGACGTTCTTCGAGATGGCCGACGCGTTCCTCCAGCGCCTGGATGCGCGCATCGCGCCGGACGATCTCGGGCGAAGGGGCGCCCGGGTCATTTCCGGCACGGCGGGAGCCTTGAGCGAGAAGAGCGGCGCTACGGGCGATGCGCGCGATCAGCCGTCTTGCGGCAGGCATGATGATTTCCACTCCTCCAAGCGCGTGGCCGTGCGTCAGGCGGCCAGAACCTCGCGCCGCCACAGCTCCGTCACCATGAGGAGCCAGGGATGCGCCCAGGGCCGGCGTCCGCCGGCGAAATCCGCGCGGATGGCGGCGACGGCGGCGGGATCGAACAGGCCGCCGCGCGCCACCGAATCCGCCGACAGCGTATCGGCCATGATCTCCGCAAGCGGCCCCTTGAGCCAGTCGACATAGGGCAGCGAGAAACCCTTCTTGGCGCGCTCCGCGAAAAAATGCGCCGGCAGATGGCGGCGAGCGATGTCGCAGACGATCCGCTTGATCCCGCTTTCATCATAGCTCGCGCCGGGATCGAGCGTGCGGGCGCTCTCCTTGAGCTTCGCCTGGGGCGGCAGGGAGAGCGCGTAATCGGCGATCACCGGATCGAGGAAGGGCACGCGCACTTCGAGCGAATGGATCATCGAACAGGCGTCGATGTCGCGCAGGAGCTGGTTGCGCGTATAGCCGCCGAGGCAGAGAACCGAGGCGCGGTCGAGCGCGCCGCCCATCTGGAGCGTATCGCTGGCGGCGAGATCTTCGGCGAAACTTCTCTCCGGCGCCGCCTCGCGCCGGGACTGCGCCAGCAGGTTCCCGGCTGCCGCCGGGCCGAAACAATGATAAAGGCCGCCGAACGCCTGGCGGAAGCGGGCGCCGGCATTATCCCCGCCGCCGCCGCCCCCGCGCCGCCGCCGGAGCCAGGACAGAAGCCCGCCATTGTCCATGGTGAGCGGTGCGCTGCCGAACTGGCGTTGAATATGCGCGAACCAGGGATAGCCGAGGAAGATCTCGTCGCCCCCGGTGCCCGAAAGGGCGACCGTCACCGCGCCTGCTGCCGCACCCGAGACGAAATAGCTGTTGAGCCCGTCGACCGAGGGCTGATCCAGCCCGCGGACGAAATGCTGGAAATGCCGCGCGATATCGGCGGCGCCGATCAGAACCCGGTTGTGGTCGGTCGCCAGATGGCGCGCCATCTCGTCGGCCTCGAAGCTTTCATCGACCGCATCGGCGCCGTCTTCGAATCCGACCGAGAAGGTCTTGACGCGGGCGCCGCCGATCTCGGCCATGAGGGCTACGATGAGCGAGGAATCGACGCCGCCGGAAAGAAAGGCGCCGACCGGCACGTCGCCCACCATTTGCAGCCGCACCGAACGAGTGAGCGCCTCGCTTACCGCCGCCACCTGTTCGTCATAGGGGCGGGCGCGGAGCCCGTCGATGCGGTCGAGGCCCGGATGCCAATAGGCTTTGATGCGGCAGCCGGCCCGGTCGGCGACGAGATAATGGCCGGGCAGAAGGGCGGCAACATCGCGCAGCAGGGTGCGCGGCTGATAGACCGAGCCCAGGCTCAAGAGCTGGCGCAAGGCCGCGC
Organism: uncultured Rhodospirillales bacterium; assembly: GCA_937905845.1. GTDB lineage: Bacteria > Pseudomonadota > Alphaproteobacteria > Ferrovibrionales > Ferrovibrionaceae > CALCYJ01. The sequence continues at coordinate 14,620 of CALCYJ010000008.1, forward strand.
TGTCCACCTCGCGGGCGATCCGTCCGCTCGCCAGCAGGCCCTTGAGTTCCGAGGCGAAGACGAGCGTGCCGGCCCGCTCCGCATAAAGCAGCGGCTTGATGCCGAAATGATCGCGCGCGAGCAGCAGCGTCTCCCGCCCGGGACCCCCGCGCCGGTCGTAGAGCGCGATGGCGAACATGCCGCGCAGGTGGGAGAGGAATTCCTCGCCCTGCTCCTCGTAGAGCGCGAGCACCACCTCGGTATCGGAGCGGGTGGAAAAGCGCCGGCCCTTCGCTTCGAGCCGCGCGCGCTCCTCGCGGTAATTATAGATCTCGCCGTTGAAGACGATCTGCACCGCGCCATCCATTCCCGCCATCGGCTGATGACCGGCGGGCGAGGTATCGATGATGGAGAGGCGGCGATGGCCAAGCGTGACCCTATCGTCGGCATAGATCCCTTCGTCGTCGGGACCGCGGTGGCGCATCGCTTCGAGCATCGCCTGAACCGCCGGCCGGTCGGACGCGCGGAAGAGCCCGGCGATGCCGCACATGGCTAAAGCCTCCGGGCCTGATTTGCGGACAGCGGCCAGGCGCCGGAATAGCCGCCACGCAAATTGACGAGCCCTGGAAAGCGCGCCGTGGTCTCGGCCTCGAACATCACGGAATCGGCGATGAAATGGATCATCGAATAATGCGACGTATCCTCGCTGAGGAATTCGGCCAGCCCGAAATTGATCACATAGGCGCCGGTGTTGAAGGCCGCCCTGAGGGTGAAGTCGAACCGCTTTTCCTCGCCGGCGGCGATGCTTTCCCGGATGCCCAGCGCCGACATCGAGGTGCCGTAGATCTGTACCCCGGTCTGGGTGCGGATGTCATAGCCGACGGAGATTGAATCTATGTCCTGATCGGCGCGCACGCGGATGCGGATGAGATAATCCTCGCCGTCCTTGACGCGATGGACCGGCTCGCCCGCGGCATCGACGAGATCGGCGCCGAGGATTCGTGCCTTCGTCGGCGCCTCGCTCGCGTCATGGCCCATCTGCAACACCGGCGCCGCGCTCTGGTTGATGTCGGCCATCTCCTGATGGACCATGTCCTCGTAGAGATAGCCGACGGTGCGTGGATTGCCGGTCGCCGCGACCCGGCCGCCTTCGAGCAGGATGGCGCGGTCGCAGAGATCGTAGATCTGCTGGAGCGAATGGGTGACGAACAGGACGGTGGCGCCGCTTTTCGCGATCTCGCGCATGCGCGAGTAGCTTTTGACGTTGAAGAGGACGTCGCCGGTCGCGAGCGCCTCGTCGACGATCAGGATATCGGGCTCCACGCTCGCCGCGATGCTGAAGGCGAGCCGGGCCAGCATGCCGGTCGAATAACCCTTGCACGGCGCGTCGATGAAGCTGTTCAACCCGCTGAAGGCGATGACGTCCGCGGTTTTCCGTTCGATCTCCTCGTGGGTCATGCCGAGGCAGAGGCCGCCGAGCAGGATATTCTCGCGTCCCGTCAGGTCCATGTTGAAGCCGGTGCCGAGCACCATGATGGCCGAGATGCGGCCGTTCACCGTGACCTCGCCTTCCGTCTTGTCCAGCGTATCGGAGATGATGCGCAGGAGCGTGCTCTTGCCGGCGCCATTGCGCCCGATGACGCCGACCACCTCGCCGCGCTTCACGTCGAAACTGACGTCGCGCAAGGCCCAGTGCTCGCGGTGGCGCGGCCGGCGGGTCACCAGTTCGGCCAGCATGTCCGACGGCTTCTCGTAGATCCGGTACATCTTGCTGAGGCCGCGGACGCGAATGGCATAATCGTCCCGCCCGCTCATACGAAGCTCCCGAACTGCGGCTTGAGGCGATGGAAGATCGTGACGCCGAGCAGCAGCGAGACGATGCTGAGCCCGGCCGCGATCAGCCATATCCGCACGTCGGTTATGCCGCCGTAATAGCCCGCCTGGTGAAAGCATTCGACGAAGACGGTCAGCGGGTTGATATAGATCAGCGGCCGCGCCACCTTCGGCACCCAGGTCATGAAATAGAAGATCGGTGCAAGGTAGAGTCCGATCAGCAGGTAGAGCTGCACCAGATCCTTGATATCCCGGAGAAAGACGCCGAGCGCCGACAGCAGGAAGGCGATGCCGAGCAGAAACAGATAGAGCAGAAGGGCGGCCAGAGGAAAGAGCAGGTAGGCGAAGGATCCGCGGCCGAAGGCGATGAAGACATAGGCGATGAGGCCGGAAAGGCCGATCAGCAGGACCGGCAGTGTCGCGATGACCATCTTTACCGGCAGCACTTCGAGGGGAAAGACGACCTGCTTCACCAGCGCCGCCTGGCCGGTGATCATGCCGGGGCCTCGGGCGAAGACCTCGGCGGTGACGAGCCTCGGGACG
>CALCYJ010000009.1 GCA_937905845.1 uncultured Rhodospirillales bacterium
AGGCGGAAGTCGAGGCGGCGGTGGCCAAGGCGGCCGAAACCTTCGGCGGCATCGACATCCTGATCAACAACGCGTCCGCCATCAGCCTGACCGGCACGATGGAGACGCCGATGAAGCGCTACGATCTGATGCATCAGATCAATACCCGCGGCACCTATCTCTGCTCGCAGAAATGCATCCCCTATCTGAAGAAGGCGGCGAACCCCCACGTGCTCAACCTGTCGCCGCCGCTCGGCATGGAGGAGCGCTGGTTCGCGCCCCATGTCGCCTATACGATGGCGAAGTTCGGCATGAGCCTGTGTGTTCTCGGCATGGCGGGGGAGTTTCGCAAGGACGGCATCGCCTTCAACGCGCTCTGGCCGCGCACGGCGATCGATACCGCCGCCATGGCGATGCTGGGCGGTGCCGAGGCGGCCAGGCGCTGCCGCCGGCCCGAGATCATGGCCGACGCCGCCCATGTCATCCTGACCCGCGACAGCCGCAGCTTCTCGGGCAATTTCTGCATCGACGACGAGGTGCTGGCCAGCGCCGGCGTTACCGACCTCGGCCGCTATCGCCAGGAGGGCGTAAAGGAAGAGGATCTGCTGCCCGACTTCTTCGTCTGAGCGGCCGCCGGAAAAAATAGGTTCTAGCGCACTTTCCGACCGGATGGAATCATCCGGTCGATCAGAACAGGCTCTAGGCCGCGGCCCGGCGCAGGCCGAGACGGTCCCAGACGAGCCCCAGCGCATCGACGAGGTGCGACATCATCGCATCGTCGTGCAGCGGCGTCGGCGTGATGCGCAGTCGCTCGGCGCCGCGCGGCACCGTCGGGTAATTGATCGGCTGGATATAGATGCCGTATTCGTCCAGCAGCATGTCGCTCGCCTGCTTGCACCGTCCCGCCTCGCCGACGAACAGCGGGACGATATGGCTGACCGAGGGCATCACCGGCAGGCCGGCCTGGCCCAGGAGCCGTTTCAGCGTCGCCGCGCGCTCCTGATGGCGCTGGCGGATCTCGTCATGGGCCTTCAGATGCTCGACGCTGGCGATCGCGGCGGCGGCGATCGCGGGCGGCAGCGCGCTGGTGAAGATGAAGCCCGGCGCATAGGAGCGGATCGCGTCCACCAGCAGCGCGCTGGCAGTGATATAGCCGCCGATCACCCCCACCGCCTTGGCCAGGGTGCCCTCGATCACGTCGATCCGGTGCGCGACGCCGGCGCGTTCCGAGACGCCGCCGCCGCGCGCGCCATACATGCCGACGGCATGCACTTCGTCGAGATAGGTCATGGCATGGTAGCGGTCGGCAAGATCGCAGATGGCGGCAAGGGGGGCGATGTCGCCGTCCATGGAATAGACCGATTCAAAGGCGATCAGCTTGGGCCGCGCCGGATCGTCGGAAGCGAGCAGGGATTCGAGATGGGCGAGATCGTTGTGGCGGAAGACGCGCCGCTCGCAGCCCGAATGGCGGATGCCGGCGATCATCGAGGCATGGTTCAGCGCGTCGGAATAGATGATGCAGCCCTTGAGGACCCGCCCGATGGTGGAGAGCGTCGCGTCATTGGAAACGAAGCCCGAGGTGAAGACCAGGCCCGCCTCCTTGCCGTGAAGATCGGCTAGCGTGCGCTCCAGCAGCACCAGGGGATGGTTGTTGCCCGAGATGTTACGCGTGCCGCCGGCGCCGGCGCCGAAACGCGCCACCGCCTCCGTCATCGCCCGCAGGACCACGGGATGCTGGCCCATGCCGAGATAATCGTTGGAGCACCAGATGATCACGTCCGGACAGTCGGGGCGGGAATGATTGGTGGCGCGCGGGAAACGGCCGGCCTGGCGGGCGAGGTCGGTGAAGACGCGATAGCGCCGCTCGTCCTTGAGGGCTGCGATGGCGGCGGCAAAGGCCTGCTCGTAATCCATGGCGATTCCTTAAGCTCCCGGCACCCGGAACCCAGGCGCGCAAGCAAAACAGCCTCAGGCCAGCCCGGATGTCAGCGCCGACAATACTCCGGCGGAGCATGAGCGTAAACATGGACCGTGCGCCAGGATGCGACCGATTGCCGCGGCGGAAATCAGCTTTCGCCGCCGGAATCGGGACTGGAATCAAGGCTGGATCGAAGCTCGTGCTTCAGCACTTTCCCCATGACGTTGCGCGGCAGGGCCCGGGCGAAGACGATCGCGCGGGGATGCTTGAAACGGGCGAGGCTACCCTCGAAAAGCGCCAGAACCGCGGCCGCGTCGAGGATCGCGCCCGGCTTGCGCACCACCACCGCCACCGCCACTTCGCCCCAGCGCGGATCGGGGCGGCCGATGACCGCCGCCTCCTCGATTTCGGGGCAGGCGGCGAGGACGTTCTCCAATTCGGCCGGATAGATATTCTCGCCGCCCGAGATGATCACGTCCTTCTTGCGGTCGTCGATGTAGTAATAGCCCTCGGCGTCGCGATGGCCGATGTCGCCGGTGCAATACCAGCCGTCGCGGAAGGCGCTCGCGGTGGCCGCCGGATCGTTCCAATAGCCGCGGAAAAGGTTGGGGCCCTGCACCAGGATCTCGCCGGCGGCGCCCGCTTCGACCTCGCTTCCCGCCGCATCGACGATGCGCGCCCGGCAATGGATGGCGGGCTTGCCGGTCGAGCCGATTTTGCGCCTGGCGTCGGGCCCGCGCAGATAGAGGGCGACCGGGGCCGTCTCGGTCGCGCCATAGACCTGGCCCACGGGGATGCCGCGGGCGTGGAAGCCTTCGATCAGCGCGGCGGGGATGGTGGAGGATCCCGCCATGATCAGGCGCAGGGACGAAAGGTCGGTTGCGGCGAAATCGGGATGGCGCAGGCAGGCTTGCAGGGTCGCCGGCACCATGAGTTTGAGGCTCCGCCGCCACGCCGCCACTTCCTTCAGCATACGGCCGGCATCGAAGCGCCGCTGCAGCGTCACGCTCGCCCCGTCATCCAGCGCCGGCAG
>CALCYJ010000010.1 GCA_937905845.1 uncultured Rhodospirillales bacterium
TGAGCGCAAGATGAGACCTTGCGCGCCAGATCAAAGGCATCTTCATGGCCGGCTTCGACTATCCCCATTTCCCCTTCACCCGCTGTCCGGAGCTGAACGGCGTCTGGCCTCGTCACGACGTCATCATTGCCGGCGGCGGCCCGGTCGGGCTCACCGCGGCGCTGGAACTGGCGCGATTCGGCATCCGCTCGGTGGTGCTCGAAGATGGCGCCACGGTAAGCGAGGGTAGCCGCGCGCTCTGCTGGTCGCAGCGCTCGCTCGAAATCCTCGACCGCCACGGCGTCGCCGAGCCGATGCTCGCCCGCGGCTATACATGGAACGCCGGCCGCGTCTATCACGGCGAGCGTGAGATCTACCGTTTCGACCTGCTGCCCGACCGCGACCGCAAGCATCCGGCCTTCACCAACCTGCAGCAATATCATGCCGAGAGCTTCCTGCTGGCGGCGGTTGCGCGCGAGCCGCATATCGAGCTGCGCTGGCAGAGCAAGGTGGTCGGCGTGAGTGTCAGCGAAGGCGAAGCGCTGGTCGAGGTCGAGACGCCGGATGGCCGCTACGAGACCCGCGGCCGCTATCTCATCGCCGCCGACGGCGCCCGCAGCACGGTCCGCCGCGCGCTCGGCCTCGATTTCGCCGGACGGGTGTTCGAGGATCATTTCCTCATCGCCGACGTTTTCGTCCATGCGGACCTGCCCTCCAGCGACCGCCGCTTCTGGTTCCACCCGACCTTCCACGGCGGCGAGACCGCGCTCTGCCACAAGCAGGGCGACGATCAGTGGCGGGTGGATTTTCAGCTCGGCTGGGATATCGATCCGGACGCGGAAAAGCAGCCCGAGCGCGTGCTCTCCCGCGTCAAGCGCATGCTCGGCGACCATCCGATGGAGCTTTCCTGGGTCTCGATCTATACGTTCCAGGCACGGCGGCTGGAGCGCTTCCGCCACGGCCCGGTGCTGTTCGCGGGCGATGCCGCCCACCAGGTTTCCCCCTTCGGCGCCCGCGGCGGCAACAGCGGCCTTGAAGATGCGCACAACCTCGCCTGGAAGCTGGCGCTGGTCCTGGGCGCCAAGGCGCCTGAGCGGCTGCTCGACAGCTATCACGACGAGCGCGCCTACGCCGCCGACGAGAATATCCGCATCACCAGCCGCACCACCGACTTCCTCACGCCCAAGACGGCGGCGAGCCGCGCCTTCCGCGACGCGGCCCTCGATCTCGCCCAGACTTTTCCCTTCGCCCGCGCCATCGTCAACAGCGGCCGGCTCTCGACGCCGATCCACCTCGCGCAATCGCCGCTCAATACGTCGGACGAGCTTGGGGATTTCGCCGCCGGGATCAGGCCCGGCGCGCCCTGCCCCAACCTTCCGGCCGCAGCCGCCGACCCGCGCCCGCGCCCGGCGCATCATCTCCTCGAAGCTTTGGCGGAAGGCTTCTCCCTGCTTTATTTCGCGGCCCCCGGCGGTGACGTGCCGCAGGCCGAGCGCGCGGCGCTGGCGGCGCTGGCCGCGGGCGAGGTCGCGCTCGAACCCCTGATCATCGCACCCTCGGGCGAGCGCGGCGGCGCCTTCCCGCTGCTGATCGATCAGCAGGGGCGGCTGGCGCAGGCCTTCGACGCCCACCCCGGCAGCGCCTATCTCGTGCGCCCCGATCATTATGTGGCGGCGCGCTGGCGGCGCCTCGACATCGCGGCCTTGCGCGCTGCGCTCGCCCGCGCCTCAGGTCAAACGGCACGCGCGGAGGCCTTGCCATGAGCGGAATGCTCAAGACGGATAGCAACCTTGCCGACCCGGATGCTTTCTATGAAAAGCTGATCCTGCTGCATGACGGCTTGAGCGAAGAACAGAGCCGCCTGCTCAATGCCAAGCTGATCCTGCTGCTGGCCAACCAGGTCGGCGACGAGGCGGTACTGGACCAGGCGCTGGCGGCGGCGCGCGCCGGCATCGGTTGAGGCCCAGCGCCCTCACCCCTCCGAGCCTTCACCCCTCCGGCACGGTCGGCGCGGCGAGGTTCCAGACATAGCGCACCTGCGGCAGTTCCTGCGTACCGACCCTGACCAGCCCGGATGCCGTGAGCCTGCCGCCTTCGGCCTGATAGAAGGCGCGCGCCCGCGCATTGCCCGAGAGAACCCAAAGGCCGGCTTCCCCCCGCCCTTGTTCCTTCAGGCTCGCGAGCGCCGCCTGGAGCAGGCGCCGGCCGATGCCCCGGCGCCAGCGATCCGGCGCGACATAAAGCATCGAGATCTCGTCCTTCTCCATCGTGATGAAGCCCAAGAGCGCCGGTTCCGCCGCCACCAGGACCCTGAGGCCGTCATCGATCGCCCGCTGCCAGCGGATGGCGGCACGCGCGAAATCGAGGCCGTCGAGCGTCGCCGGCGCGATGAGGCCGGCATAGGCGGCCCGCCAGCTCGCGATCTGTAGCCGCGCGAGATCGAGGATGTCGTCGGGTCCGGCCGGACGCAGCGGTGGCGGCGGCACCCTTGGTCCGGCCGCGTCGGCGCTCAGCGTGGCGCGCCCTTGCGGACCCGGGAGATGCCGTCGGGCCGGCGGCGCGCCAGCGGCTCGCGGCGGGCGGCCTCCAGCGCCGCGGCGACGGCCTTGCGCGCCCAGTCCAGAAGCAGGTCCTGATCCTCGAGCAGGGCTTCGGGCAGCGCGTAATAGCTCAAGGCGATCTCCCGCCCGTTGCGCCCGCGATAGGCGAAAGGATCGCTGCCCGCCGCCTCGAAATCCGCCCGGTTGCCCTCGCCGACCTTGAAATAGACGGTGTCCTGCGCCAGCAGGCCGAACATGGTGCCGCCATAGAAAATGCCGGCGCCGCCGAACATCGCGCGCAGGCCGACCGGGCCTAGCGGCGCCAGAAGCTCGGCCACGAAGTCGCGGAAGGCCGGATTGATCGCCAAGAGCCCGCTCCTCTCAGCCGCCCTGCAGCGCGTTCCACATCTCGCGGTCGCGCTTGGCGGTCCAGATGCGCGGGTCGTGGATGCCGCTCACTTCATCGAAGCAGCGCGAGACATCGAAGGGCATGCAATGTTCGAAAATCGCCCAATGGCCGAACTTGCGGCTCATCGGCGGATGGGCGGCATCGAAGGCCTGCTTCAGCGAATGGCCCTTGCGCACGCTCTTCCTGACCTCGCGCACGAGGGTGCGCAGGAAATCCTGCGTGCCGCCGATCGCGGCCTCGATCTCGCGCGGGTTCTTGCAGGCATCGCCGCGGCCGGGGATGAGCTTGCGCGGCTTGAGATCCAGCACCCGTTGCAGCGTATCGGGCCATTCCAGCAGATAGGCGTCGCCCGTATAGGGCGTGGCGCCATGCTCCACCAGATCGCCGGAAAACAGCACCTTCGACTTCGGCAGCCAGACGACGATATCGCCGCGGGAATGGCCCTTGCCCAGATGCATGAGCTGCACTTCGAGCGAGCCCAGCCACAGCGTCATGCGCTTGGCGAAGGTCAGGGTCGGCCAGGTCAGGCCCGGCACCGTATCGACCGCCTCGAACAGGCGCGGGAAACGTTCGACCTCCGATTTGAAATCCTGCTTGCCGCGCTCGATGATCAGCTCGCGCGTCGCCTCGCTCGCGATCACCTGCGCCCCGCCATAGGCCGCAGCCCCCATCACCCGCACCGCGTGATAATGGGTGAGAACGACATATTTGATCGGCTTGTCGGTGACCTCGCGCACGCGGCGGATCAGATCCTCCGCCGCCACCGGGGTCGAGCGCGTATCCACCACCATGACGGCATCGTCGCCGATCACCACGCCCGAGGTCGGGTCGCCCTCGGCGGAGTAGGCATAGGCTTCGTCGGTCAGCCGCTCGAAGGTGACGCGCTTCTCCTGAAGATCCCCTCGCGAGGCGAAAGTCTTGGCCATGGTCCAACTCCCCTGCGGCATAATCCGGACACTCCGGGCGATGGTTCCGGCCGGCGCCGCGACGATCATATCGCCGCCACCATCACCGGCCAAGCCGCGAAAAGCGGTATCCAGGTTTCTCGATCCTGTTCTAGAGTCCGGCCAGGCATGAAGGGGAGAATTGTGGCGAGGCAAGCCCGTATCGATGATCTGCTCCAGGATCTGCGCCAGCGGCTCGACCCGCGCGCCAAATCGCTGATCGTCACCATCTATGGCGATTCGATCCTGCCCCACGGCGGCACCGTGTGGCTCGGCAGCCTGATCCGCCTGGTGGCGCCCCTCGGCCTCAACGAGCGCATGGTGCGCACCGCCGTCTTCCGCCTGACGCGGGACGATTGGCTGACCTCGCAGGCGATCGGCCGGCGCAGCTATTACGGTTTCTCGCCGAGCGGCCGCCTGCGCTTCGAGGAAGCGCACCGGCGCATCTATGCCGCGCCGGGAGCCCCCTGGGACGGGGTCTGGCAGCTCGTCCTGATTTCTCCCGAGGGGCCGGCCGCGAACCGCGAGGGTTTGCGGCGCGAGTTGCTGTGGCGGGGCTTCGGCCAGATCGCGCCGGGCCTCTTCGCCCATCCCGCCGTCGAGCCGGAGGCTCTGCGCGCATTTCTGCGCGAGCAGGGCGAGCAGGCGGGATGGTTGATGATGCAGGCGGGCGCCGATCTGCCGGCAAGCCGCGAGGGTTTGCGGCGCCTGGTCGCACGGAGCTGGGACCTCGCCCGCCTCGAGCACGATTACCGCCGCTTTCTCGATCATTTCCGCCCGATCTGGCGGGCGCTGGAGACGGGCGGCGAGCCGGCGCCGCAGACCGCCTTCCTCATCCGCACCCTGCTGATCCACGATTATCGCCGCGTCCTGTTGCGCGACCCGCTGCTTCCCGACGAGCTGCTGCCGGCGCACTGGCCCGGCAGCGCCGCCCGCATCCTCTGCCGCAACCTCTATCGCCGCACCCAGGTGCCGGCCGAACGCCACATCATGGCGGTACTGGAAACGGCCGACGGCCCACTGCCCGCCGTGGGCCAGGCCTTCCGCGAGCGCTTCGCCGCCCCCGATGCCGCCCA
>CALCYJ010000011.1 GCA_937905845.1 uncultured Rhodospirillales bacterium
GCATCAATGCCTGTGGCCATCATCATGCGGGCCACATCGGCATCCTCGGCGTCGATAAGCACGGCGAGGAGTTCTACCAGATCACCCTCGGCGGATCGTCGAAGGACGATTCCTCGATCTGCAAGATCGTCGGCCCGTCATTCGGCATCGACCAGGTCGCCGATGCCGTCGAGACGATCGTCGATGTCTATCTGCGGCAACGGTTGAATGCGGACGAAAGATTCCTGGATACCTATCGCCGCGTCGGCCTCGATCCGTTCAAGGAGAAGCTCTATGGCAGTTCTCAGGCACGGCGCCCTGCAGCCGAATGAATGGCTGACCGTCGCGGACGACGCGGCTCTGCCGGACGGCAGGCCGGTCGTGGTGACGCTCGACCGCTGGCTGAAGGAGCGCGACACGCTGATCGGCCGAAATGCGCCCATCGGCTTGCGCTTCCCACGCGACCAGTCGCCGGTGGCGGTTTCGGACGATCTCGGCCGTTTCGGCCTGATCGTGCTCGAATTCCCGCAATTCACCGACGGCCGCGGCTATTCCCAGGCGCGCATCCTGCGCCAGCGCCTCGGCTACACGGGCGAGCTCCGCGCCACCGGCAACGTGCTGCGCGATCAGTATCTGTTCATGGATCGCTGCGGCATCGATTCCATCGAGATCGCCGACGAGGCGAAGGCCGGCGGCTATCTCGACTCCCTCGGCGAGTTCTCGATCTGGTATCAGCCGGCGGCCGATCAGCGGCCGACGGTTCTCTCCCGCCGCCATGGCAAGCGGCAGGACATTCCCGGCGCCAGCACCGTCGTCCGCGAAAGCGTCGCGGCGAGCTGGGCCTATTAGTCTCCCTCGACTATCTCGTATTCCCGTTCGACTCGACGGCGGCTCGCAAGAGCCGCCGTCTTTGTTTGCTCACTTGATCTTCTCATAGGCCGCGAGCGCGCGTTCCCGCGCCTCGGCGTGGTCGAGGATCGGCGCCGGATATCCCTTCACAGTGACATCTGCCTCCCACGGTGCATGGATCGCGCGACCGTCCAGCGTCGCCAGTTCCGGCACCCAGCGTCGAATATAGGCGCCATCGGGATCGAACCTCCGGCTCTGGCCGATCGGATTGAACACGCGGAAATAGGGGGCGGCATCGGCGCCGCTTCCCGCGACCCATTGCCAGTTGGCGGCATTCTGCGCGAGATCGGCATCAACCAAGGTGTCCCGGAACCAGGCCTCGCCTTTGCGCCAGTCGATCAGCTGATCCTTGACCAGGAACGAGGCCACGATCATTCGCACGCGATTGTGCATCCACCCGGTGGTCCAGAGCTGCCGCATACCCGCATCGACGATCGGATAGCCGGTCAACCCGCGCTGCCAGGCGCGCAATCCCTTGGCGTCGCGCTGGAACGGGAAGCGTGCGAATTTCGCGCTCCACGGCTCGGTCGGCAGTTTCGGGAAGTGATAGAGCAGGTGGCTGTTGAAATCGCGCCAGCCGAGCTGCCGCAGAAAGGGCAGGGCATCCTTGCCCAGCTTCTTGTCCAGGCGACGCCAGATCTCATGCACGCTGATCTCGCCCCAGGCCAGATGTGGGCTGAGGCGCGACGTGCCTTCATGGTCCGGCCGGTTCCGCTCGGCAGGATAGTCCTTCGCCGTTCGGAGGAGGCGGTTCAACCGCGCCGCCGCGCCGGCCTCGCCCGGCGTCCATTCCTCGCCGAAGCCCGAAGCCCATTTTGCCGTGACCTGCCAATCGGCGAGATATTCGCTCTTCGGCCATCGCTTCGGCACGTGTATCGCCTTTGGCGCATTGTGTCGCGCCGGCGGTCGATAATCCGCGGACAAGGTTCGCCAGAACGGGGTGAACACCTTGAACGGCCCACCGGCCTTGGTCTTCACCAGCCAGGGATCGTGCAATCGGTTGCCGCGGCGCTCGATGATCTCCACGCGGTGCGCGCCGAGCACGCGCATCACGGCCTGATCGGTCGCGATCTGTCCCGGTTCCAGGGTCTGATTGAAGGCGAGGGCGGTGGCGGCAGTTTCCGCGGCCAAGGCCGGCAGCACTTTTTCGGCCGGTCCCGTGCGCAGGATGAGCCGGCTGCCTTTCGCCTTGAGATCGCGGGCGAGCGCCGCGAGGCTTTGATCGCGCCACCAGGTCGAAGCGCCGCCGATCTCGTGCTTCCCCGGCCGGATGAAAACCGGGATCACCGACCGCCCAGTCGCGACCGCCGCGGCCAAGGCCGGGTTGTCTTGCAGGCGCAGGTCGCGCCGCAGCCAGAGCAGGATCGGTCGATCGGGTTCCATTGCGCTGCACCTTGGTCTAGCTTCGACGGTATCAGATTCGACGACCGCTTCACCCCGAGAACGCCCCCATGCTCAAAGAACGGATTCCCCTCGGCATCATGTGCCCCATGGCCGAAGAGATCGCGGCACTCCTCGGCGACACGACCGAGGTCGAGCGGCGCGAGCTGGCCGGGCGGGAGGTGCTGCAGGGCAAGCTCTACGGCCGCCCTGTGTCCATGATCGAGAGCGGCATCGGCAAGGTCGCCTCGGCGATGCCCGCGACCAAGCTGCTGGACAGCTTGAAATGCCGCGCGATCGTGATGTCGGGTGTGGCGGGCGGGGTCGATCCGGCCCTCGCCATCGGCGACCTGGTGGTGGCGCAGCGCCTGGTGCAGCACGATTACGGCCGGGTGCAGGCCGAAGGTTTCACGCCGTTCCAACCGGGCATACCGCCCTTCGGCCCGGGCCGGCCCGACTACGGCTTCGATCTGCCCAAGGAACTGGTCGCGCGCATCCACGAGGCGCTCGACGGCTACCAATTGCCGGCGCTGCCTCCGGAATTGTTCGGCGGTGAAGCGCCGCGCCGTACGCCGGTCATCAAGGTCGGCACGATCGTAAGCGGCGATCAGTTCATCAACGACGAGAACGTGCGCCGGCGAGAGTAGCGTCCCGGTCCGGTAGGCGAAGCCGA
>CALCYJ010000012.1 GCA_937905845.1 uncultured Rhodospirillales bacterium
CATGACGTCCTTGATCGTGTCGCCCCGGCATTCCATCTTGTGGACATAGGCACCCTTCTTCTTGCCAAGCTCGGAGCGGATACCGTCCATGCGCTGCGACATGGCGGGAAAGGAGAAGGCCAGCTCCAGGAACGCCAGCCGCCGGGCACCCTGCCGGACGAGATGCCGCCCGACCAGCGCGCCGCCGCCATAATCGTCCTGGCGAACGATGGCGAGGTCGTCGAACTGCGTGGGGTCCAGGTGCTCCTGGAGAGCAACGACGGGAAGGCCCAGTTGGGTGACGCGGCGCAGAAGATCCTGGCGCACCTCGCTCGTGCCCGACAGCATCACGCACAGGCCGTCGGTGTTCGACAGCCGCAGGAGCAAGGCCTCTTCCAGCTTCAGCGGGGTCTGGCCGTGCACCAGGAGGCCGTAATCGTTCCGATTGAGGTAATTGCTCAATCCCGCGACCATCCGGCTGGTCCAGGGCGAGCTGAGGAAATCCTCTTCCTGAACCGCGATGAGCAGGCCGATCGTACTCGTTCTCGACGTGCGCAAGGCGCGGCCGTAAGTTTGCGGCCGATAGTTCAGGGCGCCGATGGCGGCCTGCACGCGCTCGCGGGTTTCCTGCTTGACCAGATCCTCCCGCCCGCGGACGACGTTCGATACGGTCATGACCGACACATGGGCGGCGGCCGCGACATCGGCCAGCGACACGCGCGCCTGCTTCGCCATAGGCGGCGCAGGGCCAGGCTTCGTCCCTTTTCTCTTCGGGCCGTCCGCTCCGGACTTGCCTTTCTCCGCGGCCAATCGCGTATGGTTACCGGGCATCTCGGATTGCGATCCTTATCTTCAACGATATGCCCGCGGACCGGCCGGCTTCCTGGAGCGAAACGGTGGCGGCGGCAGGTGCCGTTCCCGCCGCCGCTTCGTCCGTCCAACTATTGGATGCCCGGCGCCTGCGCGTCAAGACGGGTTACGGTGCAAGGTATTTATGGGATCCGGACCAGACCAGATCCTTGCACGAGGGAATCTTGTCCTTGGTGATGTCGCCGACATCGACTTCGAATTTGGCGACGTTGTTCAGGGACCCGCAGCTGATCGTGCTGTCGAAATAGCGGAGGTTGCTTTTCAACATGGATTCGATCGTCGGCTTGCCGAGGCCACTGGTCGACGAGAAAATATCGACCAGCTCGTCGAAATGGCTGGGATCCTTCATATAGGCGATCGTCTCCGCCCATACCGCGGCCAGCCGCGCGAATTTCTCCGGCGACTTGGCGAGGGCGGATGCCTGTGCCTCGGTCATGTTGGAAATGTAGTTTTCGAACAGGGGACTGCCCTCGCCTTTCCGCGTATCCAGGATGACGTCGGCGTCCTTGTCGATGCTGACGAGCACGGTCTGTTCGGGTTCCCATGCGGCCATGTAATCGACCCGCCCCGCCTTGAACGCGGCGATGGCCGTCGGCGGGCCGCCGACCGAGAGCCAGGTCACGTCGGTATCGGGATCCAGGCCTGCTTTCTTGAGGAAGAAGCGCATCAGATTCTCGACATCGGAACCGCGGACGGTCACGCCGATGACCTTGCCCTTGAGGTCCAGGAGGTTCTGCGGGTACGGCTTGTCGCGATTGGGCCGCGACAATCCCTTGCGGGCGATCAGCGTATATTCCTGAGCCGCGATATTGTTCGTCACGAGGCGGAGATGGAAGCCCTTGGCATTGTCCGCCATCACGAGCGACAAGGGGCAGGAGGCCGAATCGATGCCGCCGCTCAGCATGACGTTGAAAATATCCGGACAGCTGGCGAAATAGAGGAGGCTGGCATCGAGGCCGTGCTGTTTGAAGAAGCCCTTTTTCATCGCGACTTCCGCCGGAAAGCTGATCAGCGATCCTTTGAAGCCGCCGATTTTTATCGGCAGCATCGCCTGTGTTCCCGCCTGCGTCGGTGCCGCGCCGGCGCCTGCGACGAGCATCATGGCGAGCCCGCAGGCCGCAGCAACGAGCGTCCGTTTCGCGATCCCTGTCATCGGCATTTCCTTCCTTGTCTTAAAGTCCGCGCGCGCCGGCATCCCGACGGTCGGCGGATCGTCAGTCTTCGCCCTTCCACCGTCCCAGGCGGCGTTCAACCCGTGTCATCAACTCGTTCAGGCAAATCGCGATCAGCGCCAGTATGGCCAGGACGCCGAAGACGCCCGCGGGCTTGTAATTGTAGGAATATTCCATGACCTGCTGGCCCAGGCCCCATTTGGCGGCAATCATCTCGCCCACGACGACCCCGAGCAGGGAATAGATGACGCCAAGGCGAAGCCCGGCGAATATCGACGGCACGGCGCCATGAAGCACGACCTTCAGAAAGCGCTGCCGGTCGGTTGCTCCCATCACTTTCGCCATCATGGTCAGATCCGGATCGATCGAGCGAACGCCCGCTTCCGTGCTGATGAGGACGATGAAAAAGACCAGGCTGAACGCCAGGACGACTTTCGACAGCGCGCCGATCCCGAACCAGATGATGAACATGGGCGCCAGCGCGACGCGGGGCAGCGAATTGCAGATCGTGAGAAACGGGGTCAGCACCCGCTCCAGGAATTTCGACCAGCCGATGACCAGGCCGGCCAGCACGCCAAGAGCGGCGCCGAAAGCAAAACCGAGGATGGTCTCTTCCAGCGTCACGGCGCTGTTTACCCAGATCTTCCCCGACAGGATGTAGTGGAACAGGAAGCCGCAAACCGCCATTGGCGAGGCCAGAAACATCGGATCGACGAGCTGCAAGGCCGCGACAACCTGCCAGCCGCCGATCACCAGGGCGGCGAGGGCGAGCCGCCAGATCCAGATCGTGAAGCGGCTGTCCGGGTTTACCAGCGCCCGCAGAGGGAATCGCGGGGCGGCGGGGCGGCGGCTCCGCCCGACGGTGCTCGGGAGACGCGGATTCATGCCATACCTCCTTCCGCCCGGCCGCCGATATCGCGCCAGATTCGACGCGCGAGCCGGGCGAATTTTTCGTCGAACCTAATACTCTCGATATCTCGCGGCCGCGGCAGATCGATCGTGATATCCGATTTGATCCGCCCGGGCCGGGCGCTCAGAACGATGACGCGGTCGGCCATCGCAACCGCCTCCGAGATATCATGCGTCACGAGAAGCACGGTTTTCCCGGTATTCTCCCACAGGCGGACGAACTCCTCCTGCAAAACGATCCTCGTCTGCGCATCGAGCGCGCCGAAAGGCTCGTCCAGCAGGAATACTTTGGGATCGATCGCCATCGTGCGGGCGAGGGCGACGCGCTGGCGCATGCCATGCGATAATTGCGAACGGAAAGCCCGCTCGAAACCTTTCAGCCCGACCCGTTCCAGAAGGGCGTCGGCACGCGCCAGGCGGTCGGACCGGGAAACGCCTCTGACTTCCAGTCCGAAAGCGACATTGGCCTGGGCCGTGCGCCAGGGCAGCATCCCGTCGCGCGCGAACATATAGCCGACGGCGCGGCTGGTGCCATTGACCATTTCCCCATCCACATAGACCGCGCCCCGCGATGGCATGATCAGGCCGGCGAGCATGTTCAGGATGCTGGTCTTGCCGCAGCCGCTGGGGCCGACGATGGCGACGAATTGTCCGCTTGGGATGTCGATCGAAACGTCATCGAGGGCCAGAACGTGTTCTCCGTTCCGCGACGTATATTCGTGCCGGACCTTGTCAACCTTGATCGAGAGGTCCAGCCGGGGCCGGACCTGATTCTTGCAATCCGTCCGGACGTCCATCGCTTCCCGGTTTCCCACCATCTTCCCTCCGGCCGTTCTATTGTGCGGCGGAAAAATTGTAACGTTATAATTTAGGCCCCGCAAGCACAATCGGGACCGTTCTTCAGCCCTCGCCGACCGCAACCGCCGCATCCACCGCCGCGGCGAAAACATCGATCGCCTCCTCTATCAGCGGGCGATCCACCCTGAGAGGGAAGGACAGCGTCAACCTGGCGCCCATCGGATATTGTACCAGCAGGCCCCGGCGCAGACATTCCTGGAAGATGCGGTGGGCGAGGGCATCGTGACCGCCGCCCGCGAGATCGTAAGCCTGTAGGCCGAGCATCAATCCAGCGCCGCGGATTTCCTGGATCGCGGGCCGTAGGGCCGCCACGGCGCGCAACCTCTTCAGTGCCGCCGCCCCCAGTTCGGCCGCGCGAGCGACCAGCTCTTCCCCGGCGATGATATCGAGGATGGTCGCGGCCGCCCTCGCCATCATCGGGCTTCGCTCGTAGGTGAAGTATCCGAGATTGAGATCCGCGGTCGAGTTGAGTTCGGCCTTGGCGATCACCGCCGCCACCGGTATGAGGGCGCCGCCCAGCGCCTTGCCGATCAGGGTCACGTCGGGAGAGATGCCGAAATGCTCGGTCACGAACAGCTTTCCCGTCTTGCCAAGGCCGGTGGGGATCTCGTCGCTGACCAGCAGGGTGCCGTGGCGCGAGCAGAGCGCCCTCACCTCGGGCCAATACCAGTCGGGCGGACGGAAGGGCCCGTTGCGGATCGGCTCGGCGAACAGCGCGGCGATGTCGCCTTCCTGTTCGAAACAATAGGCGAGGTCTTGCAGGGAGCGGCGGGCACCGGCTTCCGCGTCGAATTCCCGCTCGCTTGGCAGCGGAAAGAACGGCCGCACATGCAAAACCCCGGGCAGCAGCGGACCCAGGCGCGGCGCCCGGTCCCGCGGGCGGCCGCCGAGGCTCAGCGCGCCGGCGCTGCGGCCGTGATAGGCCCCGTAGAAGGACGCGAGCTTGTAGCGGCCGGTGTGGGCGCGGCAGAGCATGATCGCCAATTCGACGGCGGCGCTGCCACCCGGCACGAAGGCGACCACGCCCGGTCCGTAAGGCCAGGCCGCGAGCAGCTTTTCGGCCGCCACCACCACTTCCGGGTTGGTGACGCCCCGGGGGACGAAGGAAATCTCCCGCATCTGCCAGGACAGCGCCGCGGTGAGGTCGGGATGCGCGTAACCGACGTGATGGCAATTGTTGCCGTGGAGATCGAGCAGGATCTGGCCGGTGACGCTCTCCAGAAACGCCCCCGACCCGGCGCGCATGGCGAGCCACGGCGGATTGGTTCCCGCCTGCCGGAGAATGACGGACGTGTCCCGCTCAAGGGTCGAGGATTCGTCGGGAAGAAGATCGCCGCCGAGGGCGTATCGATTCTGCCGGCTCCACTGGCGGCGAAAATCGGCGCCGGGATCGGGTTCCTTCAAGATCTTGTTCATCTAGGCCACTCCATAGCCGCCGCCGCCGGCGCTTTCGACCAGGATCACGTCATCGCGTTTGAGCAGGCCGTGCCACAGGCTCGGCAGGTCCGTGCGCGTGCCATCGCGCAAAAGGCCGACGCGGAACGGCAGGCCCGCCTCGCCGCCCGCCAGACCGCGCGGCGCGGTCAGGCGCCGCTCGAAGGTTGCGGTGAAGCGCACCTCGTCGACCAGCACCCGGTATTCCCGGATCAGCCCGTCGCCACCGCGATTTCTGCCGGCCCCGCCCGAGCCCTCGCGGACGGCGGAGCGCATAACCTGGATCGGATATTCGGCTTCGATGAATTCCGCCGGCGTGTTCATCATATTGCCGAGATGAACCCTTGTTGCGGAATCGCCCCGGTGCTCCGTGTTCGCGCCGTTGCCGCCGCCGTGAGTTTCGTAGAGCGTCCACCAGTCGCCTTGCAGGCGGCGCCCGCTGAAAATCGTCAGGCCGGCGGAGCCGCAGCCGCCGGCGCAGAGCCGCTCGGGCATGACGGCGCTCAAGGCGTTCAGGATCGCATCGACGACGCGGTTCGACGTCTCGTGATTTCCCGCGACCACGGGCTCCGAGCGGGCAGGGTCGAGAAGGGAGCCGGACCGGGTGATGATCTTGACCGGCCACAAAGTGGCGCCGGTCTGGTAGATGCTTTCGCCGGCGATCGCCTTCAGAAAATAATCGACGCCCGCGGCAACGACGCTCGGCGTGGTATTGACCGGCGCGTCAAGCGCGTCATCGGACCGGGAAAAATCGAAGATTGCTTCCTCGCCGCGGATGGTGACGTCGACGGCGATGCGTACGGGCCCGGAATCGATCGTCCCATCGAGGTGATCCTCACCCTGATAGCTGCCGTCGGGGATGCTCCGGATCACGCCGCGGATCTGCCGTTCCGACAGATCCAGCATGTCGCGCATGGCGATGCAGAATACTTCGGCGCCAAATCTCTCGATGATTTCGAGAATCCGGCGCTCGCCGATCCGCACCGCCGCGATCTGGGCGAAAAGATCCCCCTGGCGCTCTTCCGCGCCCCGCACGTTGGCGATGATCAGGGCCAGCACATCGGCGACGATGGCATCCTGCCGCATGATCCGCACGGGGGGGATCTGTAGCCCTTCCTGCCAGAGATCCGTCGCCGCGACATTGTAGCTTCCAGGCGAGCCGCCGCCGATATCGGCCCAATGCGCCAGCGAAATGCCGAAGGCCACGATCGCCTCGCGATGGAAGACCGGGCGGATGACCTTTACGTCCGGCAGGTGGTTCCCGCTGGCCTGGGGCAGATTGACGATCCAGGCGTCGCCCGGCCGCAGCGCCTCTTTGCCGATACGGGCGATGAGCGCCTTGACCGACGCCGCCATCACGCCGAGATGGATCGGCAGATCCTTCCCCTGCGCGATCAGATTGCCCTCGCCATCCGTGAGGGCGGACGAAAGATCGCCCGCTTCGCGCAAGGCCGGGGAGCGCGCCGAGCGGAGAACGGTCAGCGTCATTTCCTCGGCGACGGAAGTCAGGCCGTTGCCGATGACTTCGGTGAGAAAGACATCATTCTCAGGCAAGTGCATTCTCCGTCTTGTCGCCAAACCCGGCCCCAAGCTCCTGCCCGCCACCCACAGGCCTCTGGTGCAGCCGCAGGTGAGGCCCGTCCGCCGCCGCGGCGAATCCCGGCGGCACGACGATGGTCGACATCTCGTCCAGGATGACGGCGGGGCCGAGGATGGTGGCTCCCTCGCGCAGCCGGTCACGGCGATATTGTTTCGTATCGATCCAGGTCCGCCCGTCGAAACAGGACCGCGTGGCCGGCAGTTCCAATCCGCTCGAAGCCGGGGTTTCCCCGGCCGTCGCCAGCCGCGGCGAGCGTGTCTTGATGCTGATGCGGATGGCGACGAACTCCCAGGGGTCCGAACTGGTGAACCCGTAGGCGCGATCGTGCAGTCTTTGAAAGTCGGCCGTCACCGCTTGGCAAGAGAAGGGGAGCGTCATCGGCACCTCGATCTCGTAGCTCTGCCCGGGATAGCGCAGCAGGGCGACGAGCGTCTCCTCGGCCGATATCCCCTTGTCCTCCATGAGATGGAAGTCGCGGCGCAGCGAGGTCAGGAAGCCGCCGACGATCCGTTCCACCGTCTCGGCCGTGGCTTGCGCCATTTTGAGGCGGATGGTCCATTGCCGCGTCATCAGGGGATCGGCGGTAAGGCAGCCGACGGCCGAGAGCGCGCTGGAGCGGTCGGGCACGATGATGCTCTGGAGTCCGATTTCCTGCGCAACGAAGGGCGCCAGCATCGGCCCCGCGCCGCCGAACGCGATCAGCGCGCAAGCCCGCGCATCGACGCCGCCCTGCATGGTCACGGCCTTGATGGCGCGGGAGGCCGAAGCGCTTGCAACCTTGATCGTGCCAAGCGCCGCGGCCTCGACGGAAATCTGCAAAGTCTGGGACAGGGCCGCGAAGGCCTGCCGCGCCGCACCGACATCGACCTTGACCGGCCTCTTGAAACCCGCCGCCGCGCCGAAAAGACCCAGAACCGCGGCCGCGTCGGTGAGGGTCGGGATCGTGCCGCCCCGCAGATAGCAGGCCGGTCCGGGCTTTGCCCCCATGCTCTCCGGCCCGACGGTCAGGCGGCCGTTGGTATAGCGCACCACCGATCCGCCGCCGGCCCCGATGCTTTGAACGGCGATGGTCGGCTGGCGGATCGGCACCGATCCGATTCGGATCTCGGCCGACAGCGCCGCCTGCCCCGACACGATCAGGCTGCAATCGGTGGTCGTTCCGCCCATATCGAACCCCACGGCATGGGGGATCTTCAGATCCCGGGCGACGGCGCTTGCCGCGAGAGCGCCGGCGGCGGGCCCGGACATGCCGAGCGTCAGGGGATGTCTTTCGGCCAGTTCCGGCGAGATCAGACCGCCGGCGGAATGAAAGAACCGCAGCCGGCTCAGGGGCACGGACATGTTCCCGAGCGAGGACACGAGCCTGCGGATCAGAGGTAGCAAGGCGGCGTTCAGCACCGTGGTGATGCTGCGCTCGTATTCCCGCGCTTCCGGGGATATTTCGTGCGACACCGAGACATGCGCGAACCGGCGGCCCAGGATCGCCGCCGCCTTCTTCTCGTTGGCGCCGTTCGCATAGGCATGCAGGAAGGAAACGGCGACGGCTTCGCATTCGGGGGGGATCTCGCGCAGCAGCAAGGCGAGCGATTTTTCGTCCACGGATTTCACGATCGCCCCCTCGTGGGTGCAGCGCTCGTCGACCTCGAAGCAATTCGCTTCGAGCACGGGCGGCGGGGCGCGGTGGGCCGCTTTGAAACTGTAGAGATGATCCCGCTTCTGGCGGGCGATCCGCAGGACGTCTTTGAAACCTTTCGTCGAGACGAAGGCAACGCAGGCCAATTTGTTCTCGACAATGGCATTCGTGATCGCGGTCGTGCCGTAGGTGATGGCCGCGACGTCAACTGGCGCGATTTTCAACGCCTCTATCGCCCTATTGATCGCTTCCGCGACACCGCCGGCATCGGACCAGATTTTTGTCGCGCGCCATTCTCCCGTTTCGCTCTCGAAGGCGATGACATCCGTGAAAGTTCCGCCGGTATCGACCCCGAGACGCCAAGTCATCCGTTCACCCAATAAGCGTTCCGAACCCCGCGATGGGAGACGATCCGTGTCTTGAGACGCTCTCCGCCATCGCGCCTGCCGGTGCCCGAGACGAGCGGTACCGACAAATTGTAACGTTACAATTAATGGCTGTTCCGGCTTTTGTCAATCCGGCAATTCCGGGCCGGGCGCCGTGGCTTGATGGCGCACGGGAGAGCGCGGTCGGTCGGGATGACCGCGCCCTCCGTCCTGGCGCGGGATTTGAGAGGCGGTGTGGGAGCGATCGGCCGGCTCGTTTCGCCAGCCCCGGCACTCACGATCACGCATCCACGTCACGGCGCGGAGGATGCGAAACATCCGCCGCCGCGGAACGCGGCGAGACCCCCATAGGCAAATGCCGGCTGGGGGAAATCCATTGGCAACGGCGCCCGGAAAGGCGCAGGGGGGACATTGGATAGCGCAGCGCCAGCGTGGGCGGAGGAGTGCCACCCGGTTGCGGATTTTACCGGCGGCTCGATCTATCGATCGGCGAATTTATCGATCTGTGAATTTATCGATCAGCGAATCGGGCAGGGCGCGGAGGCCTAGCCTGCCGAACCGCTTGCTGCATAGCCGCCACGGCAAATGCCGAGCCCCTGTCCGGCCGAATATCCTTGTCCGGCCGAATAGGATCCGGCGGTCTGCGCCCGACCGACAGACCGGTCGGCGCGCCGCGCCCAGGGTCCGACCGGGGGCTGCGCGCTTCCTGGCTGCGCTTGGGAGGGTGCACCTTCCGGATGCGCAACCGGCCGGACGCCGATGGGCGATGCCGGCCGGGCGTCGTTCACGAATGCGCTACCTGCGGCCCCAACCACCGCCGCCGCCGCCGATTACGACCGAGCCGGAGACGGCGGGCGCGTAAGCATAGCCTGGGGCGGCATAATAGCCCCCTGGATAGGCCGGGTAATAGGCTGGCGCCGCATAGCCATATCCGGGCGGGGCATAGACGCAGCCTGAAAGCGCGAGGAGCAGGGCACCGACGCCGAGCGCCTTAATGCCGAAAGATTGTCCGCGACTCATCGCGTTCTCCTCCATTTCAAGTCGGTACGGACGGTGTCATGTCCGTACCCACATAAATGGGGATCCGGCCGGCCTAATCAACCTGCCGCGTCATCGTCTGGGCGAGGCGGAGACGCATCGGCAAAGAAAATCCAGCCGGACAAGGGCGCCCGGCCGCTGCCTCGACGGCGGCGATCACCGCGGCCGGCACCCTATTCGACAGCCTCTCGCTATCGGCGAGAACGCCATCGACGTCGAAGAGGATCGGGCGCTTCTCCGGCCGCGGTTCGCACCCCGAGCGCCGCACCGGCCGCGGCGTTTTTCAGGCGGCGGCGTCCTTGAGCTTCTTCAGGGCGCGCACCTTGATCTTCACGCTGGCGGGCTTGGCGGCAAACCACTGTTCCACCTTGGTGAAGGGATTGATGCCTTTGCGCTTCGGCTTGGCCGGAACGCTGATGGCGGAGATCTTCAACAGGCCGGGCAGCAGGAACGCGCCGGCCCCTTTCTTATGGACGGAGCCGATGACCGCGCCTTCCAGGGCGGCCAGCACGGCGCGCACATCCTTGGCCACCACGCCGCTCGTTTCGGCAAGATGCGCCACCAGGCCCGACTTGCTCAGGGCTTCCTTGATCGGTTTGGGAGCGGCCGGTTTGGCGGCAGCCTTGCTGACTGCGGTTTTCGCGGCCTTTTTCTGGGTCTTTGCCATAATTTCCCCTGTGTATCAACGGATGAGATGCCGGAGTCTTTCCCGGCAAGCGAAATCCAGGACAGATCCACAACACGCCCAATCGAGGCGACGGTGTCAAGAAAATCCCGCGCGCCGCCGGCCGCGGGCGCCTCAGGCGCAGAATGAGGATCGGTGCCGGAACCGGGCGTTCGCGGCAGCAAACGCCGGTTTCCCGTGCCGGAAGAGACCCTGCCCCATCCTCGTTTCTTTAAGAAAAGCAAGGCGTTGAAGATCCAAGCAGGCCATGATCGATACCTATTCGCTCTATCTTCGCTCTCTTCGACCCGCCGCGACCTCCTTCATTCAGCCGGCGAAGCGGCGCACGACATTCTCCAGCAGCCGCGATATCGGGCCGTCGAATCCGTCTCGCCACAGGCTGCCGCAGAAGGTGATGGACCCGACGGAAAACACGGCGCCGCCCGATGGCGTGGTGAAATAGACGATCTCGCCGCGGATCAGCTCTTCGGGCGTTTCGCCTGAAATCGTCGAAATATGCGTCAGCAGTTCCTCGGGCACGGTGACGAAGGAGGCTGGCGGATCGGCCGACCGGGCGAGGATGATTGCATTCTCCGGCGTGCCGAGATTGAAATCGGCCCGATCAAGCTCGAAACCGGCAGCGCCGCCGCCCGACAAGCCATAGGCGCCGAAGGCCTCGCCCTCCACGCCCTCGAATATCCAGGCGTGCTCCGGGGCGTAGGAATCCGGGAGGCGCTGGTAATGCGTCCCCTCGAACAGGCCCTGGCCGGAAAAGCCGACGCCGGCGAGAAGCTGCGGCGGCCGGCGATTGCGCCGCCACAGCCCGCCGAGCTGTCCGTCCAGCGCATGGTGATATTCGCCCGTCTCCGCGGCCCAGGCGCGGATGCCGCCTTCGGCGCGACGGATCTCGATGATATGCGGCAGGTCGGGGCGCCGGGCGATGCGCCAGTAGAACCCGTTGCCGCCGAGATAGACGAGGCGGCCGCCCTGGCCGGTATAGGATTGCAGGGCATCGAGCGTACCAAGCGTGTGATATTCGGGATGCGAGCCGGTCAGGATGGTGCGATAGGGCTCGAGCAGGGACAGGCCCTCGTCATCCAGATCCTCGTCGGTGATGACGTCGAACGCGATGCCCTTCGCCTCCAGCCAGGCGAGCAGATGCGTGTCCGCCGGATAATGCCGCAGGCCGGATCCGCGCGCATCGTTGAAGGTGAGGAAGCTCGGCCGCATGGTGAGGATCGGGCGGCGCCGCGACGAGAACGCGATGCCGCTGTGGTCACTGTGACAATTGTAGGTCGAGCGGCCGTAGACCGGATAATGATCGGGGTTGTAGGGCGAGGCGCCCCAGTCCCGCACCCGCGCCGCATAGGCCTCGTCGGCATTGCCGCGCGCGTGATTGGCATAGGCCTGATAGGTGAAGGTCGAGGCGAGGAAAGCGACCGGCGCATGCGGCCCATCGCGGCGCGGCAGCACGTAGAAGGGCAGCCGATCTTCTCCGCCCGCGCAGGAAAGACGCAAGGCGTAGGCGCCGCTTGGCAGGTCTTCGGGGATCGGCAGCGAAAAGTCCGCGTCCCAAGCGCAATCGTCGAGGTCGTCAGCGTGAAAATGAATGGCGGCGTATTCGTCGGGCGCGTGGCGCCAGCAGGTCTCCCGGCCCGACCAGAGCGCTCCCGTCACGCCGCGCGTCGGCAGGTTCAGAACCCTGCCGTGAAGCGCCTGGGGACCGGCATCGAAGATGTCGGAGCCATCGATGCCGCGCGCGAAATCCCAGGCCGCGAGGACCGGGTTCGGCACTGTCGCCAGCGGGTCGGTCCAGCAGGCCCTGGTGCCGCCGAAAATCGCCGGTGCCACGATCTTGCCGGTGAAATGGCGCGTGGGCGCGGCCGCCTTCTCGGCGGCGACGAGCACGATACCGCCGTCGGGCAGGGCGATGCCCTCGGAGCGCACCGTGACGATTCTGGCCGCGGCGTCGCCTTGCGCATGCTGGCCGAGCCGGACGGAGCCGTCCGCGGGATCCACCGAAAGCCACAGCCGTACCCAGCGCCGCCTGCCGATCGGCACGCCGCTCGCCAGGATCACCCGGCCGCCGGGCCAAGTGATCCTGGCCTCGGCTCCCGCGGCGCCGATGGCGAGAACCACGCTGGTGTCGCCCGCTTCCTGCGACAGACCGGCTTCCTGCGATAGACCGGCTTCCTGCGATATAATCGTGCCGGTCGCGCCGGGCCGGGCCATCCAGACGAGCGCCGTCCAGCTCAGGGGGCCGGGTGCTGCCCGCGGTCCCGGCAAGCGGGCGTAGGAGCCGGCATGGATCTCCTGGCGATGGCCGGGCAGGGTGCGGTCGAAGCGGTGCGACAGATCCTCGAAACGCAACCCGGGGCCGGCGGGGTTGGGGTCGCCACTGATGACGCGCTCCAGCCGCGCCCGATAGGTACCGCCATCGCGCAGGCTGACATGCACCGCGAGCGCGCCGCCGGGCCGCGCGGAGAAACGGTCGAAATAGCCGGTGACCGGGAGTTCGCCGGACGGCGGGTCGGCCATGTCCGGCCCGATCATGCGCCGACACTCGCATGTTGTTTTGCGCGGTCCGGGGCACAAGGGGGACGGGCAGCGTCGGCGACGCCGGGATCCGGCCGATCAATCGTCATAAGGGCGGGGGTCATCCGATTTCCTCGATAGCGCGGGAGGTTCCGCAAAATCGCCCGAGAATGCGGTATTCCGGTGAGCGGATCCGTTGACGGGTAGTTTATTTTATTTATTATCATTAATCATGACCTATGCGCTACCCATCCGCGTCACGACGCCCGCACCGCATAGGAGAAAGCTCTCCGACGAGCTGGCGGACTGCATCCGCCAGCACATCATCGACAACAAGCTGAGAATCAACGATCGGCTGCCGAAGGAAAAGGAGCTGATCGAGCAACTCGGCGCCAGCCGCGCGACGGTGCGCGAGGCGCTGAAGTCGCTGGAAGTCCAGGGGTTGATCTACAATACCACCGGACCATCGGGCGGCGCGCGGGTTGCCGACGTATCCGTCGACCACGCCATCTCGCTGCTGCGTAATTTCTTCTATTTCAATCCCATTGACGCGCGTCAGCTCTATCAGGTGCGCCTGCAAATCGAGCCGGAACTGGCCGCGAGCGTCGTCGGGCGCCTGGACGCCGGCCATTTCGAGGCCCTTGAGGCCAATGTCAGATTGCAGGAGCAGACCCCCGTCAGCGCGGAAACCTGGCGAACGCATCGCGAAGCGGAGGTGATGTTCCACGATATCCTCGCCGCCGCCTGTCCCAATCCGCTGTTGGCCCTGACCGCGCGCTTCATCAATCAGGTCATCCGAACCACCATCGATCTCACGGAACCATCCACCGCGTGTGACGGCTCGGATTCTTTCACCCGCGGCAATATTTCCTGCCATCGGCGGATTCTTAAGGCCCTGCGCCAGGGTGACGCGAAGAAAGTCCGCCCGCTCATGACGAAGCATCTGATCGAAGCCGAGCCTTACGTACACAGCATGGTGCCGCGCGTCGAGGTGATGCCGCCGCCGGCATTTTCGCTCGAGCGCTATTCCGGCGCTCTTCAGAGCGAAGGCCGCCGCCGCGGCCCGGTGTCGTCGCCCGGCGCCGGTAAAACCGCCAAGAGAGCGCCGCTTAGGCGGAGCCCGCGCCCATGAGTGATTTATGGCGTTGGAACGCCGTGGACGCCGCCGCGGCGATCCGTAACCGCAGCCTGTCGAGCCGCGAGATCGTCACGAGTTGCCTGGCCCGGCTGGAGGCGGTGAATCCGAGGCTCAACGCCGTGGTCGATGTGATGGCGGAAGAGGCGCTCACCGCCGCCGCCGCCGCCGACAAGGCGGTCGCCGCCAACGACGGGCTGGGGCCGCTGCACGGGGTTCCGGTCACCGTCAAGATCAACGTGGATTTCGCGGGGCGCGCCACCACGAACGGCGTCGAAGCCTTCAAGAAGAACATCGCCGCGGCAGATAGTCCCGTCGTCGCCAATTTGCGCAAGGCGGGGGCGGTCATTCTCGGCCGCACCAATACGCCGGCCTTCTCGATGCGCTGGTTCACCGACAACGATGCCCATGGGCGCACGCTCAACCCGTGGGATGCGAGGGTCACGCCCGGCGGGTCCAGCGGCGGCGCCGCCAGCGCCGTGGCGTCCGGCATCGGGCCGATTGCGCATGGCAACGACCAGGGCGGCTCGATACGCTATCCCGCCTATGCCTGCGGGGTTATGGGCCTGCGTCCCTCGCTTGGCCGCGTGCCGGCCTACAACCCGAGCGCCGCGGGTGAGCGGCCGCTCGTGCTCCAGCTCACCTCCGTGCAAGGTCCGCTGGCCCGCACCATCGCCGATCTGCGCCTGGCGCTCGCGGCGATGGCGGCGCGCGACTGGCGCGACC
>CALCYJ010000013.1 GCA_937905845.1 uncultured Rhodospirillales bacterium
CTGGGCATCACCCTCCCGGGCATGACCATCGTGTGCGGTGACAGTCATACCTCTACCCACGGCGCCTTCGGCACGGTGGCCTTCGGAATAGGTACCTCCCAGGTAGAACAGGTGCTGGCCACGCAGTGTCTGCTGCTGTATAAGCCGAAGCGGATGAAGATCGAGATCACCGGGAAGCTGGCCAAAGGGGTGGTCTCCAAAGACATTATCCTGTATATCATTTCCCGGATATCCGCCTCCGGTGCCACAGGATATTTCGTGGAATATGCCGGTGAGGCGATCCGCGCCTGTTCGATGGAAGGGCGCATGACCATCTGCAACATGTCGGTCGAAGGTGGCGCCAAGGCCGGCTTCATCGCACCCGACGAGAAGGCCTATGCTTTTCTCAAAGACAAGCCGAAGGCGCCCAAGGGCAAGGCCTGGGGCGACGCGATGCGCTACTGGGAGACGCTCGTCTCCGACGAGGGCGCGCATTTCGACCGCGAGATCAAGCTCGACGCCGCCAAGCTGCCGCCGCTGGTGACCTGGGGCACCAGTCCCGAGCAGGTCGTCTCGATCGGCGGCCGCGTGCCGGTTGCCGCCGAAATTGTCGACGAGAAGAAACGCGCCGCGGCCGAACGCTCGCTCGGCTACATGGGCCTCTCGGGCGGCGAGAAGGTTTCCGACATCAAGCTCGACCGCGTGTTCATCGGCTCATGCACCAACGGCCGCATCGAGGATTTGCGCGAGGTCGCGCGTGTCGCCGCCGGCAAGACGGTCAACGCCAACGTCTATGCCATGATCGTCCCCGGCTCCGGGCTGGTGAAGGAACAGGCGGAAGCCGAAGGACTTGATAAGATCTTCAAGGCCGCCGGCTTCGACTGGCGCGAGCCGGGCTGCTCAATGTGCCTCGCCATGAACCCGGACAAGCTCAAGCCGGGCGAGCGCTGCGCCTCGACCTCGAACCGCAATTTCGAAGGCCGTCAGGGCTACAAGGGCCGCACGCATCTCGTCTCGCCGGCGATGGCGGCGGCGGCGGCGATCGCCGGCCACTTCGTCGACGTGCGCGAGTGGCGCTGAGCCGAACGGTCCATTGAAAACGAAAGGCCCGCCGCGCGGCGGGCCTTTTTAGTTTCGGGCTTGCCTTACCAGCAGCGCCAGACGCGGCGCACACGCCAGTAGCCGCGATAGAGGAAGCGCTCGCGCACCCAGCCGCAACCGCCGCCGTAGTACGGACCGCCATAATAGGGGCCGCCGTAATACGGCGCGCCATAGCCGAGACCGAAGCCGAGCGCGAAGCCCGGACCGAAGCCCCGGCCGCCGCCGTGGTGCCAGCCGCCATGATGGTGGTGCTGCGCCTGCGCGGCCTGCGGCACCGCCGCGATCATGCCACCGGCAACCACGGCGGCCGCGAGAAGTTTGAAGAGCCTGGACATCGTCACACCTCCACTGCCCCGCACTTGCCCCGATAACGTCGAAGTCCGAATTGCGTTTCCCGCATTCAACGGGCGGACAATGGAGACTCCTGCGCTACTGCCACCAGCACTCGCGCTGCGGCGTGATCACCTGGCCGCTCGGCCGGTTCTCGACGGCGAGCCAGGCGCGGCAATAGCGCTTGGCATTCGCCCCGGGCTGGAGACTGCGCGGATGAATGACGATCCGCGTGCGCTGATGCTGGGCCAGTCCCTCGTCGGTGCGCGCCGGCTGCGCCGAGGCCGGCACCGCGGCACCGAGCGCCAGCGCCAGCGCGGCGGCGCCCCAGAGCGCTTGCAATCCCGGCATCGCGCGGTCTCCGTTCACCGGTACTGGCTGCCGTAATAACGACCGCCACTGGAATAGCTCACGCGCTGATGGCTGATGCGGCGCGGCTGCACCGCGAAATCGTGCGTA
>CALCYJ010000014.1 GCA_937905845.1 uncultured Rhodospirillales bacterium
TCTTCCAATCTCCTGAAGCCGCTGGAGGGCCGCGGCCTGGTCGTGGTGATGGTCGATGCGGCGGACCGGCGCGGCCGTAGGCTCGCTCTGACGCCGGCGGGGCGGCGGGGCCTCGCCCGCGCGGTACCGATCTGGCAGCGCACGCACGCGACCATCGAAGCCCTGC
Source organism: uncultured Rhodospirillales bacterium (assembly GCA_937905845.1). GTDB lineage: Bacteria > Pseudomonadota > Alphaproteobacteria > Ferrovibrionales > Ferrovibrionaceae > CALCYJ01. The sequence continues at coordinate 167 of CALCYJ010000014.1, forward strand.
TGGCAGAGGGCGGCGCCGACCCGCTGCGGGACACTCTGCGCGCCCTTTCCTGAAGCCGGCCCTGAAGCCCGCGACGTGACCCGGCCCGATGACGAGGCCGGTCTCTCGCGCCGCCCGGCCGATCTCTCGCGCCGCCCGGAATGAGGACATCGGTTCATCGCGCGTCCCGCACGTTCCTCACGCGGCAACCCCGCCCCGGCACCGAGGCGGGGGTTTCGCCAAAATCAGGCCGCCCGCTTTTTCCGCAGCAGGAGAAGTGCGAGCAATCCGGGGCCAAGAAGAAGAAGACTGTTCGGCTCCGGCACGGGCGTCGTGGTGCAGACCACGCCCGGCTGGCAGGCCACCGGCAATCCGGACAGGGCATAGGTCAGAATATCGATGCCATTGCCGCCGGTGGTCGTGGTGTTGCCGTTGGTCGAAAGGTCGGAGAAGGTGCTCAGGCCGCCATCGTCGGTGTAATCGAACGAGATCGTATACGTGTCGCCGACGATGGTGGCGACCGTCTGGCTGATCGCGTCATACGCCTGTACGGCGCCGTCATACCAGCAGCTTCCCCCACCCGCGCAACTTGATTCAACCACGCCGCCGAAGGTGGCGCCATAAATGTTGGCGTAGGTCCAGCCCACCGGCGTCGCGCCGTTTCCGTTGTCGGTATAGGTTCCGCCGGCAAAATTGCCGTTCGTCAGAAGATTGCTGCTGCCGGTGGTGTCATTGATCAGCGAGGCGTTGGAGAAGCTGATGAACGCGGGGTCTTCGCGGAACGCGAAGGTGATGGCGGTATTGGCCACACCCGCGGTGAAGCTTACCGATTCTCCAACCGGCGTGCCGTGGTTGACGCTCTGTGCCGGCGTGCTGGTCTCGCCGCCGCCGAGATCGAGAATGGCACCGGCGGGGGGCGAGTTGTTGTTGCCCGCATCGCCGTTATTGTTCCAAACCGCCGCGCCGGCGAAGGCAGGCCCGGCCGCAAAGATCAACGCGGATGCCAGAAGCCAGGCTTTTACTGGCTGCCGTCCCCCGTTCCAACGAGCGAAGGCATGTGTGAAGTCGCGCATCGCTGTCCTCCTCTGTCTATCTGCATTCCGTCGAAATGAATGCCCGCTTCGAACAAAGGCATTAAGCATAAATCGCGCCAAATGATGATTATCAAATGAATCCAGGCAGATGAATTAACCATACCCAACGGGGCCGGGGCGATAGTGTAAGATTCCGCGAACAGGGCGACTCGTGCCGAAGAGGGCGGTAAGTTGAAAAATTATCTATATTATTCAATAAGTTATGGGCTATCTGCCAATACCGGCCGATCAATGGGCACTGTAAAATTCTTCAACAGGTCCGACCTGGACGGGACGTGTCCTAATCCTAAAATTATCAATTGAATGCCGATGGCAGCGTCAAGACCCCAGGCGCGGCGGCGACCTCGAAGGTTTGATCAATCTGCCCGTTCGGCTTCGGCCTACTGGCCGTGGGACGGCGATTGCACCTTGTCCCAAGCGTCCTTCAAGTCGCGGGACGCTTTCTCGAAAGAGGCTTTGGCGCTCTCCCAGCCTTCGGCGCCGGCACTCTGCACCTTGTGGGACGCGGCTTTCGCCCGGGTCCAGGCCTTGTTCAGATTATCGGCGGAGGCCGAGCCGGCCTCCTTACCCTTGGCCGCCGCCGTCCGGCCATAATCCTGAAGCTTGCGTTGCCATCCCGCCATATTGCTCCGCACCTTCTCGACATAGCTGTTCCACTCGGCGGTCCGAGCGCTCCCGGCGGCCGGCTGGACCTGCGTATCGGCCGCAGCCGACGGGGCGGCCGCTGCCGCCGCCCCGGCCGCGTTGGACCTGGCGCCGGTCAGCATGAGCGGTCCGATGACGATTGCGGCGATGAGAAACCTCATGACTCTCTCCTTGGCCCTTTCGCCGGCCGGTCGGCATCGGCGTCATTCCGTCTCGCTCCGGCGTTTCATTTCGGCATTCAGTTCCGCGCCGATCAAGGTCGCGTAGGCGCTCATATAGAACCAGAGCAGCAGCACGATCACCGCGCCGAGCGATCCATAGATCTTGTCGTAGCTGCCGACTTTGGAAACATAGAGGGTGAAGACGATCGATCCGGCGAGCCAGAGTGCGGTGGCGACCAAAGCCCCCGGGCCGACCCATCGCCAGGGCCGCGCCGCCTGGGTGGATGAATACCGGTACAGGAGCACCAGGGAGACAAAGGCGAGCGCCACCAGAATCGGCCAGCGCAGCAGCGAAAATACCAGATGGCGGACGCCGTGCGTCGGCAGCAGGTGCAAGAAAACCGGCATGAGCGCCACGAGGGCGAGCGCGATGGCTCCCAGAAGCGCGATGGCGACGCTCAAGCCCAGGGCTTCGAGGTCGAAGCGGATGGCGCTGCGCTTTTTGCTTTCGCCATAGGAGAGGTTGATGGCCGTCATCAGCATCGCGGTGGCCGCCCAGGCGGTCCAGAGGGCGAACAGGACGCTGACGACGAACTCCACGCCGAACTTGGCCCTTGGCTCGTAGATGATCGCCTGAAGCCAGGTGGCGATGAATTTGACCGCCTCGGGGGGGAGAACTCCCGCCATGGCCGCGATTTGCCGTCCTGCCCGGATGGGATTGGCCACCAGGCCATAAAGCGATACCAGAGCCGTCAGCACAGGGAAAATGGAGAGCAGCCCGTAAAAGGCGGAAGCCGCGGCAAGAGCCGAGAGATTGTCCCGGCCCATCTGCCGCCAGGTCGCGATCGCGATCGCCCGCCAGCCCGCCTGGGACGCCTCGAAGGTCGGGTCTTTTTGCCGTTCCCTCCGATGGCGCATCGTCATTCCGTCTCCGAAAAGGCGATCCGACGCGCGGCGTCGGAACCGCGGATCGCTCTTCGGAGCATAATCGATTTACGCGCGAAAGGCTCGGGCGGCGGGCGCGGATTGCCGAGCAGCCGGGATCGGTGTCAAATGGCGGACGCGAGAAGAAAGCGGAACGGGCGGCACGCGCGCGTTCCGGGTCCGGAGCCCGCCATGCCGCTGCATCTCTATCTGCCTTATGTCGTCGCCTGCATCGTCCTCGTCATCGTCCCCGGACCGACGGTGACCTTGATCATTGCCAACAGCCTGCGCCACGGCGCGCGGGCCGGGCTGCTCAATGTCGCCGGAACGCAGATCGGGCTGGCGGTGATGATGGCGACCCTGGTGGTCGGGCTGGCCGGGCTGATGGCGACGATGGGCTGGTGGTTCGCGTGGCTGCGCTTCGCCGGCGCGGCCTATCTGATCTGGCTGGGGTGGAAGCTGCTGCGCAACCCGGATGGATTGGCCGAACCCCGGGCCGCGCCTATCCCGCGCGGCGGCTTCGTGCTGCAGGGCTTCCTGGTCCTGCTCGGCAATCCCAAGGTGCTGCTGTTCTTCGGCGCCTTCATTCCGCAATTCATCGATCCCGCCGGAAATCCGGTGCTCCAGACGATCGTGCTCGGGGCGACCGCCATGGCCATCGCGGCGATCTCGGATGGTTTCTACGCGGTGGCGGTGGGCCGCGCCGGCATGCGCCTCTCGCAGCGCCGGATCCGGCTCCTCTCGCGGTTCAGCGGCGGCATGCTGGTGGGCGGCGGCCTGTGGCTGGCACTCGCGCGGGTGCGATGACGCCTGTTCCGAAAGCCTTGGATCAGCCGCGCGGGATCGCGCCGGTCTCGATGCGGCATCCATCGCTATCGCATCGCGTTTGCGCCGCCGGGTCGGAAAAATCCGGGGCACGCGCGGTCTCGGCGACGAGCGTGGCGATCACGGCGCCAAGGTGCATATCGTCGAGATGGCCGAATTTGTGCAGGCGAAAGCGCCCGTCGCGGTCGATCAGAAGCGTGGTCGGCGTCCCCTGCATGCCATAGGCGCGCATGGTCTGCGGCAGGCCGCGCTCGGGGTCCGGCATGTCGAGGCCGACGGGAAAGGGTATCCGATATTCGTGCAGGAAGGCGACGAGGGCGGCAGGCGTTCCCTGCGCTTCATGGTGCTCGAACACGGTGTGAAGCCCGACCACGGCAAGATCGCATTCGGGAAAGACCTGCCGCGCCCGGATCGCCTGCGGCAGGCCGTGGCTGACGCAGCCCGGGCAGAGCATCTGGAACGCCACCGCGAGCACGACGCGGCCGCGAAGGGCTGCAAGCGCCAGCGGCTTTTCGGTATTGAACCAGCGCTCGATCCGCCATTCCGGGGCGCGTTGCGGCTCCATCATCAGAAGTCTCCGTCCGTGGCATAGGGCCTCGACCACAAGATCGCGTGCAGCAGCACCGCCTTGGTCCAGGCCGCATGCATTTCCTCGACATCTTCGGCCGATGCGCCCGTCTTGGCGAGGAAGGGCTTCATCGTAATCGAGATCGGCACGGCCAGCGCCAGCACATGACGCATGGGGATCTGAGCGCTCGCCGACACGCCGTCGGTCTTGTTCTTGGCGGTGCGGTGATGGCGCCGCCCGATCTCGTCCTGCCAGGCAAGCCAGGCTTCGTCATAATCCGCCCGGCAAGTGTCGAGGATCCATTGGCCGAAGCGCTTGCGCACGGCGTCGAGATAGGGACCGACCGGCTGGCGGGTCGCGGGATCGCTGAAATAGACCAGAAGATGCGGCGTGCCGGCGACGAAGCCGTACCAGACGTCGAGAATGGCCTCGATCTGGTCTTTGACCACGTCATGCGCCCGGCGCAGCGCCGCGATGTCGCCCGCGCCGAAAAGCAGCGACCCCATGAGATCGGCGAGATCACGCAAGCTAACCGCCGATTTCGGCAGTGTCGGATCGCCGAGACGATAGCCCGGGATGGAAGCGGCCATCAGAATGTCCTCCATGGCTTGCTCTTGGAGCTGGCTTTTGTGATTGAGTTGGCTTTTGTGATTGCTACTAGCTATTATTCTAGCCGCTTCCGCCCGACCGTCAACAATTGATTTCGAGTAGCAATTATGTCCATTTCGCCCGCCGCCCTTGAAGCCGCCCATCTCATCGACCGCCTGGAGCGGCTGACCCGGGCGGGCGATGCTCCGGGCGGGATCAATCCCGCGCAATGGGAAGCGCTGCGCTATCTCGCCCGCGCCAACCGGTTCTCGCGAACACCGGCAGCCCTTGCCGATTATCTCGCATCTACGCGCGGCACCGTCTCCCGGACCTTGGCTTCGCTGGAATCCAAAGGCTATGTCGCCCGCATGCCCAACCCGCGCGATGGGCGCTCGGTCGACTTCGCTCTCACCGCGCAGGCGCAAAAGGCGTTGCGGCGCGACCCGCTCAAGGCGATGGCCGAAGACATCGATCGGGCCTTGAGACAGGATGCCGCCGATCTTGTCGATCGCCTCAAACGAACGCTTGGAACCGCCATCGCCCGCAACCAGGGCCGCGCCTTCGGGGCGTGCGCGTCATGCCGGCATTTTTGCCCGCAGGCCCATGCCGCCGCCGCGGCGCCACACCATTGCCGCCTGCTCGATGTGCCCCTTTCCGACAAGGACAGCCTGGCTATCTGCGTGGAGCAGGAGCCCGCCGCGATGCCGCCGAGCCGTGCCGCGGGACGCGCCGCAATGCCCTGATCTCGCATGGGGACGACCATCTGCGCCATCACGCTGTCATCGCCAAGGATCGCGACTGGCAGCTTTCTCCTGGCCACGATCTGGCGCCGCCGCTACCTGCGCCCAATCAAGCCCGAACCGCTGGAGGTACTTGCGCAGGCGGTCGGCTGCTTCACCGCTGGCAGGGTCGTGCAGGACTGGGTTGCCGAGGTGAACGAGACGCCGGTGTAACGGCGCGGATTGGCGTTCTTACCCGCTGAAATCGACCGGTGAATGGTAATGGGAATACATTGGCACCGGCCGCAAGGCCCAGCGGTTCGAATCCGCAATTCCCATCGGTGTCTTGTCACCGGTCGATGACGGCCCGGCGAATGCCGGTCTGACTACAGGCAGAGCGCCCGCGCACAGGGAGGTCGGCGGTTCAAATCCGCCTCCGGGAAACCGGATAGCTCAGTTTTCGTCCGCCCGATCTTCGTCGCCGGGAAATATCGCCGGCTTCGGCAAACCGAATGCTCCCGCCCCTTCGGGACAATACTCAGCCGCCAAGAGAGCAAGACAGCAGCATCGCCAGCGGAACGATCACGCTGTAGCGCGCATTGAACAGAAGGTGGATCAGCCAACCGGGCGTCAAAGAATTCCGCCAGAGCCGTATCGCCAGAATCATCGCGCCGAAGAAGACCATGGTCGTGGTCCATACCGGGCCGTAGAGCCTCAGATGAATAGAGGCGAAGGCGAGGCTGCCCACCAGCCAGATAATCCAGATCGGCCATCCCAGGCGGCGCAGCCAGGCGATCAGCAGCCCGCGAAACAACACCTCCTCGGCGATCGGAGCCGTCACGAGGAGGCTGAATACGGAAAGCGCCATCAGCGGGGCATGGTGCATGTTGAGCGAGCGGTTCGGCACGCCGCCCCCGATCAGGCTACCCGCCCAGTGGGTGACCAGTGGTGCGCCATAGAACGCCGCGAAAAACCCGCCGGCCGCAATTGCCGCGTCCACCCACGTCAAGCGGCGGAAAGCGAAAACCTCGCGGGCAAACCCGCGCCGCGCCGACCACCGCCACGCGGCGAACACCGCAATCCAATTGATGACCGAATAAAAGCCGAAGGCCATTTCGATCATCGTGGCCCGATGCGGCAGGGCGACGGGAAGACCTTTGCTGATTTGCCGCCAGATGATGACGGAGATCACGAGCCTAATGGCCAGCGACGTTAAGACGACGGGCATCGCCAGCAAGGCCACGACGATTGCCGAGCCGGTCCAGAGCGATCCTGGGGACGACGGAATTTGCGGGATTGCGAGCGACATGCACGAAATTCCGTCTGCACCGACGACGATCGAGTTTAGCCTATGTCGAAATTCAGACCGAAGCATAATCCGTCATGCAATCGCGGACAGGAATGAAAGGGGAGCCGGGAGCGTTCTCCGGTCGGTCTTCGAGACGATTGATCGGGGTCAGCAGGCGAGCTTGAGCGGTTTCAACCGTGGCGGCCCGAGCGGCCCGCGGCCGCAACGCCTCGCGCTATTCCTATAACGCGCTGATTTTGCTGATGAAAATTGGAGCGGGCGATGAGATTCGAACTCACGACCCCAACCTTGGCAAGGTTGCGTGCTGTCTACGTCAGACCTGTCTTATTCCCGCTGTGCCACTATCAATCTACATAATATCAGTTACTTAGAAAAACGCCCGCTGCCGCATTTGCGACTGGCCTCGCCCCGTTTGGCCATCATGGTGGACACCATGTGGACATCATTGTAAGCTGGTGTCCACTGGAAAACGGGCGTCGGAGGCATGCCATGGATCGGTCGTCCAGCGTTCGATTGACCAAAACGATAGCCGAGAAGGCCGAGGTTCGCGACACCCGGTACGACATCTGGGACCTGGAGCTTACCGGCTTTGGCCTACGGGTCGAAAAGAGCGGCACGAAGACGTTCATCATCCGCTACCGCACCGACGGGGGCGGACGGTCCGCGCCGAGACGATTCCTGACCGTCGGGCGCTTTGGGACGCTGACGGTCGAGCAAGCGAGGAAGAAGGCCAAGGCCTTACTGGGCGCAGCCGCCAGCGGCGAAGATCCTGCCGGCGACGTGCAGGAGAAGCGTCGCGAGAAGACGGTGCGCGAACTGCTCGACTTTTACGAGGAGCATGGCTGCTTCATTCAGCGCGGCATCCACAAGGGGAAGCCGATGAAGCCCCTGACCAAGCAGTACACCATGGCCCGGCTCCGCAATCACTTCGAGGTACTGCTCGGCCATCGGCGGGCTAGCGAGATCAACTCGGGCGACATCGAAACGATGGTCGCTGACATTACGGCAGGAAAGACGGCGAAGGACGAGAAGGTCGCGCCACGCAAGCGCATCATCGTCCGTGGCGGCGAAGGCGCCGCACGAAAGGTCGTCCGCGACGTGTCGGCCGTGTTCAGCTTCGGGGCGCGTCACGGCTTCGTCACGACGAACCCCGTCGAGAACGCATCGGTGAGAAAGACGGACAACCGCCGCGGACGCTTTCTCACGCTGGAGGAGGTCTCGCTGCTGGGAGAGGCATTCAATCAGGTCGAGGCCGACGGGGCCAATCCTAAGGCCGTCGCGATCGCGCGGCTGTGGGCGCTCACAGGCTGCCGGCGCAATGAAATCGCAGGACTCAAGGTCCACGAGGTCAAGCTGGACCAAAGCCTCTTCGAATTCGACGATACGAAGACCGGAAAGTCCATTCGTCCCTTCGGGCCGGCGGCCGCGGCCCTGCTTCAGCAGCTTCTGAACGAGCGGAAGTCGGGTTACGTCTTCCCGGCCGAGACGGGAGAAGGCTTCTACCAAAGCACGCGCAAAGTCTGGGCGGAGGTGATCAAGATCGCGAAGCTGCCTGGCGTCACCCCGCACACGCTGCGGCACACGCTCGGATCGACAGCCACTTCGAGCGGCGAGGCCTTAGCGCTCACCGG
>CALCYJ010000015.1 GCA_937905845.1 uncultured Rhodospirillales bacterium
GGGCAAAGACCGGCGCGATCGAGCGCCGCGTCCGCCGCCACAATTCGCCTTCGGCCGTCAGCAGCCCGTCGCGCAGGATCGGCCGCAGCACGCGCTGGCGCAGCGGCTGCATGCCGTAATTCTTCGCGTTGTCCACCATCACGTGGCGGATCGCCGCCGGGTCGCTGATCACGAAGATCGGCCCCAGCCAGTCGGTACGGATGATCGGTTCGCGGTAGGCCGCCTCGGTCCAGATGGCGAGCGGGTTGTGCGCCATGGTCCAGACGAACTGCGCCGCATTGAGCGGGCGCGTATGCGGCCGTGGCGCTGGGGGCTGGAAGGTCATGGCGCGAGCATAGCCCGCTTCGGCCTCAGAGTGCGATCAAGCCTTCGCGTAAAATGATGGCCACCGCGTCCGCCCGGTTCCGGGCGTCGACCTTGTCCATCACCGCCGTCACGTGGAACTTCGCGGTGTGCACGGAGATATCGAGCTCCCGCGCGATCACCTTGTTCGAGGCGCCATCGAGCAACAGCGCCGCCACCTGCTGCTCGCGCGCGCTGAGCCGCGGGTGTTCCGCATGCTCGGTCGGCGGCAGCACGGTATAGCCCGCGGCGATCAGCGTCGCTGCGGCCTTGGCGAGGGCAGGGTCGGGAATCGAAAGTCCGCCGGTGCGGGCGAGGTCACCCCCGCGGCCGCTCCCCGAGCGTGACCTCGACATCATGAGCGTTTCCACCACGGCTGACTCCCAGTTTGACCTTCGAACCCACGGCGCTGCCTCCGAGCCTCTGGGCAATGCTGCCCACCGACCCGATCGCGTCGCCCTCCCATGTGGTGATCACATCGCCCACCAGCAAGCCTGCGGCGGTCGCCGGGCTGCCGTCCTCGATACCGAGCACGATCGCGCCCGAGCCGCTGCCCACCGGGTGCAGCATGACCCCCAGCCAGCCCCTTGGCACATAGCCCTTTTCGTTGAGCGTGGCGACCGCCCGGGCGATGGTCGAAGCCGGGATCACCAGCGCGCGACGCCGCGGCGAGCTCACCGCCATGCCGATCAGCTTGCCGTCCGGCGCCACCACGGCCGCGCCTTCGGTGCGCGCGCTGAGCCGCAGGGCGAGCACGATATTGGCGTCGATCCTGCCGCCGCGCATGCTGCGCCAGGCCGGCCCGACCTCGCCCACCGAGGTTAGCGTGGCGATCGCGGAATCTTCGCCGCGGCCCGCCACCAGCGCGAAGCTCGCCGGCTTCACCGCATCCGCCGCCGCCCAGTCGCCGAGCTCCGGCGTTTCGGCGCGCAGCAGCGCCACGTCGGTCGAGGGGTCGCGGCCGGCAAGCGTTGCCTTGCTGGTGGCGCCGTTGCCGAGGTGCAGCGTCAGCTCGTCCTCGCCGTCATGCGCCTCCTCGGCGGTGACCACCAGGACGGTGCGCCAGATGAAGCCGCTGCTGATGCGGTCGTTGGCGCCTTCGACGGCAACCACGCGCGGCGCGACTTGCTCGGCGAGCGCCGCCGCGTCGTTCGAAAGATCGGAGAGGATCGACATCGCATCCATCCAGTGTTGAGGACAGAAACGATGCTCCGGTCCGGCAGCGGGCGATAGCCGCCCAAACGGGCAGGCCTCAGCCGGCCTTGCCTTTATGCGTCTGCGTCGTCCACGCCAGGATCGCCGACACCGCCGCGAGGCCCGCCGTCACATAGGCGATGGTCGCGAACGCCGTGTCGGTCGCCGCCTCGCGCACCGCCTCGGCATCGGCCGGCAACGCCTGCGGCGGCGTGAGCCCGAAGCTCATGCCGCCCGGCATTCCGGTCGCGCTGCCGAAGACCCAGGCGGCGAGCGCCCCCATCATCGCCACCGCAAAGAGCCCCGCGACCCGCGCCACGGCGTTGTTGATCGCCGACGCCGTGCCGGTGTCGCGGTCGGCGACCGACGTCATCACCGCCGTCGACACCGGCCCCGCCACGAAGCTCATGCCGAAGCCGAACACCACCATTAGCGGCAGCACCGCGAACCACAGGCTATGCAGGTGCCCCGTCAGTCCGAGCCCGAGGAACGCCAGCCCCACCACGACGGAGCCGAAGGTCAGTACCGGTCCCGCGCCGAGCCGGTCGGTCATCTTGCCTGCGAACGGCGACAACACCGTCAGCATGATGCCGAGCGGCAGCATGACGATCGCCACCTCCGCCGGCGTGACGCCCCACCCCGCGATCAGCGTCATCGGCAGATAGAACCCGATTGCAGCCAGCCCGAAATAGAGCACGAAGGTCAGTCCCTGCGCGCCCGAAAAACCGCGGTCCGCAAACAGGCTGAGCGGCAGCATCGGCACCTTGGTCCGGCTCTCGTAGAACACGAACGCCGCCAGCACCACGATCCCCGCGATCAGCTCCGGCCAGAAGCGGCCCTGTCCACTGTCGATGAACGCCAGCGACACACCGAGCAGCCCCACCGTCGCGGCCACGGCGCCGATCAGGTCGAGCCGCCGCCCGGCCTCCGGCTTGTCTGCCGGCACCTGCGACAGGAGGATCGCGAGCGAGATGCCGCCGAGCAGCAGATTGACGCCGAAGATCAGCCGCCAGCTCCAGTCGCCCAGCCATGTCAGCAGCGCGCCGCCGATCACCGGCCCCGCCAGCGTCGTCAGCGACGAGGCCGAAGCCCACACGCCGATCGCGCCGCCGCGCGCGTCCTTCGGGTACGCCTTGGCGATGATGGCGAGGCTGCCCGGGACCATGAACGCTGCGCCCAGGCCCTGCAGCGCCCGCGCCGCGATCAGCGTTGCCGGCGTCGGCGCCAGCGCCGAGCCGAGCGAGGCCAGAACGAACACCCCAATGCCGCCCGCGAACACGTTGCGCAGCCCGAAGCGGTCGCCCGCGGCGCCGCCCAGCAGCAGCAGCGACGACAGCATCAAGAGGTAGGCGTTGGAGATCCATTGCGCGTCGGCCAGGCTCGCGCCGATCGTCGCCCGGATCGCCGGTGTCGCGATCGAGGTCACCGAGCCGTCGATGAAGCCCATCGCCGAGGCGAGGATCGCCGCCACCAGCACCCATACCCGCCGGTTGGCCGGCACGAAACCCGACTCCGCCGTCACGTCCGCCATCGTCGCCTCCTATCGTGCGCCCACGCGCCGGGCGAACCGTCGCTCGAGCGCTCTCAGGCCATCATAGCTCAGGATCGCGAGCACGCCGACCACCAGGCCGCCCTGCGCCACGAATGCCAGATTCGAATTGATGAGCCCGGCGATGATCGCCTCGCCCAGCGTCGAGGCGGCCACGGTCGACCCGATGGTCGCCGTGCCGATCGAGATGGTGACGGACAGCCTTATGCCCGCGAGGATCAGCGGCAGCGCCAACGGCAGCTCGACCTGCCATAGTCGCTGCGTCTCGCTCATCCCGGTGCCGCGCGCCGAGTCCTCGATGTCGGGTGCGATCGTCGTCAGCCCGGTGAGCGCGTTCTCGAAGATCGGCAGCAGGCCGTAAAGGAACAGCGCCACCAGCGTCGGTCCCGAGCCGAAGCCGAGGATCGGCACCGCCAGCGCCAGCACCGCCACCGGCGGAAACGTCTGGCCGGTATTGGCGATCATGCGCGACAGCGGCAGGAACTCGGCGCCCGAGGGGCGCGTCACCAGGATCGCGAGCCCGACCGCCACCAGCGTCGCGACCAGCGTCGCCGCCACCACCAGGCCGATATGGCTCAGCGTCAAATTGAGCAGCGAGTTCTGCGTGTAGATCGCCGGCTGCCCGTTCTGCGTCAGCGGCGCGAACACGAACGCAAAGCTCTGCGGCGTGACGAGGAACGCCACCAGCAGCACCAGCACCACGATGCGGACGACCGTGCCGGGCTTCATCCGTGCCGTGCCGCCTGCTTGACCAGCGTCGCCATCGAGATGCGCCCCACCACCGTACCTGACGCATCGGCGACCGGCAGCGCGTCGCGGCCGCTCCACAGCGCCTCCTCCAGCGCATCGCGCAGCGTCGCGCTGTCCGGAATCGGCGGTCCACTCGCCGCGCCTGTTTCCAGGAACCTGCGGACCGGCCGGAACGACAGCAGCCGGAACGGCCGTTCGCCGCTGCCGAGCAGCTCGCCGACGAACGCCGTCGCCGGCCGCACCACGATCTCGTCGGGCGTCGCATATTGCAGCAGGTGGCCCTGGTCCATCACCGCGATGCGGTCGCCGAGCGCGATCGCCTCGTTCATGTCGTGCGTCACCAGCACGATCGTGGTCTTGAGCCGCCGCTGGATGGCGCGCAAATCGGCCTGCGCCTTGGCCCGGATGATCGGGTCGAGCGCGCCGAACGGCTCGTCCATCAGCAGCACCTTCGGCGAGGCGGCGAGCGCCCGCGCCACGCCGACGCGCTGCTGCTGCCCACCGGACAGTTCCGCAGGCAGCCGGTCGCGATAGGTCGCGACGTCGAGCTGGAACAGCGCCATCAGCTCCTCGACCCGCGCCGCGGTCC
>CALCYJ010000016.1 GCA_937905845.1 uncultured Rhodospirillales bacterium
GGACCTCTTCCAGGGGCGCTCGCAGCTCCTCGTCTATCATTTCATGTTCGGGCCCGACTATACGGCGGGCTGTCCGTCCTGCTCGGCGATCGCGGACGGGTTCGATGGTTTCGTCGTCCATCTGGCCAACCACGGCGTCACGCTTGCGGCGGTGTCGCGGGCGCCGCTCGCGAAGCTACAGGCGTACAAGCGGCGGATGGGATGGACATTTCCCTGGGCGTCCTCGCACGGCCGCGACTTCAACTTCGACTTCAATGTTTCGTTCACAGAGGAGCAACAGCGCGAGGGGGCCGTCGAATACAATTACCAGCGCGGCGGTCATGCGATGGATGCGACACCGGTCCCGCAGCCCGTCGCCCAATTCGCGGCGACATGTGGAACCGACGCGCCCACCTATTCGCGCGATCGGCCGGGCATGAGCGCATTCGTGTTTGAGGATGGCGCCGTCTACCACACCTATTCCGCCTATGCGCGCGGGTTGGACAGCCTCTGGGGCATGTACCAATGGCTCGACTGCGCGCCGAAGGGACGCAACGAGACGGGCGTCTGGTGGCGCCGCCATGACGAATATGACAGGGGCTGATATTATGATCTCCTCCCGCACGGCCGCCCTTGGAATCGCCGACTGGCTAAGCTTCGCCGCCGCGCCGACCTTCGCACTCATGGCGCTGCTGACGGTTGTTCTGGGCGGCCCGCCGGATAGGCTGTGCGCGGCGGCGCAAGCGGCGTCACCCGTGAGTGGAATGGTCCCGATGTATCTGCTGATGAGCGTCTTCCATGCGGCGCCGTGGCTAAAGCGGGTCTCCGGCCGAGCGAAGGCGCAGCTCGCCGTTGCGCGGCGGCGCGCGCATTCATGAATTGCGGATATGGCTTCATGCGGTTTATAGCGTCTAGTTGATCGGCACCAACCGGCCTATCTTCAGGCCATCACCCGGCGGAGCGCCGGCGAAATGGGCTGGAGGATGGGCAATGCAGAAGCGCGTACTGGGGAAAAGCGGCCTCGAGGTCTCGGCCATCGGCTTCGGCTGCATGGGCCTGAATTTCAGCTATGGCCATGCGCTCGGCCAAGAGGACGCGATCACGCTGATCCGGGATGCGGCGGCGCGCGGCGTCACCTTCTTCGATACCGCGGAAATCTATGGTCCCTTCACCAACGAAGAGATCGTTGGCGCGGCGCTGGCACCGATCCGCGACCAGGTGGTGATCGCCACCAAGTTCGGGTTCAAGATCGATCCCGCGACCGGAAAGCAAGCGGGCATGAACAGCCGGCCCGAGCATATTCGCGTGGTCGCCGAGGCGTCGCTGAAGCGGCTGAAGGTCGAGGTCATCGACCTTTTCTATCAGCACCGCGTCGATCCCGAAGTGCCGATCGAGGAGGTCGCCGGCGCGGTCAAGAACCTGATCGCGCAAGGCAAGGTCAAGCATTTCGGCCTGTCGGAGGCCGGCGCGCAGACCGTCCGCCGCGCCCATGCGGTGCAGCCGGTCACGGCGCTTCAGAACGAATATTCGCTGTGGACCCGCGGGCCGGAGACGAATGGAATTCTTCAGGCGTGCGAGGAACTCGGCATCGGATTGGTCGCCTACAGCCCTCTTGGCAAGGGCTTTCTGACCGGCACCATGGGAACGGACACGCGGCTCGGCCCGAACGACTTCCGCGCGATCCTGCCCCGCTTCACGCCCGAGGCGATGGCTGCCAATCAGGCGCTCGTCGATCTGCTCAAGCGGATTGCCGAGCGGAAGAAGGCGACGCCGGCGCGGATCGCGCTTGCCTGGCTGCTCGCGCAGAAGCCCTGGATCGTGCCGATTCCCGGTACCACCAAGCTGCACCGCCTGGAGGAAAACCTCGGCGCGGCCGATGTCGTATTGACCGCGGACGATCTGGCCGAGATCCAGCACGCCGCGGCAGAGATCCCGATCGCGGGCGAGCGCTATCCCGAGCGGCTGATGGCAACCATCGGCCGCTGAAGACTTCCACGTCAGGCGGGCAGGGATTGCCGGCCGCCTTGACGGAATTTTGGCATGACGCCGCCGCGCAATTGAGCCGCTATAATCGGCATGAGGTTATATCCGGATCTCATGAATGCAGCGCGACGAACTGGTCGATCTCAACGCCTTCCTGACGGTGGCGCAGGAGCGGAGCTTCACCCGCGCGGCCGCGAAGCTTAGCACCTCGCAATCCGCGCTCAGCTATACGGTACGGCGGTTGGAGACGCGCCTGGGCGTTCGGTTGCTGACCCGCACGACACGGCGCGTCGCCCCGACGGAGGCGGGAGAGCGGCTGCTGACGATTCTGGGTCCGGCGCTCGACGACATCGCCGCCGAGCTTTCCTCGCTCGGCGAATTGCGCGAAAGGCCGGCCGGCACGATCCGCATCACGGCCTCCGAACATGCGGCCAACAGCCTCCTGTGGCCGGTTCTGCAAAAGCTGCTGCCGGACTATCCGGATGTTCGTGTCGAACTCACCATCGATGCGGGTTTTACGGATATCGTGGCCGAGCGTTACGACGCCGGCGTTCGGCTGGGCGAATCGATCGCCAAGGACATGGTTGCCGTCCGCATCGGACCTGACCTGCGCATGGCGGTGGTGGGTTCGCCGGCCTATTTCGCCCGTCATCCCAAGCCGCGAATTCCGCAGGATCTGGCCAGCCATCGCTGTATCAATCTTCGCCTGCCGACCGCCGGCGGGCTTTATGCGTGGGAGTTCGGAAAGGGCGGACGCGAATTGCGGGTGCGGGTGGAAGGCCAACTGGCGTTCAACAACGTGCCCATGATCTTTCGGGCCGCCGTGGCGGGGTTCGGCCTCGCCTGCGTGTTGGAAGACCAGGCCAAAGCCTATGTCGCCGAGGGCAGCCTCGTGCGCGTGCTGGCGGATTGGTGTCCGCCTTTCGCCGGCTATCATCTCTATTACCCCAGCCGACGTCAGCAATCGGCGGCGTTCGCCTTGCTGGTGGAGGCGCTGCGCTATCGAAAATGACGGGATTGGCCATCGATAGAAAGTCTTTGTGGCTTTGAATCCATGCCTTACGGTAGTTCCAGAGGATCGCGTGGGAGCAGGGCGCTGAATCCGGATAGAGGATCCGATCATGGTGCCGCGCAACGCGCGGCGGCGGAAGCGGCGGCGCGGGCGGCGGTTGCCGCGGCGGGCGACAGCGCGCCGGCCTGGCAAGCCCTGGCACTGGTTCTGATCGAGGCGGGTAAGCTCGATCAGGCCCGCGACTGTCTCGGCCGGGCCGTCGGGCTCGATCCCGACCTCCTCGCGGCGCGCAACAATCTCGCCGTCGTATTGCAGCGGCTGGGGGAGAGGGAGGCGGCTTTCGCGGCCTATCGCGAGGTGCTGGCCATCGATCCGGACCATGCGGTCACGCACAACAACCTGGCCGGCCTTCTGGGCGAGCTTGGCCGGTTCGACGATTCGCTTGATCACGCCCGCCGCGCCATAGAACTCGATCCCCGCCAGCTCGGGTCCTACATCTATGCCGCGATCGCCGAGGGCCGCCTTGATCATCGCGAGGCGGCGCTGGCCTGGCTTGACCGCGCCCAAGGCCTGGCGCCCCGGAGCGGCGCGGTTCTCCTCGTGCGCGCCGATCTGCTGCGGCTGTTCGACCGCGCCGCGGAGGGATTGGATGCCTGCCGCGAGGCCGCGGCGCTGGAGCCCGGGAACGGCAAGGCGCATGAGACGATGGGGCTGTTCTGCCACGCGCTCGGCCGCGATGAGGCGGCGCTGGAAGCCTTCGACCGCGCCATCCGCCTGCTGCCGCAACCGGCCAAGGCGTTGGCCCACAAGGCCGTCGTGCTGCTGGAGCAGGGCCGCTCCGACGAGGGACGATCCGCACTGGATCGCGCGCTCGACCTCGACCGCGGGCTCGCGCTCGGCTGGTTCATCCGCGCCGAGACCAAGATTTTCGCGGCCGCCGATCCCGACATCGCCGCCATGGAGCATCTTCTGCAACCCGACCCGCCGTCCGACGATGAGCGGATCCTGCTGCATTACGCGCTGGGCAAGGCCTATCTCGATGCCAAGGACGCGCCGCGCGCTTTCGCCCATCTGCATCAGGGCAGCCGGCTGAAGCGCGCCACGCTTCTCTATGACGGCGCGGCCGCCCAGAGGCAGATGGTGGCGATTGCCGAGGCTTTTCCAAAGGCACGGTTCCGACGCCTGGACGGTGTAGGCCAACCGTCGGAAGCGCCGGTCTTCGTGATCGGCATGCCGCGTTCGGGCTCCACGCTGATCGAGCAGATCCTGGCGTCGCACCCCGAAGTCGCAGGTCTGGGCGAGCAGCCGCATATCGAGCGGCTGGTGGCGGAGCTTGGCGCGACCTACCCGGCCGCGGTCGCGGCGCTGGCGCCCGGGGAGATCGCGGCCCTGGGGCGGCGCTATCTCGCCCTGGCGGCGCCGATGCCGCCCGGCGTGCGGCGCTTCACCGACAAGGCGGCGGATAATTTCCTCCATGCCGGGCTCATCCACCTGGCGCTGCCCGGCGCCCGCATCATCCATTGCCGGCGCGACCCGGTCGACACCTGTCTGTCCTGCTACACCAAGCTGTTCGACCGCGGACAGGAATTCTCCTACGACCTGGCCGAACTCGGCCTCTATTACCGCCGCTACGCCGCCTTGATGGCGCATTGGCGCGCAGTGCTGCCGCCCGAACGGTTCATCGAGGTGGAATATGAAAAGCTCGTCGAGGATCTCGAAGGCACGGCGCGGCGGCTGATCGCCTTCCTCGGCCTGGAATGGGAGGATTCCTGCCTGCGCTTTCACGAGACGGCACGCCCCGTCCGCACCGCGAGCCGCAGCCAGGTCCGCCGGCCACTCTATCGCAGCAGCCTGGGCCGCTGGAACGCCTGCCGCGACGAACTCGGCCCGCTGCTGGCGGCGCTCGGCCAGGCCTGATCGCATTCCCATTCCTCGTCATCGGGTTTCGGGAGCGCTAGGATCGGCCGGAGGACAGGGGTGGCATGAACCGGGCCGACGCCCGGGAGGGACAGGAATCCGATTTATGGACCATGGCAATCTGAGCGAGAAGTTTTCGCTGTTCTCGGAACATTGGCAACCGAAGATCATCGGGTCGCTGAACGGCCAGGAGGTCAAGATCGTGAAGGTGCAAGGGGTGTTTCCCTGGCATCACCATGCGGATCTTGAAGAGATGTTCCTGGTCTGGCGCGGGCGGTTCCGCGTCGAATTCCGCGATCACATCGTGGAGATGGGGCCCGGCGATTATGCCATCGTCCCGCGCGGCGTCGAGCATCGTACGGCGGCGGAGGGGGAA
>CALCYJ010000017.1 GCA_937905845.1 uncultured Rhodospirillales bacterium
CTGCTGGCGGCCTTCAAGCGGCTGGTGGAAAGCCCGGCCGCGATGCTGGTCTGAGCGCGATGAAGATTGCGCTCTGGGCGATCGGCGGCGTCATCGCGATCATTATTTTGGTGTTCGGTGTCGGCGCCTATTGGGCAACCTCGGTGAAGGTGGACTTCAATGACCAGTCGGTCGCCGGGCAGTTCAAGCAGACCTTCAACGCCAACTGCACCGCGACCTACACGCAGCGCGCCGCAAAGGCCGGCAAGGCCGTGGTCGCTGACCAGTTGACCAAGCTCGACCAGGCCTGCAGCTGCTGGCGCGACGGCGTGGTGGCAACGCTTGCCAAGCGCGCGCCGATGACCGCGATGCAGATCGCCGGCCTGCTGGGCAGCGATCCCGAATTAAAGGCGATCGCGCAAAACTGCTCGACCCAATCCGGCATCGAAGAACCCCTCTGAAAAGGACGCGAACGTGGCGGATACATCTTTCGACGTCATCATCCTCGGGGGCGGGCCTGGCGGCTATGTAGCGGCGATCCGCGCGGCGCAGCTCAAGATGAACGTCGCGGTAGTCGAGCGCGAGAATTTGGGCGGCATCTGCCTCAACTGGGGCTGCATCCCGACCAAGGCGCTGCTGCGCTCGGCCGAGGTCTATCACCTGATCCGCCATGCCGACCGTTTCGGCTTCAAGGTCGAGGGCGTCGGCATCGACTTCACCGCCGTGATCAAGCGCTCGCGCCAGGTCGCGGCCCAGCTTTCCGCCGGCGTCGCCCATCTGCTCAAGAAGAACAAGATCACCCTGTTCAAGGGCGAGGCGACGCTGGCCGGGCCAGGCCGGCTGCGCGTGCAGCCGGCGAGTGGTGCGGCCACCGCGGGTGGCGCGGCCACCGCGGGTGGCGCGGCCACTGCGGGTGGCGCGGCCGTGATGCTGACGGCGCCCCATATCATTCTGGCGACCGGTGCCCGCGCCCGCACGCTGCCGGGTTTCGAGCCCGACGGCAGGCTGATCTGGACCTATCGCGAGGCGATGGTGCCGCAGAACCTGCCGAAATCCCTTCTCGTCGTCGGCTCGGGCGCCATCGGCATCGAGTTCGCCTCCTTCTACCGCACGCTCGGGGTCGAGGTGACGGTGGTGGAGATCCTGGACCGCGTGCTGCCGGTGGAGGATGCGGAAATCTCGGCCTTCGCCGCCAAGCAGTTCGCCCGCCAGGGAATGGTGATTCATACCGGCACCGCCGTGACCGGCATCAGGAAGGGCGCCGACAGCGTCACCGCCAGCCTCAAGGGCGCGGATGGCAAACTGTCGGAACTGACGGTCGAGCGCGTCATCCTCGCGGTGGGTATCACCGGCAATGTCGAGGGGCTCGGGCTCGAAGGAACGCGGGCCAAGGTCGAGAAGGGCCATGTCGTGGTGGACCAATGGTGCCGCACCGGCGAGCCCGGGCTTTATGCCATCGGCGATCTGGTCGGGCCGCCCTGGCTCGCGCACAAGGCCAGCCACGAGGGCGT
This sequence comes from uncultured Rhodospirillales bacterium, assembly GCA_937905845.1. GTDB lineage: Bacteria > Pseudomonadota > Alphaproteobacteria > Ferrovibrionales > Ferrovibrionaceae > CALCYJ01. Next base: position 1,491 of record CALCYJ010000017.1, read on the forward strand.
GCTCTGCGTCGAGCATATCGCGGGGGTTCCGGGGCTCCATCCGCTCGATCCGCGCAATGTGCCGGGCTGCACCTATTGCTGGCCGCAGGTGGCGAGCGTCGGCCTGACGGAAGCGGCGGCGCGCGCGGCGGGATACGAGGTGCGGGTCGGGCGCTTCCCCTTCATCGGCAATGGCAAGGCGATCGCGCTGGGCGAGCCTGAGGGGCTGGTCAAGACGGTGTTCGATGCCAAGACCGGGGAACTGCTCGGCGCCCATATGGTCGGGGCCGAGGTGACCGAGCTGATCCAGGGCTATGCCATCGCCCGGACCCTGGAGAGTACCGAGGCCGAACTCATGCACACGATCTTCCCGCACCCGACCCTTTCGGAAATGATGCATGAGTCGGTGCTTGACGCCTATGGCCGCGCGATCCACTTCTAGAGTTGTCCGCCGCTCGAGTCTTCCGCAGTGAAAGTGCCGTCATGACCGATCAGAGCCTGCGCCATCCCGAGAAGGCCAACCGGCCCGACAGTCCCCTTCTGCGCAAGCCGGCGTGGATCCGGGTCAAGGCGCCGGTCTCGCGCGAATTCGCCGAGATGCGGGCGATGATGCGCGAGCTTAAGCTCAATACCGTGTGCGAGGAGGCGGCCTGCCCCAATATCGGGGAATGCTGGAAGGAGCGTCATGCGACGGTGATGATCCTGGGCTCGGTCTGCACCCGCGCCTGCGCCTTCTGCAATGTCGCGACCGGCCGCCCGGACCAGCTCGATCCCCACGAGCCCGAACATGTCGCCGAGGCGGTGGCGCGCCTTGGCCTTGAACATGTGGTGATCACCTCGGTCGATCGCGACGATCTGGAGGATGGGGGCGCGGGCCATTTCGCTCGCGTCGTCGCCAGCATCCGCGCCCGCGCGCCCGCCACCACCATCGAGGTCCTGACCCCCGACTTCCTGCATAAGGCGGGGGCGCTGGAAACCGTGGTCGCGGCCGGCCCCGACGTGTTCAACCACAATCTCGAGACGGTGCCGCGGCTTTATCCCGCGATCCGCCCCGGCGCGCGCTATTTCCACTCGCTCCGCCTGCTCGACCGGGTGAAGGAGCTTTCACCCGGCGCCTTCACGAAGTCGGGCATCATGGTTGGCCTGGGCGAGGACAAGGCGGAGGTCTATCAGGTGATGGACGATCTGCGCTCGGCCGCGGTCGATTTCATCACCATCGGGCAATATCTCCAGCCGACGCGCAAACATGCCGCCATCGATCGTTTCGTCACGCCGGAGGAATTCGATTCCTATCGCGAGATGGCCTATGCCAAAGGCTTTCTCATGGTCGCGGCCTCGCCGCTCACGCGCTCCTCGCACCATGCCGGTGCCGATTTCCGGGCGCTGCGCGAGAACCGCCAGGCCCGGCTTGCGCAACCGGCCTGAGAGAACGCCCGATGTCGACCCATGCCGAGAAACGGGTTCTGCCCTATACGCCGGAGCAGCTTTTCGATCTGGTCGCGGCGATCGACCTCTATCCGGAATTCCTGCCCTGGTGCACCGGCGCCCGCATCCGCAGCCGCGAGGGCAATCTCGTCGTCGCCGATCTCGTCATCGGCTTCAAGGTCTTCCGCGAGCGCTTCACCTCGAAAGTGGTTCTGGACCGGCCGCGGCGCATCGATGTCGCCTATTCGGAAGGACCCTTCCGCCATCTCACCAACCATTGGGAATTCCTCCCCGAAGGCGAGCATGGCTGCCTGATCGATTTCTATGTCGATTTCGAGTTCCGCTCGCGCCTGCTCCAGAGCACCATCGGCCTGCTGTTCAACGAAGCCGTCCACCGCATGGTCAGCGCGTTCGAGAGCCGCGCCGTGGCGCTCTACGGCCGTCCGCCCGCCCTGCCGCTGCCGGGCCGCCATCCGGCGTGATGCGAACGTAAGTCTCGCCCGCGCTAGATCTGGCTGATGGGCACGCCGGCCGCCAGCGCGACATAGACCGAGATGATGGCGATGGCATTGATGGTGACATGGGCGATGATGCTGGCCCACAGGCTGCCGGTGCGATGGAACAGCAGCGCCAGCAGGAAGCCCGCGACCGTCGCATAGAGCACGTGCAGCGGCTCGACATGCATGATGCCGAAGGGGATGGCGCTCAGAAGGGCGGCGAGCCATGCCCGCATGCGGCGCCGGAGCCAGCCGAACAGCAGGCCGCGGAACAGCACTTCCTCGCAGAAGGGCGCGAGCAGGGCGCCAAGCACGAAGATGGTGGCGAAGGCGGTCCAGGTGAATCCCGCCGGCGCCAGCAGCTCCGCCCCCGGCGTGCGCAGCGGCAGGCCCAGGAGATGCTGCACGAGCTGCACCGCGAAATCGAGGCCGATGCCCATGATGGCGCCGGCCAGGATGGCGAGCAGGCAGAGCGGCCAGGACAGGGGCCGGAACGCGAGGAGGCGTGCCGGCGCCAGATGACGGCGCCAGGACGCGGCGCCGGCGCCGGCGAGGATGGCGATATTCTGCCCGAGCAGCACGATGGCGGTCAGGGTGAGCTTGGCCGAGGGCGTATCCAGCGGGTGATGGCCCGGCGGATCGAGCAGCAGGATGATTCCGATCATCGCGCCCAGCAGGGCGAGGAAGAGCCCGCCGGCGATGAGCACGTCGAGCCCCTCGGGCGCGGCCGGGCGCAGGGGTGCAACCGTGGTTTTGTTCGCGGCCAGCGGCCCGGGATCGGAATCGAGATCGGGCGTCATGGGAGAAGCTGCGCCGCCAGGGCGATGGCGGCGGCGGCGGAACGGCCACGGATCTCGCTGCGCGAGAGCGGGCCGAAGCGGTGCTCGGCATGGAGCGTCGGGCGGCCGGTGGCGGAGGCGGCGATATGCACCAGCCCGACCGGCTTCGCCGCGCTGCCGCCGCCCGGGCCCGCAACCCCGGTGACGGCGAGCGTCAGGCCGACGGGCGCCCGCGCCAGAGCCCCTTCCGCCATGGCGCGGGCGACCGGCGCGCTCACCGCGCCCTCCGTTGCGAGAAGGGCCGCCGGCACGCCCAGAAGCGTTTCCTTCGCCTCGTTGGAATAGGTCACGAAGCCGCGTTCGAAAACATCGGAGGCGCCGGCGACCTCGGTGAGAAGGGCGGCGATCAGGCCGCCGGTGCAGCTTTCGGCCGTGGCGAGCCTCAACCCGCGGTTGCGGGCCCGGGCGAGCAGGTTTTCCGCCTGGGCGACGAGTTCGGGGGGAAACATCTCAAAGCCTCGCGATCAGGGGCAGGAGAAGATGAAGCGCGATGCCGGCATAGATTGCCGCCAGCCCGTCGTCCAGCATGACGCCGAAACCGCCCGGAACCCGGCGGTCGGCAAGCGAGACCGGCCAGGGCTTCACAATGTCGAACAGGCGGAACAGCACGAAGCCCATCAGAAATCCGCGCCAACCCATCGCCAGCCCGCCGCCGAGCAGCGTCAGCCACTGCCCCGCCACTTCGTCCACCACCACGCTGCCCGGATCGTGCACGCCGGTGGCGCTGGCATAGCGGCCGGCGGCCCAGCAGCCGGCGGCGAACAGCGCGACCGCGGCGGCCAGAAGCAGGGCCCGGCCGCCCAGCGCCATCAGGGCAAAGGCCAAAGGCAGCGCGATCAGGGAGCCCCAGGTCCCTGGCGCGCCGGGCAGCAGGCCGATGCCGCCAAAGGTCGCGACCAGCATGGCCGGTCGGGAATGCGGCGCCGGGCCCGGGCTTGCGCTCATGGCAGGCGCACCGTCGCCACCGCCTGCGCGGCGATGCCTTCGCCCCGGCCGGTGAAGCCCAGCCGCTCGGTGGTGGTGGCCTTGATGCTGACCCTCTCGGGCGCCAGGCCGGCGATCTCGGCGACGGCGGCGCGCATGGCTTCGCGATGGGGCGCGATCTTCGGCCGTTCGCAGATGAGGGTCAAATCGAGATGGGCGATCATGCCGCCCTGCGCCCGGACGAGATCGACGGCATGGCGCAGGAAGCCTGCCGAGGCGGCGCTGCGAAACGCCGGGTCGGAGGGCGGGAAATGCGCGCCGATATCGGCGGCGCCGATCGCGCCGAGCAGGGCGTCGGTCAAGGCATGCAGCGCCACATCGGCGTCGGAATGGCCGGCCAGCGCCCGCTCGCCCGGGATCGCGACGCCGCAGAGCATCAGCCGGCGGTCCGAATCCACGGCCGAATCCGCCGCCGTATCCGCGGCCGGCGCGAAGGCGTGCACGTCGAATCCGGTGCCGACCCGGATATCGCCGAGCCGGCCTAGGAGCCGCCGTTCCGCCTCGGCTAGATCTTCCGCGGTGGTGATCTTGAACGTCTCCGCCTCGCCCGCAACCAGGCGGACGGCAAGCCCGGCCGAAGTTGCGACCGCCGCGTCGTCGCTCAAATCCTGGCCCCGGGCGGCGCGGTGGGCGGCGAGGATCTCGGGAAAGCGGAAGGCCTGCGGCGTCTGCGCCCGCCACAGATCCTCGCGCGCGACATCGCCCGCAACGAAGGCGGCGCCTTCCGTCCCGGCGTGGCCGCGCTTCAGACTGTCGGCGAGCGGCAAGGCGGCGATGGCGCCGGGCGCCATGTCGAGCATCGCCAGGACACGGCTGATGAGGTGGGGCGCGACGAAGGGGCGGGCGGCATCGTGGATCAGCACCCGTGCCGGCGCCAGCGCCGCCAGGCTTTCCAGGCCGAGGCACACCGATTCCTGTCGGCTGGCGCCGCCCGAGACCGGCTCGAGCACGGCGAAACCCGCCGCCGCCGCGTCATAGCGCTCGCGATCCTCGGGCTGGATCACCACCCGTACCGCGCTCACCTCGGGATGGCGGGCGAAGGCGGCGATGGCGTGGGCCAAGACCGGCCGGCCGCCGAGCGGCAGATATTGCTTCGGCACGGCGGCGCCAAGGCGGGTACCCCGGCCGGCGGCGACCAGAAGGGCAACATTCGTCATGCCGGATCAGTCATGCAAATCGGTGCCCATCGCACGCTTCTTTTCCGCCGTGTCTTGCGGCTTCCACCGCGATCCTATCGCGCGCCGGCGGCGGCGGCAAAGCAAGCCTGAGCCGGTGCGAGGCCTTATCCTTTCGGCCTGTCCGTTCGGGAGGGGCGGAAGATTTCTGTTGCATTGCGCCATGGATCGTGGTTATTTGCTCAAATATTAAGCATTGTAGCGTCGTGCACAAAATATGATCAATTCGCAGAATGCCCTCGCCGAGCCGGATGCCGGAGTGCCCCTGCCGCCGGCCGCGCCTATTGCCATCGGGCCGGTGGTACTGGCCGATCCGGTGATCCTCGCCCCGATGTCGGGAGTGACCGACCTGCCGTTCCGGCGCCTGGTGGCGCGGGAGGGCGCCGGGCTGGTGGTTTCCGAGATGATCGCCTCGCAGGCGATGATCCGCGAGACGCGCCAGTCGCTGCTGATGGCCGAGACGGCGCCGGAGGAATTTCCCATGGCGGTGCAGCTTGCCGGCTGCGAGCCCGCGGTGATGGCGGAGGCGGCGCGCCTCAATGCCGATCGCGGCGCCGCCATCATCGATATCAACATGGGCTGCCCGGTCAAAAAGGTGGTGAACGGCCACGCCGGCTCGGCCTTGATGCGCGACCTCGATCACGCGGCGCGCATCCTGGAGGCGACGGTCAGGGCGGTGGACCTGCCGGTCACCCTCAAGATGCGCACCGGCTGGGACGATGTCCACCGCAACGCGCCGGAACTGGCCCGCATCGCCGAGGCATCCGGCATCCGCATGCTGACGGTGCACGGCCGCACCCGGACGCAGCTCTATCGCGGCCGCGCCGACTGGGCCTTTATCGCCGCGGTGAAGCGGGCGGTAAAGATCCCGGTGATCGTCAACGGCGATATCGAAACGCTGGAGGATGCGCGGGCGGCGCTGGCGCTTTCGGGTGCCGATGGAGTGATGATCGGCCGCGGTGCCTATGGCCGGCCGTGGCTGCTGCGCCAGGTCGCGCATTTCCTCCGCACCGGCGAGCGCCTGCCCGATCCGCCGCTGACGCGCCAGCGCGACCTGCTGCTCGAACATTACGAGGCGATGCTGCAACATTACGGCGCGGAGGCCGGCAGCCGCATCGCGCGCAAGCATGTCGCCTGGTATACCAAGGGCCTGCCGGGGTCGGCGGAATTCCGCAACCGAATCATGACCGAGGGCGAGCCAGCGCAAGTGGCGGGGATGGTCGAGGCCTTCTACGCGCCGCTGCTGGACCGGCTGGCGGCATGAGCCTGCCGGGGGAACAGGCGCCGCCGGCGCTTGATCTGACCGCGGTGCTGGGGGCGCTGCCCGATCCCGTCCTCGTGGCGGACGATCGCGGGCAGATCCGCTTCACCAATGCGGCCGCCGAGCAGTTCTTCGCCGCCGGCGCGAGCGTGCTGTGCCGCCAGGGGCTGCACGACCTCGTGCCCTCCGACAGCCCGCTCGCCGCCCTGGTCGGCCAGGTGCGGGGCGAGCGGCAGACGGTCTCCGAATATGGCGTCGAGATCGCCAATCCCCGCATCGGCGCCCATACCGTCAATATCCAGGTGAGCCCGCTCCAGGAACATGCCGGCTGGGTGGTCGTGCATCTGGAACAGCGCACAATCGCCTCGAAGATGTACCGCCAGCTTACCCATCGCGGCGCCGTCCGCTCGATAACCGGCATCGCCGCGGTGCTGGCGCACGAGGTGAAGAACCCGCTGTCGGGGATCCGCGGCGCCGCCCAGCTCCTGGAGCAGAACGCCAGCACCGCCGACCGCGAACTGACCCGCCTCATCCGCGACGAGACCGACCGGATCTGTGCCCTGGTCGATCGCATGGAGGTCTTTTCCGACAAGCGGCCGATGCCCAAGGGCCCGGTCAATATCCATCAGGTGCTGGAGCATGTGCGCAAGGTGGCGCAGACGGGCTTCGCCCGCGGCGTGCGTTTCATCGAACGCTACGACCCCTCGCTGCCGCCGGTTCTGGGCAGCCGCGACCAACTGGTGCAGGTCTTCCTCAATCTGGTGAAGAATGCCGCCGAGGCGGTGCCGGCCGGTGGCGGCGAGATCCAGATCTCGACCGCCTATCGCCAGGGCGTGCGGCTGGCGGTCCGTGGCCGGCGCGAGCGGCTCCATCTCCCCCTCGAAGTCTGCGTGCAGGATAACGGTCCCGGCGTGCCCGAGGATCTGAAGCCCCACATGTTCGATCCCTTCGTCACCACCAAGGCGTCGGGCACCGGCCTTGGCCTTGCGCTCGTCGCCAAGATCATCGGCGATCACGGCGGCATCGTGGAATGCGACAGCCAGCCCCGGCGCACCATCTTCCGCATGCTGCTGCCGCTGCACGAGGCGGCCTTGGACCAGGGCCTGGCGCCGGGCGCCGGTATCGATCAGGGCCTTGGCATCGATCAGGATCCAGGCGCCGATCAGGGTCCAGGCGCCGATCAAGGCCCCGGCGCCCGTGGTCAGGGAGCATAAAGATGGCGGGCGGCACCATTCTCATCGCCGACGACGACCGCGGCATCCGCACCGTGCTCGACCATGCCCTGGGCCGCGCCGGCTACGAGGTGCGCAGCACCGGCAATGCCGCGACGCTGTGGCGCTGGGTGGCGGATGGCCAGGGCGATCTCGTCATCACCGACGTGGTGATGCCCGACGAGAACGGCCTCGATCTCCTGCCGCGCATCCGCAAGCTCAGGCCCGAGCTTCCGGTCGTGGTGATGAGCGCGCAGAACACGCTGCTGACGGCGGTGAAATCGGCCGAGCGCGGCGCCTATGAATATCTGCCCAAGCCCTTCGATCTGAACGAGCTGGTGCGGGTGGTCGAGCGGGCCCTGGCCGGGCCGCGCGCGAGCCCGTCCAAGGCGGCGGAGCCGGGCGGCGAGGACGAGCGATTGCCGCTGATCGGGCGCTCGCCGGCGATGCAGGACATCTATCGCGTGCTGGCCCGCCTCATGGCGACCGATCTCACGGTGATGATCACCGGCGAGAGCGGCACCGGCAAGGAGCTGGTGGCGCGGGCGCTGCACGAATACGGCAAGCGGCGCAACGGCCCCTTCATCGCGGTGAACATGGCGGCGATCCCGCGCGAGCTGATCGAATCGGAATTGTTCGGCCATGAGAAGGGCGCCTTCACCGGCGCCGCCGCCCGCACTAAGGGCCGCTTCGAGCAGGCCGACGGCGGCACCTTGTTCCTGGACGAGATCGGCGACATGCCGATGGAGGCGCAGACCCGGCTGCTGCGCGTGTTGCAGCAGGGCGAATATACCACCGTCGGCGGCCGCGCCATCATCCGCACCGACGTGCGCATCATCGCCGCCACCAATCGCGAGATGCGCCAGGCGATCAATCAGGGATTGTTCCGCGAGGATCTCTTCTACCGCCTCAATGTGGTGCCGATCCGGCTGCCGGCGCTGCGCGAGCGCACGGAGGACATTCCCGATCTGGCGCGCCATTTCCTCAAGCTGGCGCAGGAGGAGGGGCTGCCGGCCAAGGTCATCGCGCCGGAGGCGCTGGAGCGGCTGAAGCGCTATCGCTGGCCCGGCAACGTGCGCGAGTTGGAGAATCTGGTGCGCCGGCTCGCCGCGCTGCATTCCGAGGAGGTGATCGGTTTCGAGGTCAACGCGACCGAACTGGCCGAGCCCAAGCCGGCGCTGACCACCCTTGATGAGGGCGGCGAGGACGACAATCTCGGCGCCACCGTCGAGCGCCAGCTCGTGCGCTATTTCAACGCCCATGGCGAAGGCCTGCCGCCGGCCGGCCTCTATGACCGGGTGCTGCGCGAGATCGAACGGCCGCTGATCGCGCTGACGCTCGCGGCGACGCGCGGCAACCAGATCCGGGCGGCGCAGCTTCTGGGCCTCAACCGCAATACCCTGCGCAAGAAGATCCGCGATCTCGATATCAATGTGGTGCGCGGACTCAAGTGATATAGAATGAGGGCTGGTCGGCGGCAGGTTGCGGTGCCGGCGCCGGATTAGGCGGCGGGCCGGCGATGCGCGCCGCGCGCCGCGGACAAGGCTTGCGTAGGGCAGTCCAGAGAGGCCATGGCGAGCAAATCGGAACTGCCGGGCGAAATCCTGGCCACCCGCCTCCTGCACTGGAGCCGGCAGGTCGGCCTGGCGCGTAAGCTCGCCCTGCTCCTGGCGCTGGCGGCGATGGCGAGCGGCATCGCCACCTATCTGTCGCTCACCGGCGCCAAGCCGCTGGTGCCCCATCCCGATCTCGTGCGCGTGCTGCTGCTGGCCGATCTGGTGCTGGTGCTGCTGCTTCTCGCGGTGGTGGTGCGGCGGCTGGTGCGGCTGTGGTCGGAGCGGCGCTCGGGCGCCGCCGGCTCCGAGCTTCATACCCGGCTCGTCGCCCTCTTCAGCGTCATCGCGGTGACGCCGGCGATCATCGTCGCCGTCTTCTCGGTGCTGTTCTTCAACCTCGGGCTTCAGGCCTGGTTCAGCACCCGCGTCTCCACGGCGGTGCAGGAATCCGTCGCGGTGGCCGAGGCCTATATCAACGAGCACCGCAACGCCATCCGCGCCGACGTTCTGGCGATGGCGGCCGATCTCAACCGCGACGCGCCCGAGCTTTCCCACGATCCCAAGCTGCTCGCGCGCGCCATGGATGCGGAAGTGCAGGCGCGCTCGCTGTCCGAAGCCATGATGTTCGAGCGCAACGGCACCATCCTCGCCCGCTCCAGCCTGAGCCTGCTGATGCAATTCGACAAGGTGCCGGACTGGGCGATCGAGAAGGCCTCCCAGGGCCAGGTGGTCGTCCTCACCTCGGATTACGAGGACCGGGTGCGGGCGCTGGTGCGGCTCGACAATTATCTCGGCACCTATCTCTACGTTGGCCGCTTCATCGAGCCCAAGGTGATGGATCACCTGGTGCGCACGCGCAAGGCGGCGGAGGAATACGACCGGCTGGAGAAGGAACGCTCCGGCATGGAGATCACCTTCGCGCTGGTCTTCATGGTGATCTCGCTTCTGGTGCTGCTGGCGGCCGTCTCGCTCGGCCTCGCGGTGGCGACGCGGCTGGTGCGGCCGATCTCGAGCATGATCGGCGCCGCCGAGCGCGTGCGGGAGGGCGATCTTTCCGCCCGGGTCGACGAGCATCTGCCAGACGATGAGATCGGCCGGCTCGGCCGCGCCTTCAACCGCATGACGATGCAGCTCGAAAGCCAGCGCCGCGAACTGGTGGAGGCCAACCGCCAGCTCGACGAGCGGCGCCGCTTCACCGAAACGGTGCTCTCCGGCGTTTCGGCCGGCGTGATCGGCCTGGGGGCCGATGGCTGCATCACGCTGCCCAATCCCTCCGCCATCCGCCTGCTCCAGACGCCATCCGAGCAGCTCGTCGGCCATGCGCTCGAAGACGCGGTGCCGGAGATGGCGAGCCTGCTCGCCGAGGCCAGGGCCAGGCCCGACCGCCCGGTCTACCGCCAGGTGAACATCGTGCGCTCCGGGCGCCCGCGCAATCTCATGGTGAGCGTCGCCGCCGAGCACAGCGGCGAGCAGACGCGGGGCTTCGTCGTCACCTTCGACGACGTGACCGACCTCGTTTCGGCGCAGCGCACCGCCGCCTGGGCCGATATCGCGCGGCGGATCGCCCACGAGATCAAGAACCCGCTGACCCCGATCCAGCTTTCCGCCGAGCGGCTGAAGCGGCGGTTCACCCGCGAGATCACCTCGGACCCCGAGACGTTCATCCAGTGCGCCGACACCATCGTGCGCCATGTGGGCGATATCGGGCGGATGGTGGACGAGTTCTCCGCCTTCGCGCGGATGCCGCAGCCGGTGATCCGCCTGGAGGATGTGGGGCGGGTGGCGCGCGAGGCGCTGGTGCTGCAACGTACGGCGCGGCCGCAGATCGCCTGGGTGACGGATATTCCCGAGCGCGGGCCGGTGGCGCCGTGCGACCGGCGGCTGCTGGGGCAGGCGCTGACCAACCTGCTGCAGAACGCGGCGGATGCGGTGGCGATGCGAGCGCGCACCAACGCCGAGTCGGAGGCAG
>CALCYJ010000018.1 GCA_937905845.1 uncultured Rhodospirillales bacterium
CCTGTTCCTTCGCGCTCTACAATCTGACGGGTTTCGATCTCCAGCTCGATTTCTGGCCCATCTCCATCACCCGCATGATCCAGGGGGTGGGGCTGGCCTTCCTGTTCATTCCGATCAATTCCTCCTATTCGACCGGCCTGCCGCCGGAGAAAAGCGGCAATGCCTCGGCCATCATCAACCTCTCGCGCAATCTCGGCGGCAGCATCGGCATCTCGATCCTGACCACCATCCTGTCGCAGCGGACGCAGTACCATCAGGCGCTGATGGTCAAACATGTCAATCCGACCAATCCGCAATATCTTTCCCAGCTGGCGTCCCTGACGCAGGCGATGCATACCCAAGGCGGCACGCTCGCCGCCGCCACCTTGCGCGCTCAAGGCATGATCAGCCAGATGCTGGACCAACAGGCGACACTTCTGGCCTATCTCGACGATTTCTGGTTCCTGGCGGTGCTTTTCGTGGCCTTCGTGCCGCTGGTCCTGCTCATGAAACGGACGAAATTCGACGGCGGGCCGATCTCGGCCCATTAGCGCGCTTTCCGACCGGCTGGATCAGCCGGTCGATCAGAATTCGCGCCAAATCAATATCTGAGCCTGTTGTCGCAAAAGGGGTGTCCACTTTTGCGACAACAGGTTCCAGCCCTGCGCCACGGCTCTTTTAGATATTCTTAACCAGACGCCCGAAGTATGGCGTTATGGGGCTTGAAGGTATTTTTCGCGGCGGTGATATTGCGCAGCGGCGACGACGTCTCGTCGTGGCGCTCTTTGCCTTGACGGTGCTCTGCTGGTGGATCGACCGGCTGCCGCATGCCGATAGCGCAGCCATTCACGGCTGGTCGGACGGCGTCTGGACCATCATCGCCCTTCTCGCCGGCCTGAAATGCCTCGATGCGGCGCGCCGGTCGACCGGCGCCGACCGCATTGCCTGGCACCTGTTCGCGCTGGGCTGCCTGCTGTGGACCGGCGGCATGGTCCTGTGGGATTGGAACGAGCTTGTGCTCGGCATCAATACCCCGTTTCCAAGCCTCGGCAATATCGGCTTTCTCGGCATGGCGCCGCTCTTTGCCGCCGGGCTGCTGTTCTATCGCCCGGTGGAAACCACCCCGGGCCTGGCGCGGGTGCAGGCGGGCAATCTCCTGATCGTCGGCGCGACGCTCCTGGTCGTGGTGCCGATGGCCTTCAACAGTTCCGTGCGCCATTCCAGCGACGGCCTGCTGAGCGACGGCCCGCTTTATGTCGTGACCGCGCTGGCCTATCCGGTGCTCTATCTCACGACGCTGATCTTCGGCCTCTACCGCGGCGCTTTCTATGCCTGGGGGCGCAAGCGTTTCGTCGTCGTCATCCTGATCCTGGGCATGTTTGCGCATGCCTGGGTCGATCTGCTTTATTGCCGCGCCCTCCTCAGTCATAGTTACGAGGCGGGGGCGCGTTTCGATTTCCTCTGGGTCCTGGGCTTTGCCCTGATCTGGTGGGCGGCCTTCGAGCAGGCGGCCGGCGTGCCGCAGGCCCCACGCGAGCAGGCGGGCCGGCTCGGCCTGATCGAGGCCGTCGTGACGCCGCTGGCGATCTTCGTCATCGCCATGACCGGGGCGGTGACGCACCGCACGCTCGATCAGGAACTCATCCTGGTCGTGGCCTCGCTCGGCATTTTCCTCGTGGCGGCGCTGGCCTTCAAGGAATGGGCGATGCACCGGCTGGAAGCGGGCCTGCGCCGGGCGGCCGATGCGGCGCTGGCCGAGGTCCGGCACAACGAGCAGCGCTACCGCGCCCTCGTCGCCAATATCCGCGACGGCATTTTCCTCTTCCTGCCGGACCGGGAGGTCCTGGCGGTCAATGCCGCGGCCTGCCGCATGCTGGGCTATCCGGAAGCCGAGATCGTGGGCCTGCGCTATCATGTTTTCTTCGATCTTACCGATCCGCGCCTGGCCGCCGCCTTGGCCGAACGCGCCCGCAGCGGCTATTTCTTCGGCGAGCTGACGATGATCCGTAACGGGGGCGAGCGCTTTCCGGCCGAGGTTTCAAGCTCGCTCTATACCGGGACCCGGGGCGAACTGCTGGCCTGCGTCGTTGTGCGCGACATTTCCGAGCGCGCCCGCGAGCGCGCCGAACTGATCGCCGCCAAGGAGGATGCGGAGGCCGGCAGCCGCGCGAAGTCTCAGTTCCTGGCCCATATGAGCCACGAGCTGCGCACGCCGCTCAATGCCATCATCGGCTTTTCCGAAATGATGACCGGCAAGGTGCACGGGCCGATGGGCTCGCCGAAATACGGCGAATATGCCGACCATGTGCTCGACAGCGGCCGGCATCTTCTTGCCATCATCAACGACATTCTCGACCTGGCCAAGGTGGAGGCGGGAAAGTACGAGTTGGCCGTGAGCGAGATCGGCGTGCCAGCACTTCTCTCGGGCGCCGTTCAGCTCTTTACCGACCGCGCCGCCCGCGTGGGCTTGCGCATCGTGCTGGAAACGCCGGACGATCTGCCGACGGTGATCGCCGATGCGCGGCTGCTGCGGCAGGTGCTGCTCAATCTCTTGTCCAATGCCACCAAATTCACGCCGGCGGGCGGGCATATCGAGGTCTCGGCCGATGTTGCCGCCGACGGGACGCTGGAGATCCGCGTCGCCGACAGCGGCGCCGGCATCGCCGACGAGGATATCGAGCAGGTGCTCGAGCCCTTCGGCCAGGCCAAGGCGATCGTCACCCGCCACTTCGAAGGCGCCGGCCTCGGCCTACCGCTGGCCAAGGCGTTCATGGAGCTGCATGGCGGCGGGCTGACGATTTCGAGCCGGGTCGGGCAGGGGACGATCGTTACCATGAGTCTGCCGCCGACACGGCTTCGCCAGCGCCGCAAGCGGCTTTCCGGCCACCGCGCCGGACCGGCACTTTCCCCTTGATGGAATCGAGATGGATCCGGTTAAGGCCTAAGCCGCCGCCGCGACGGCGCCGGCCGCGCCGGCGGCAAATATCCGGAGACGAGTGGCACTCGCGTCAGCCCCGGCCCGGGTGGTGGGCGTGCGTCGGCCGGGTGGCCAGCGCATCGCGGTTCGCCGGCGTCTGGCCGGGTTGATAGATGAAGCCGGTGATCGGATAGGGCCTGCCGTAGGTATGCGCGTGGGCGTTCCAGACGCAGACCGCCGACCAATCGTGGCGGCGCGAACAATCGCGGGCCTTCACATCGATATCGACGCGGCCCTTGTTGATCCGCCGCGACGCCCAGTTGGCCTGATCGAGCAGAACCGTATCGCGGTCGATCACCCGGGAAACCAGGGCGACATGGCCATCGCGCAGGCGCGAGGTTCGCCGGAACACCATGACGGCGCCGGACGCCGGCTGCTGGCCGCGGGGATAGATCCCGGCGGCGCGATACCACCACAGCCAGGCATTGCCCGAAAGATTGAAGGACGAGGCGCTGCGCACATATTGCACGCAGTTCATGGCGGACGCCCCGGTGAGCGGTGCAATCACGAGAATCGCCGCCAGCACGGCGGCAACAGCCCCCTTTTTCATGTCCCCCCCGTTCTTTCCCAGAAGAAGCAGGTTCTTTCCCCGAAGAAACAGACTCTTCCCCCGATGAAACAGTTTGAAACAATTACCGCTACAAGGGATTTTGGCAACCGATAAGTTCATAATTCGTTACGACAACATTGCGATAAATTGAATCGAAAAACCCGATTCAAGCCGCTGAAATCGCTTTGAAAACAGATTTTTCCGCCCCTTGCTCAAATCATCGCGCCGGCCTCGCGCGCCCGCCCGGTCAGCAGATTAGATGCATGGCCAGGCTCAGGGTTCCGGGAACTTATTTTCCGCAGGCATCATCCAAGCGCCCGCCTTCTGCGTAAAAGCTTTCGTCAGGGAGCGGCACTTGTCGGGTGTTCGTCTTCCTCTCGCACCCCATCGTCATACGGAGAACGATCATGCTTGGGACAGATCTTATCGGCGTCGTGACACAGACGGAGGGCTCGCGCCGCCGCTTTTTGAGCGGGGTCGGCAAGACGACCCTGTCGGCAACGGCGGTTGCCCTGTTGGCCGGCCGCCCGGCGCTGGCGGCGATGAGCGGGGGCGATACCTCGTCCGACGTCGGCATTCTCAATTCGGCGCTCGGCCTGGAATACGGCGCCATCGCCGCCTATCAGATCGGCGCCGAGAGCGGGCTGCTGCAAAAGCCGGTGCTGCATATCGCGGTCGAGTTCCAGTCGCAGCACAAGCAGCATGCCGACATTCTCTCCTCGACCATCACCAAGCTCGGTGGTACGCCGGTGAGCGCCATGAAGCCGGCGGACTATCATTACCCGGTCTCAAGCCTCAAGACCCAGGCCGACGTTCTGCGCTTCGCCGCCTCGCTGGAGAAGGGCGCGGTCTCGGCCTATCTCGGCGCGGTTCCCGCCTTCCAGAACCGCGACCTCGCCAAGGCCGCCGCCAGCATCCTCGGCGACGAGGCGATGCACTGGGCCATCTTGCGCCATGCGCTGGGCGAAAACCCGGTGCCGGAAGCTTTCGTATCCTGAAGTATCGCCATAAAAAAACAATCCAATATCTTGAAATAAAACTGTTTATTTTGGCATCATAGCGGTTTGATCCGGCTGATCGGGGTGCTCCTGTCCGCTCCGTCGGCCGCGATCCGCGGGGCGAGCGCAGGTCCCTCCCATTGCGCTCGTCTCCGAGCCCCCTTGCCCCGCTGCCTTGCCTTCGGCATTGTTTCTCCGGGACGATCGCTGTCCCGGATGGCGCGGGGCGCGCGCTGTAGGGCATCGGTGAGGGAGGGCGGCAGTGCGGCCGGCTAATCGGATTCTTTCGAGCTATGGCACGACGATCTTCGAGGTGATGTCGCAGCTCGCGGTCAAGCACGGGGCGATCAATCTCGGGCAAGGCTTTCCCGACGGCAACGGGCCCGACGACGTGCGGCAGCAGGCGTCGGCGGCGCTGGAGAACCCGCCCAATCAATATCCCTCCATGATGGGTGTGCCCGAACTCCGGCAGGCGGTGGCGGCGCATGCCAAGCGCTTCTATGGCCTCAAGGTCGATGCCATGAGCCAGGTCATGGTTACTTCCGGCGCGACCGAGGCGATCACCGATTGCCTGCTCGCCCTCTTGGAGCCGGGCGACGAGGTGGTGCTGCTGGAGCCGCTCTACGACAGCTACTTGCCGATCGTCCGCCTGGCTGGCGCGGTGCCGCGCCTGGTCCGCCTCGCGCCGCCGGACTGGGCGCTGCCGCGGACGGAACTGGCGCAGGCTTTCAGCCCGCGCACCAAGCTCATTCTGCTCAATTCGCCGATGAACCCGACCGGCAAGGTGTTCGATCAATCCGAACTCGGCTTCATCGCCGATCTTTGCCAGAAATACGATTCCTATGCCGTCTGCGACGAGGTCTACGAGCATATCGTCTTTCAGGGCCACCGCCATGTGCCGCTGATGACGCTGCCCGGCATGGAAGAGCGCTGCCTGCGCATCGGCTCGGCGGGCAAGACCTTCTCGCTCACCGGCTGGAAGATCGGCTATGTCACCGCCGCCAAGCCGCTGCTCGATGTCGTGGCCCGGGCGCATCAGTTCGTGACCTTCACCACGCCGCCCAATCTTCAGCGCGCGGTCGCCTTCGGCCTGGCCAAGGACGAGCGCTATTTCACCGGCCTGGCCCAGGCTCTGGAAGGCAAGCGCGACCGCCTGCGCACCGGGCTGGAAGCGATCGGCTTCACCACCGCATCCTGCCAGGGCACCTATTTTCTCAACGCCGATTTCCGCCCGCTCGGCTTCAAAGGCAGCGGCGAGGAATTCTGCCGCCATATCGTCACCCGGGCGGGCGTCGCCGCGGTGCCGGTCAGCGCTTTCTATGCCGAGGGCGAAAAGGCGGGATTCGGCCATGTGGCACGCTTCTGCTTCTGCAAGGACGATGCGGTGATCGAGGCGGCGCTGGAGCGCCTGGCCCGCCACTTCGGCGCCGCCCGCGCGGGCGGAAATGCCGTCGCGGCGCAGGGACACTGAGGCCGGCCCGATTGGTGGCTTGACCCGCACCGCCGGCCCCGTTAATACAGCCCTCGTTGCGGCGGGAGTAGCTCAGTTGGTTAGAGCGCCAGATGGTGGCTCTGAATGTCGCCGGTTCGATCCCGGTCTCTCGCCCCAGTTTCCTTGAGTTTCATCCTCTTTTATTCATCCCCCCAGGCTTCATTCATCCCCCAGCCTTCGTTCCTCCCGACCGGAATGCCATCCCGCCGAACGGCTCGTCCGTGGCAGAGCCGCCGCAAGCCCGCATTCGTTAAGACTAGTATTGTTTTATAATTTTGCCCGCTTCAGGGATAATTTTCAGGACAATACCTCCCGGCTCGTTGTAAAGAATCATTGGCTATATGCGGCAGCGGCCGGTCGGCTCCGCTGTTACACCTGTGGTTTGGCACAAGTAGGAGAGGAATATGCTAGGATTGAAGTTCTCGGTGGCGGGGACGGCGCTTCTCGCCGTGGCCCTGGCGGCAGGCTCCGCCTGCGCCGCGGGCACGCCGGGCGTAAGCGCGACCGAGATTAAGATCGGGCAGACGATGCCCTACAGCGGCCCGGCTTCGGCTTACGGCGTCATCGGCAAGGCCGAGGTGGCTTTCTTCAAGATGGTCAATGACGAGGGCGGGGTCGACGGCCACAAGATCGACCTCATCAGCCTCGACGACAGCTACAGCCCGCCCAAGGCGGTGGAGCAGACGCGCAAGCTGATCGAGGAAGACCAGGTCGCCTTCCTGTTCAATTCGCTCGGCACGCCGTCGATCACGGCGACGCAGAAATACGTCAATCACAAGGGGGTGCCGCAGCTTTTCGTCGCGACGGGCGCCGACAAATGGGGCAATTACAAGCAATACCCCTGGACCATCGGCTGGCAGCCGAGCTATCGGACCGAGGCGCAGGTCTACGCCAAATACATCCTCACGACCAAGCCCGGCGCCAAGATCGGCATCCTCTACCAGGACGACGATTTCGGTAAGGACTATCTCGCCGGCATCCGCGACGCGCTCGGCAGCAAATACAGCTCGATGGTGGTGAAGGAAGTCTCCTACGAGGTGACCGATCCGACCATCGACAGCCAGATCCTGACCCTCCAGGGCAGCGGCGCCGACACGCTCGTCACCGCGGCGACGCCGAAATTCGCCGCCCAGACCATTCGCAAGGTCTATGACATCGGCTGGAAGCCGCTGCATTTCCTGACCAATGTCTCGATCTCGGTGGCATCGGTGATGACCCCGGCCGGCAAGGAAAAGGGCACCGGCATCATTTCGGCGACCTACGGCAAGGATCCGACCGATCCGACCTGGGCCAAGGATCCCGGCATGCTGCAATGGCGGGCTTTCATGGCGAAGTACATGCCCGGCGCCGATATGACCGACTATAATTA
The DNA here is from genome assembly GCA_937905845.1 of uncultured Rhodospirillales bacterium. Taxonomy (GTDB): domain Bacteria; phylum Pseudomonadota; class Alphaproteobacteria; order Ferrovibrionales; family Ferrovibrionaceae; genus CALCYJ01. The sequence goes on from CALCYJ010000018.1 coordinate 7,366, forward strand.
CGTCTACGCCTATGGCGTCTCCGAGACGATGCTGACGGTGCTGAAACAGTGCAACGGCGATTTCTCCCGCGCCAATATCATGAAGCAGGCGGCCAACCTGCATAATCTGACCCTGGCGGCCCTGCTTCCGGGCATCACCGTCAATACCAGCCCGACCAACTACCACCCCATCACGCAGATGCGGTTGCAGAAGTGGAACGGCAACGTGTGGGTGCAGTTCGGCCCGGTGATCAACGGGATCGGTTCCTAACCGGAAACGCACGGTCAAGCGACGACAGGCCCGGCTCCCGATCGATCGGGACCGGGCCTTTCTATTTAGGCTCCCGATCAGGCCGTTGGCGGATTGTCTTGGCGCCCAACCTCACGGGGCCGGTGCGCTGGTCATGGACATGGCGCAGAGCAGCATCCCCACATTGCCGCCCGGTGCCAGCAGCGGCAGCATGACCTTCTCATAGAAGCGGAATTCGCGGCCGATCCAGGGCGCATGCTGCTGATGCCACATCGGCAGGCAGCGCTCGGCAACCTCGCGATATTGCGCGGCGATGGTCGGCGCCTGCGGACCATAGGCCTCGGTCTCGACATAGCGGCCGGTATATTCCCGCCCGGCCCATTCGGTAATCTTGGTGCCGACGAGGCGAAAGCGGAAGCGCCAGGGTTCGCGCTCGACATCGACCAGCCAGAGATAGGGCAGGATGTCGCGCAGATCCGCCGGATCGATGGCGGTCCGCGGCGGCGGCTGCCCGTCGGCCCGCTTGCTCGACCAATAGGCAAAAAGCCGCTTCAACACGGGGGCCTGGATCTGCTCGGGCCGGTCGATGACGACCATGGCTCGGGCGAGCAGGGCGATCATCTCCGGGCTGGGTACGTTCGACATGGTCGATTCCAGTCATAAGCGGCCGCCCGACCGGGCGGCATTCGCCCGGTGTCACGACCAGATCTATACGGTAGCGGGTGCGCTCCGGCAAACTGGTAATAACCAGTATAGCATCGGAGAGCGTGATGCCGCAGATGGTAACTCCACTTGGCGAGTTCAAGAGAGGCGCGCCGCCATGCTGCGTATTTCTTGAAATTATCCATGCAAAACCAATGCGATAGAGAAAAATTGCGACACTCTGTCGCGGCAACCGTGGTTTCTTCGTGTCTATTGAAGAATTTCGGATACTGCTTTCCCGCCGCCGCCGGGCGCGAATCGGGTGCGGTTTGGCTCAGCTTGCGAGCGGGATCTCGATGGTGACGCAAAGGCCGCCTTGCGGACGGTTGCTGGCGCTCACCTGGCCGCCGAGCGCCTCGACATTGCGCCGCACGATCCACAGGCCGATGCCGAAATGGCTGCTGTCGGCATTGCCGGCAACCTCCTGGCGGCGGGAATAATAGCGATCGAAGATGCGCTCGCATTGTTCGGGCGCAACCCCCGGTCCATCGTCCTCGATGGTGAGGCGGGCGTTGCCGCCGCGCCGGGCAAGCGCGATGCGGACGCAGCCCCAGGCCGGGGTGAAGCTCTGGGCATTGTCGATCACGTTCTCCAGCACCGTTTCGAGCAGGTCCTCACCGCCGCGCACGCGCAGCCCGTCGGCGGCGGTGAGATCGAGGCTGGCCCCGCCTGGAATGGCGGCGCGCTGGAAGCCGGCGACGGTGCGGCGGACCAGCGCGGTGAGATCGAGAAGATCGAGCGGCGGCTCCAGCAGATCCGCCATCGCCTGATCGAGCCTGCGGGCCGAGGAAATGAGCCCGTCGAGACGGTCGAGGCTGGCGCCGATGGCGCTCAAGGCATGGGCCTGGGTCGGCTCGCCCGGCACGGCGCGGCGGCGCAGAAGCTCGCAGGCCTGGCGGATGATGCCGAGCGGATTCTTCAGCGCATGGGCATTGTCCTCGGCCGAGCGGCGGATGCCCTCGGCGGAATGGTGCAGCGTCTCCACCATGGCATCGAACTCGCGCGCCACCACGTCAAGCTCGGGCAGCCGGTTGCGCTCGGTGAAGCGCAGCGGCGAGCCGCCGCGCCGGATGGCCCGGGCCAGGCGGCCGAACCGCTCGATGCCGCGCCACAGATCGAGAAAGATCGCGAGCACCAGGATCGCCATGGCGAGGTAGATGCTGGCGGCGATCCGCACCTCGCCCGATTCCCAATAGGGCCGGCCGAGCTGGCGCGCCGCCGGGCTCTGGTCGGTATCGAGGATGAGGAGGGCAAAGCAGCCGGCCGGCGTCGAGATCGGCGTGATCGAGGTCAGGAGCTGGTCGCTGGTCTTGCCGGCGGTGATGCGCTGGGCCAGCGGCATCTCGCCGGCACAGCTTGCGGTGAGATGGTGGAGGACGCCGAGCTGGAGCAATTCCCGGCGCTCGCGCTCCAGCTCGTCGCCGCCCAGCGTTGGCGCCGAGGCGACGAAGAAGAACGAGCCGGCCGTGCCGTCCTTCTGCTTGGGCTGGAACAGCAGTTCGACGCGCAAGGTGGGCGAGCCATAGCGGGCGATCGCCGCCGCAAGCTGATCGAAAGGCGCGCCGGCGCTGGTTGCGAGCAGCGGCTCGATGCTTTCGGCGGCGATCACGCCCTTTTCGCGCACGGCATGGAGCAGAAGCTGCTGGCTCGCCTTGTCGGCGTCGCGGAACTCGCTGTAGAGAATGAGCGGCACGGCCAGGAAGATCAGCGCCAGCAACGCGAAACGGACCCGGAGCGAGCGGGCGATGCGGAAGAATCCCGCCGCACGGGGCCTAGTCTGGTCGCGGCGCATCGAGCCAGCGGTAGCCGAAGCCCGGGTAGTTTTCCAGCTCGGCGAAGTCGGGGTCGATTTCCTTGAACTTCTGGCGGATCCGCTTGACCAGGGCGCGGACATTGGCGCGATAGCCCATCTCGCCGCTGCCGGCGATGAAGCCGCGGCCATGCACGAGATCGTATATTTCGCGGTAGGAAACGTCCTCGCCCGGCCGTTCCACCAGAAGGCGGACGACATTGAACTCGGTCAGCGTCAGGCCCACCATGACCTCTTGCCAGAAGGCGCGGCTGGTATCGAGGCGCAGGTTCAGCGGCCCATGCACGAGCTGCATCGGCGTCTGGCCCGCGGCGGGCTTGCCGGCCAGCGGCTTGCCGCCCTCCACCACCAGGCGGATGCGGTGAAGGATGATGGCGAAGCTCCGCGTCTTGTCGACGAAATCGACCGCCCCGCGCGAGAGCGCCGCCTCCTCAAACACCTGGTTGCCGAGCGCGGTGAGGAAGATGACCGGCAGCAGGAAATTGCGCTCGCGGAGCTGGCGCAGCACTTCGAGCCCGTCCATCTCCGGCATCTGCCAGTCGAGCAGCATGATCTCGGCGTCGCTGCCGGAGGCGAGATAATCGAGCGCCATCCGGCCGCTGTCGCACGACACGACATCGAAGCCTTCGTCGGCAAGCGTCATCGAGATGGTCTCGCGGAACAGCCGCTCGTCGTCGACCACCATCACGCGGGCTTTGGCGGCCGGCAGGTCTTCGGTATCAGGGGGCATGTCGTTCATCGATAAGGCTCTCAAAACACTGTTCGGCCGCCGCCGTGCTCGTCGGCATGGCGTCGGAACGGACCTGCAAGACCTGGAAGCGGTTGCTCCCCACGTCGAGATAGAAGTAGAGATCGAGCGTGCAGCCCGCCGCCTGGTAGCGCCAGACCTTGGCCGGCGGCTTCTCGTTCTCCGCGCTCGGCGGGCCGAGCAGGGCGGTGACCTGATCGTTGCCAAGGCCGGTGAGGGAGGCGATGGTCGGATGGGGCGGCAGCACCAGCACCGGCGCACTGCCCTCGCCCGTGCCAGATGGAGCGCCCGGTGGAGCGCCCGGTACGGCGCTCGGTACGGAAACCGGCGCCTCCCCGGTATCGGGGCCGGCCGGCGCCAGGGTCGAGGGGCGCGCCTTGGGCACCGGCGTCACCCGCCATCCGCGCGGCTTTTGCAACGGCAGCGGCGGCCAGGCCGGTTGGGCCGGAGCCGGCGGCGGCGGTGCTTTCGGCGAGGTCGGCACGGGTCCAAACGGTCCGCAAGCCGCCAGCAGCGCCGCCAGCATCAGGCCTGCCGCCTGTTTCCACGTCACTCCCACGCTCCCCCTCGGCATGACTGATCACGGTCCCCTTTGGTGGCGCGAGCGCGCGGCGAAGCCGGCCGGAAGCCGGAAGACGACGGAGCACCGAAGCTGCCGCCGCTCCGTGGCACGAACCGGCGCGAACGGCGGCCGGCGCCCCCGGGATTATAACAGATACCGCGGCGCCGCCGCCTGTCTTCTCACGCCGGGCAAGCACGCCGCTTGCGCGAAAATCTTCCGGTAACGGTAAAAGGCAAGGCGAAAGAGGCGAGCACATGCCGTTCTCTACCCTGACGCCGTTATTCCGGATTGTGACAATATTGTGCCGGCTGGGACATTGCTGAGATCAAAGTCTTGTCCTAGTTGACGCCGCCGGCCCAAGGATTCATATACCGGGGCGGGAGTTGTGAAAGAGGCGGCGCGAAAGCGCGGCCGGGCGGCTAGCCTTCGATCATGGTGCGGAGAGGGCGGGATTTGGGGTTTCCACCCGGGTCCTGCTCCCTTGGTTACTTGTTACTTGCTGTCTGCACCATGATGCCATCGATCGGAATGGAACGATCCCTGGGACTTACCGTCCGACCTGCCGGGCACGAATAATGCCTGGAGCGGCTCTGATCCAAGGTCAAGGAGGATAATATGACCAGAACGGTGACCCGAACGACGACGAGCCTGCTTGCGGCCCTGGCCATCTTCGGCCTGGCCGGATGCACCAATCTCAACCACCAGCAGCAGAGCATGCTGAGCGGCGGGGCGATCGGCGCCGGCGCCGGCGCCGTCGTTTCCGTCCTGGCCGACGGCAATCCCGTGATCGGCGCGCTGGTCGGTGCCGGCGCCGGTACCGCGGCCGGTGCCATTCTCGGCCGCTAGAGCGTGTTCGGTTTTATTTGAATCGGGGATTCCCTTGAGGGCAGAAATC
>CALCYJ010000019.1 GCA_937905845.1 uncultured Rhodospirillales bacterium
CGTCGCCTTCGGCCGGCCGATATCGGAACAATCGGTGACGCTGGAGCGGATCGCCGAATCGCGCATCATGATCGAGCAGGCGCGGCTTCTCACCCTGAAGGCGGCGCATACGATGGATGTCGCCGGCAACAAGGTGGCGAAGGCGGAAATCGCCATGATCAAGGTGGCGGCGCCCAACATGGCCTGCAAGGTGCTCGACTGGGCGATCCAGGCCTTCGGCGCTGCTGGCGTCAGCGATGATTTCGGCCTCGCTTCCGCCTATGCCCATGCCCGCACCCTGCGCCTGGCCGATGGTCCCGACGAGGTCCATCGCAACCAGATCGCGAAGCTCGAACTGCGCAAGTACAATTGAGGCCGAAAACCGGGAAAGTGCCCGCACTTTCCCGGGATAGGCGCTAGCGGCTGGCGGCCAGGATCTTCTCGACCTGCCGCCAGCCGGCTTCCGCCATCGGGCGGGCGCGGCGGCCCGAATCGAGGGCATGCTGGTTGGCGGCGGTGCCATCGACCACGCGGCCCATGATGCCCTGGAGAATGGCGGCCAGGCGGAACATGTTGTAGGCGGCGTAGAAATCCCAGTTGGCGATGCCGCTGCGGCCGGTGCGCCGGCAATAGGCCGCGACATAATCGGCCTCGGTGGGGATGCCGAGCGCGCCGAGATCGGCGCCGGCGAGGCCGCGGTATTCGTCGCCGCCGAGCCGCCAGCTCATGCAGTGATAGAAGAAGTCGGCGAGCGGGTGGCCGAGCGTCGAAAGCTCCCAATCGAGGATGGCCAGCACCCGCGGCTCCGTCGGATGGAAGATCATATTGTCGAGCCGGTAGTCGCCGTGCACGATCCGGGTCTCGTCGCTCGGGGGAATATTTTCCGGCAGCCAGGCCATGAGATTCTCCATGGCCTCGATCTTCTCGGTTTCGGAGGCGCGGTACTGCTTGCTCCAGCGCGAGATCTGCCGCGCCAGGTAACTGCCCTGCTTGCCGAAACCCTCAAGGCCGATCGCCTGGTAATCGATGCTGTGAAGGGCGGCGAGGACGCGGTTCATCTCGTCGTAGATGCGGCCGCGCTCCTCCCGGGTCATGCCCGGCAGCGTCTGGTCCCACAGCACGCGGCCGGCGACATAATCCATGATGTAGAAGGCGGTGCCGATGACGCTGTCGTCGGTGCAGAGCGCATAGGTCCGGGCCACCGGCACGTCGGTGTCGCGCAGCGCGGTGATGACACGGTATTCCCGGTCCACGGCATGCGCCGAGGGCAGCAGCTTTCCCGGCGGCTTGCGCCGCAGCACGTAGTGCTTGCCGCCGGCGCTCAGGCGGAAGGTCGGGTTGGACTGGCCGCCCTTGAACTGCTCCACGTCGAGCTGGCCCGAGAATCCCTCCACGTTCTCGCGCATATAGCGTTCGAGCGGGGCGGTATCGAAACGGTTCCGTTCGGCGACCGGCATGGTGCCGGTGAACTGCTCGGTCATGGTACGTGCGTCCTCCCTCACACCCGGTGCCGGAAATCCGTGGCTTCGCCGGCGCCGCACCCGCAGGGATAGCACCCGCCAGCCCGCGCTGGCAATCTTTGACGCCGCGAAGATCTGGCTTTGACGCCGGGAAGGCCTGGTCGCGGGTCGGGCGCAGGCGGCCCCGTGATCACCACTTCCCATTTCCTCGGCGCCGATAAGGCTCTACTCTCCCGGCGGCGCTGGATAAGGGACGACGCGATGCCGGAACCGGTCGATTTCTATTTTGATTTCATCTCGCCCTATGGCTGGATCGCCTCGCGGCAGATCGATGCCATCGCCGCCCGCCATGGCCGCGAGGTGGTGTGGCGGCCGCTGCTCCTCGGCATTACCGTGCTTCAGGTCATGGGGCTGAAGCCGCTGCTCGATACGCCGCTCAAGGGCGATTATCTGCGGCACGACGTGCCGCGGACGGCACGCCTCTTCGACCTGCCCTACAACCCGCCGCCGGATGGCCGGCAGCCCAACCCGCTGGCGGCGGCCCGCGCCTATTACTGGCTGTTCGACCGCGATCCCGCCTTGGCGAAACAGCTCGCCCGGCGGCTCTATGACCGGCAATGGGCGGAGGCGACCGATATTTCCTCGGCCGAGGTGGTGGTCGAGACCGCGGGCGAGTTCGGGATCGCGCGCGAGACGGCGCTGGCGGCGCTCGCCGATCAAAAGGTCAAGGACCGCCTGCGCATCGCGGTGGAGGAGGCGGTCGCCCGCAAAGCCTTCGGCTCGCCCTTCATCATCGTCGATGACGAGCCTTTCTGGGGCTGCGACCGGCTGTGGATGGTGGAGAAATGGCTGGCCGGCGGCGGCTGGTAGCGCTGCGGCGCGGGCCGGGGCCCTATGCTTTTGTCGCGCCGTCTTTCTCCCGGGCCACGGCGCGCCAGCCGATGTCGCGGCGGCAGAAACCCTGGTCCCAGGCGATGAGATCGACGGCGGCATAGGCGCGGGCCTGAGCCTTTGTGACGCTGTCGCCGGTCGCCGCCACCCCCAGCACTCGTCCGCCGTCGGCGACGAGCCGGCCGTCCTCGATCCTGGTCCCGGCATGGAAGATCGTGACGTTTGCCGCCGCCGCCGCCGGCGCCAGATCGCCGATGAGACTGCCGCGCGCATAGGCGCCGGGATAGCCGCGCGCCGCCATCACCACGCAGAGCGCCGCCTGCTCCCGCCAGGCGAGGGTGATGCCGTCGAGCCGCCCGGCCCGCGCCGCGACCAGGGCTTCGAGCAGATCGCTTTCAAGCCGCAGCATCAGCACCTGGCATTCGGGATCGCCGAAACGGACGTTGTATTCGATGAGCTTCGGCCCTTCGGCGGTCAGCATCAGCCCGGCGAACAACACGCCCCGGAACGGCCGTCCTTCGTCCGCCATGGCGGTGACGGTCGGGCGGATGATGCTGTCCATCACCGCCTCGGTCAGCGCCGGGGTCATGGCGGGCGCCGGCGAATAGGCGCCCATGCCGCCGGTATTGGGGCCGCGGTCGCCGTCCAGGGCTGTCTTGTGGTCCTGGGCGGAAGCAAGGGGGAGGGCGGTGCGGCCATCCACCAGGGCGAAAAAGCTCACTTCCTCGCCCTGCAAACATTCCTCGATCACCAGGCTCGATCCGGCGGCGCCGAACTTGCCTCCCAGGATTTCGGCCGCGGCGGCGAGCGCTTCCTCGACGCTTACCGCCACCACCACGCCCTTGCCCGCGGCGAGCCCGTCGGCCTTGATCACGATCGGCGCGCCCGCGGCGCGGATATGCGCCTGCGCCTGCGCCAGATCATCGCACCGCCGGTAGCGCGCGGTGGGAATGCCGTGGCGGGCGCAGAGATCCTTCATGAAGCCCTTGGAGCCTTCGAGGGCGGCGGCGGCGGCGGTGGGGCCGAAGGCGGCGATGCCGGCCTCCTCCAGCCGCTCGGCGATGCCGGCGACGAGCGGGGCTTCCGGCCCGATCACCACGAGGTCGATCGCCGCCTCTTGGCAAAAGGCGATGAGGGCCGGGGCATCGAGCGGATCGAGGGCCAGGCATTCGGCGATTGCGGCGATGCCGCCGTTGCCGGGCGCGCAATAAAGCCGGCTCAAGGTGGGGGAGCGGCGCAGGGCCCAGCAGAGCGCGTGTTCCCGCCCGCCCGATCCGAGAACCAGCACCTTCATCGCGCCTGCACTCCCGCCTCGTCGCCCACCATCCCGCGAGCGGCTTCTTGTAACACAGGCTCGGGAGATTACAATCGCACCGGCTTCAAGGTCGGGACATGAACGGACAAGTGGCGGAAACGACGGCCGGCAACATGCCGGAATATAGCGTGAGCGAGCTGGCGCTCCGCCTGAAACGCACGGTCGAGGAGGCGTTCGGCCTGGTGCGGGTGCGGGGCGAGATCTCGGGCTTCAAGCGCGCGGCTTCCGGCCATCTCTACCTGACGCTGAAGGATGCCGAGGCGACGCTCGACGCGGTGATGTGGAAGGGCACTGCGCAGCGCCTGACCTTCCAGCCCGAAGACGGGCTCGAAGTCGTCTGCACCGGCCGCCTCACCACCTATCCCAGCCGCTCGCGCTACCAGCTCATCGTCGAGCGCATGGCGCCGGCGGGGGCAGGCGCGCTGATGGCGCTCTTGGACGAGCGGCGGCGGCGGCTCGCGGCGGAAGGCCTCTTCGATGCCGCTTGCAAGCGCCCGCTGCCCTATCTGCCCGAGGTGATCGGCGTCATCACCTCGCCGACCGGCGCGGTCATCCGCGACATCCTGCACCGGCTGCGCGAGCGCTTTCCCCGCCGCGTGCTGCTGTGGCCGGTGCTGGTGCAGGGCGAGCAGGCCGCTTCCCAGATCGCGGCGGCGATCGCGGGCTTCAACCAGCTGGCGGCGGCGGGCACGGTGCCCAGGCCCGATCTTCTCATCGTCGCGCGCGGCGGCGGCAGTATCGAGGACCTCTGGGCCTTCAACGAGGAGATCGTGGTCCGCGCCGCGGCCGCCTCGGCCATTCCGCTGATTTCGGCGGTCGGGCATGAAACCGACACGACCCTGATCGATCTCGCCGCCGACCGGCGGGCGCCGACGCCGACGGCGGCGGCCGAGCTTGCGGTGCCGGTGCGGGCCGAGCTTGACCTCGACCTCATGGACCGCGGCCGCCGGCTGAAAGCCTCGTGGCTGCGGCTGCACGGGCAGCGGCAGGAGCGCCTGGCGGGCCTGGCGCGCGGGCTCGGCGATCCCAGGCGGCGGCTCGAAGCGGCGGCGCAGCGCCTGGACGATCTGACCGAGCATCTGCGCCATGGGCTCGTCCTTGGGCTGGAGCGCCGGCGCGTCGCCTTCGCCGCCGTCGCCGCCCGTCTCCGGCCGGAAATGCTCGGACGCGAGATCGCGCTGCGCCGCCGCGAGCTGGCGGGCGCGGCCAAGCGGTTGCCGCCGGCGATGGCGCGCGAAATGCTGCGCCGGAGCGAGCGGCTGGCGGGGTTTGCCGCCCGGCTCGAAAGCCTGTCCTACCGGCGGGTGCTGGAGCGCGGCTATGCCCTGGTGCGCCGGGCGGATGGCACGGCCGTGACCAGGGCGGCCGCGGTGAGCCCGGGCCTTGGTCTTGAAATCGAGCTTGCCGACGGCCGGATAGCGGCGCGCGTCGAGGGCGAACCCCCCGCTGCCGCCGGCCGCCGCCGGCCCGCCGGCGCCAAGGACAAGCCGCCCCAGGGCCGCCTGCTCTGATCCCTCGCCGCGTCTCAGTCGGGCCAGCGGTTGTGCACCCAGAACCAATGGTCGGGCCGTTCGCGGATCCAGCCCTCCAGTACCGCGTTCACCTGCGCCATCAGCGCGAGCGTATCGGCCTGGACATCGCCGCTGTCGGGCAGTTCGAGCGGCGGAAAGGCGGTGATGCGGAAATGGGCGCCGCCGAGCCGCTCGACCCGCGCCGGCACGACCGGGCAGCGGAAGCGCAGCGCCAGCCGCGCCAGCGCCGGCGCCGTCATGGCGGGGCGGCCGAAGAAGGGCACCGGCAGGCCGTCGTTCAGCTTCTGATCGATCAGCATGGCGAGCCATTCGCCCTGCGACAGGGCCGCCATCAGCTGCCGCGCCCCGGCCGCGCCCTTGCGCAGATGGCGCCCGGGGTCGGCCCGGCGCCGCGCCTTCTGGATCAGCGCCTCGACCGCCTTGTTGTTGGCCTCGCGATAGACCAGCGTCAGCGGAATGCCGTGGCTGGCCGCCGTGGGCGAGAGCAGCTCCCAATTACCGAAATGGGCGGAAAACAGGATGCCGCCCCGGCCGGCCTCGCGCAGCCGCTCGATCTGCTCGGCGCCGACGACCTCGGTGCGGTCGGCGCTGCCGCCGGGGCTCAAGGCCGCGAGGTGGGGATATTCCGCGAACGTGCGGCCGAGATTGTCCCACATGCCGTGCAAGGCCGCCGCGACGGCCGGCTCGTCCAATTCGGGCAGGGCGCGGCGCAGGCGGGCGGTGGCGCGCTCGTGCAGGGCGAGGCGCGGTCCGATCGTGCGGCCGAGCCAGCCGCCGAGGCCCGAGGCGCGGTCGGGCCCGAGAATGCCGAACAGGCGGAAAGCGAGGCGGGCGAGCCCGGCTTCCAGCGCATAGCGCGCGGGCTTGAGACTAGGTGCCGGCATGGAGGATCCGTGCCAGCAGGGGGGCCAGAAGCCGCTCCAGCGCCGCCTCGTCGGCAAAATGGAGCGTCACGGCCAGCGCCTCCACCTCTGCCGGCGCGTCGGGGCCCAGGCGCACCTGGTCCTTCTGGGTCGTCAGCAGCCGGGCGCCGGCGTCGCGCGCCTGCGTCACCAGGCGCCGGATCTCGGCCGGGCGATAGGCATGATGATCGGGAAAGGCATGGGTTGCGAGCAGGCGGCAGCCCTGCGCCGTGAGGGTCGCGAAGAACTTCTCCGGCCGGCCGATGCCGGCGAAGGCGATGACGCCCGCACCCTGGAGCGGCGGCGCGATCGGCTCGGCCCGGATCTCGGCCCGCAATAGCGGCACCGGGCTCCGCCGCCGATCCGGCATGATTTCGGCTGCCGCCGTCGCGGCCGCTCCGATCAGCAGCACGGCGTCGGCGCGGGCCAGGCCGCTCTCGACCGGCTCGCGCAGCGGCCCCGCCGGCAGGACGCGGCCGTTGCCGAAACCATAATCGGCATCGACGACCACGAGCGAGAGGTCCTTGACCAAGGCCGGGTCCTGGTAGCCGTCGTCCAGCAGCAGCGCCGCCGCCCCCGCCGCCACCGCCGCCTGTGCCGCGCTTTGCCGCCGGCGTCCGATCCAGGTCGGTGCCGAGCGGCCGAGCAGCAGCGCCTCGTCGCC
>CALCYJ010000020.1 GCA_937905845.1 uncultured Rhodospirillales bacterium
CCCGCGACGAGTTGCATCGAGAAGTACAGCAGTACGATTCCGATTCCGGCCAGACGGCGACGATGACGTCGTAATCGAAATGGGTCAGCCGGTTCTGGTACTGGGCGCTGTCGACCAGCCGGATCGTGGCGCTGACGCCCAGGCGCCGGAGATTGGCGATATAGGGCATCGCCACCCGCTCGAAAGCGGGGTTGTCGAGCAGGAACTGAAAGCGCATCGGCTCGCCCTCAGGTCCGACCAACTGCCCGCCCTGGATGGTCCAGCCGGCCTGGCGCAGCAGGGCCGCCGCCCGCAGGAGGTTGGCCCGGTCATCGCCCGAGCCATCGGTTTTGGGCAGCGCGAAAGGCGTGGTGAAAAGCGCGGGCGGGAGCAGGCGCTGGAAAGGATCGAGCAGCTTGCGCTCGGCCGCGGTGGGCAGGCCGCTCGCCGCCAGGTCCGAATTGGCGAAGAAGCTCGCCGTGCGCTGGTACTGGCCGTAGAAGAGATGCTTGTTCTCCCACTCGAAATCGAAAGCATCGCCCAGCGCCTCGCGCACCCGGCGGTCGGCGAAGATCGGGCGGCGGGTATTGAAGACGAAGGCCTGCATTCCGGCCGGCCGGCGCTCGGGGATGGCGCGGCGGACCACCTGGCCGGCATTGGCGGCGGGGAAATGGTAGGCGGTGGCCCAGTTGCTGGCGATATTCTCCAGGCGGAAGTCGTATTGATGCGCCGTGAAGGCTTCCATCGCGATCGTCGGGTCGCGGTATTCGTCGTAGCGCACCTGGTCGAAATTATAGCGGCCGCGGTTGATGGGGAGATCCCGCCCCCAATAATCCTTGACCCGCTCATAGACGATGGTGCGGCCGGCATCGACGCTCTTGATCCGGTAGGGGCCGCTGCCGAGCCAGGGGTCGAGGCTGGTGCGGGTCATATCGTGCTGCGACCAGTAATGTTCCGGCAGGATCGGAAGCTGGCCCATGATCTGCGGCAGTTCGCGGTTGCGCGCGCCGGTGAAATAGAACCGCACCTGGCGCGGCCCGCGCTTCTCCACCCGCGCGACATTGGCGTAATAGAAACGGTAGAGCGGCGCGCCGTTCTGCTTCAGCCAGTTGAAGCTCCAGACCACGTCGTCGGCGGTGACGGGCTTGCCGTCGTTCCAGCGCGCCTCGGGCCTGAGCGTGAAGCCGGCCCAGGACAGATCGTCCGGCACCGTGACGCTCTGGGCGAGCAGGCCGTATTCGGCGCTGACATCGTCGGGCGGCGCGGTCATCAGCGTCTCGTAGATCAGGTTGAGGCCCGGCGCCGGATTGCCTTTGAGGATGAAGGGATTGAGGCTGTCGAAGCCGCCGATGTCGTCGAGCCGGATCTCGCCGCCCTTGGGCGCCGCGGGATTGACATAATCAAGGGCGGTGAAGCCGGGCGGATATTTCGGCTGACCCAGGAGCGAGAGCGCCGTCACGGTGCGGACCGGCGCGGCCGGTGCGTTCGGCGCGGCCGCTATTGCTCGGGGAGCCAGCGGCGCTACGGCGAGCAGGAGGCCGGCCAGGGCGGGCATGCAGCGGCGGCGGAGGGCGTGGGACAAGAGGCGGGGTTGCGGGTGGGGCGGGCGGCGGAGCATGAGCGTCAATCCCTTACACCCTATCCCCCGGTTGCGACCTCAGGCCAGGGCGGCGAGGGCGGCGCGATGGATTGCGGCATCGCCGGCCGCCAGCACCCGCCCGTCGCCGCCAAGGCCGAGCGGCGCGCCCGACCAGTCGGTGATCACGCCGCCGGCGCCTTCGACGATCGGAATCAGCGCGGCGTAATCGTAGGGCTTGAGGCTCGCCTCCGCCACCAGGTCGATGAAGCCCGCGGCGAGCAGGCCATAGGCGTAGCAATCCGCGCCGAACCGCGTCAGCCGCACCTTGGCCTGAAGCCTGGCGAAACGCGCCGCTTCATCCCCCTTGAACATGTCGGGCGCGGTGGCGAACAGGCTCGCCGCGCCGATGTCGCCGCCGCGCCGCGTGGCGAGCGGACGCCCGTTGAGCGTCGAGGGCTGGCCTCTGCCGCCGATCCAGCGTTCGCGGCTGATCGGCTGATCGATCACGCCCAGGAGCGGTCTGCCCTCGCGCAAGAGCGCGATCAGCGTGCCGAACAGCGGCACGCCCGAAATGAAGGATTTGGTGCCGTCGATCGGATCGAGCACCCAGACATGGCGTGCCTCGGGGCGATGGCTGCCGAGTTCCTCGCCGATGATGCCGTGATCGGGAAAATGCGCGGTGATCAGCGCCCGCATGGCGCCTTCCGCTTCCCGGTCGGCGATGGTGACCGGGCTCAGGTCCGCCTTGGCATCGACCGCGATCGCGGTGCGGAAATGGGGGCGGATCACCGCCCCCGCCGCATCCGCCAGCCGGTTGGCGAAAGCGGCAAACGACGCATCGCCCCCCTCATCCGGCCCATCCCGGTCCGGGGCGGCCGGACTCACTTCGCCGGCGCGGCCGGAGCGGGTGGCGCGGCCGGAGCTGCGGTCTTCGCCGGAGCCGCGGCCTTGGCCGGCGCGGCTGCCGCGGGCTTCGCCGCCGGGACCGGCGGGAAGGGGACCGGGTTGTCGCTCTGGGTGCGCAGGAAGGCGAGAAGATTGGCGCGGTCCTCCGCCCGGGGCAGGCCGGCGAAGGCCATCTTGTTGCCCGGAACGAAAGCCTGCGGATCCTTCAGATAGGTAAAGAGGTCCTGATAGCTCCAGCTCCCGCCCTTGGTCGCCATCGCCTTGGAATAATCGAAGCCCGGATGCTTGCCGCGCGGCCGGCCGACGACGCCCCAGAGGTTCGGGCCGATGCGGTTCGGGCCGCCCTTGGTGATGTCGTGGCAAACTTCGCACTTCTTGACCACCATGGCGCCCTTCGTGGGGTCGGCCTTGGCCAGAAGCTCGCCCAGCGGCACTTCGGGCGCCGCCTTGGCCGGGGCCGTCGCGGTGCTGGCCGGGGTGGCCACCGCAATCGGATAGGCGTCTTTCTTCAATTCGGTCGGATGAACCAGAATGTTGCCGACGTTGTTGATCACCACCAGGACCAGCAGGCCGAACAGGAACGCCCCGGCGATCTTGTTGAATTCGAATCTGTCCATCCGTTGTCCCTCTGCCCCTGCACTTCAAGACGGCACGTCAAGGCGGCTCGGCCGGCCGCCGGGCGCGCCGGGAGATTAGCGGCTTTGCCGCGCCCTGCGCAACTCGTATAAAGGCGTAAAGCGTGCCTGGCCGCGCCCCGCCCGGCCGGAGTTACCACTCCGCATTCCAGGTGTACCGTTTCACCGCCATCTTGCGACGATTTGCCGCAGCGTTGCGGCCTCTGGAGACGCCCTCTCATGCCCGATATTCCCGCCGCGCCCGCCCGCCGGCCGATCGTCATCATCCCGGCCCGCCTCGCCTCGACCAGGCTGCCGGGCAAGCCGCTGGCCGACATCGCCGGCGAGCCGATGATCGTGCATGTCTGGCGGCGGGCGATCGCGGCCGATGTCGGCCCGGTCCTGGTCGCGGCCGCCGAGCCCGCCATCGTGCAAGCCGTGCAGGCGGCGGGCGGCCAGGCGGTGCTGACCGACCCGGCGCATCCTTCGGGCTCGGATCGCGTGTTCGAGGCGCTGTCCAGGCGCGATCCAGACGCGCGCCATGATGTCGTGATCAATCTCCAGGGCGATCTGCCGGCGCTCGATCCCGCCCTGGTGCGGGCGGCGCTGGCGCCGCTGGCAGTGGCCGCGGTGGATATCGCGACGCTGGCGACGCCGATCGCAGAAGCGGAGGACGCCGCCGATCCCAATGTCGTCAAGGCGGTCTTGAGCCTTGCCCCCGGCGCCACCATCGGCCGGGCGCTCTATTTCAGCCGGACGCCCGTGCCCTGGGGTGCCGGGCCGCATTTCCACCATATCGGGATCTATGCCTATCGCCGCGCGGCGCTGGCCCGCTTCATAAGCCTGCCGCCGGCGTCGCTCGAGCAGCGCGAGCGGCTGGAGCAGCTTCGCGCGCTGGAAGCCGGCATGCGCATCGATGCGGCGCTCGTTGACACCATGCCGCTCGGTGTCGATACTCCGGCCGACCTCGACCGTATCCGCACCTTTCTGGCATCCCCATGACCCGTCCGGCCCGCGACGTCCCCGAGCCCGCCATGAGCCCCGATCCCGCCCGCACGGTGGCCTTCCAGGGGCTGCCCGGCGCCTATTCCCACCTCGCCTGCCGGGAGGTCTATCCGGATTTCGTCGTGCTGCCCTGCGCGAGCTTCGAGGATGCCTTCGCCGCGGTCGCCGACGGCCGGGCGCTCTATGGCATGATCCCGATCGAGAATTCGGTCGCCGGCCGCGTCGCCGATATCCACCGGCTGCTGCCCTCGTCCGGCCTCTATATCGTGGGCGAGCATTTCCAGCGCGTGCGCCATCAGCTTCTGGCGACGCCCGGCGCCACCATCGGCGGGCTGAAGCGGCTCTACAGCCACGTGCAGGCGCTTTCCCAGTGCCGCACCCTCACCCGGGAACTCGGCCTCGAGCCGATCAATGTCGCCGATACCGCCGGCGCGGCCAAGGATGTGGCGATGCGGGCGAGCAAGGAGGAGGCGGCGGTCGCCTCCGCGCTCGCCGGCGAGATCTATGGCCTCGAGGTGCTGCGCAGCCATATCGAGGACGTGATCGGCAATACCACCCGCTTCGTCTTCATGGCCAGGCGGCCCTCCGAGCCCGATCCGGCCGCCGGACCCTGCATGACCAGCTTCATCTTCCAGGTGCGCAACGTGCCGGCGGCGCTCTACAAGGCGATGGGCGGCTTCGCCACCAACGGCATCAATATGGTGAAGCTCGAAAGCTACATGACGGACAACCGCTTCACCGCCACCCAGTTCTATGCCGAGATCGAAGGCCATCCGGCGCACAAGCCGGTCGAGCGCGCCTTCGACGAACTGCACTATTTCTCCACCAAGGTGAAAGTGCTGGGCGTCTATCGCCAGGCGCCCGACCGAAGCGACCATCACTGACCGCCCAGGTCTTCGGGCCCTCGGATCTTCGGGCCTTCAGCCCTCGGCGACCCAGGCCCGGGCGAGCTGATGGGCGAGCGACAGGGCGGGCGGCATGCGCGGGGTCTCGGTTCCCTCGCTGCGCGCCAGCATCTCCGCCACCTCGGCGCGGGTGAACCAGGCGGCTTCCTCGATCTCGTCGCGGTCCACCTCGATGACGCGGCTGACCGCACTGGCCTGACAGCCCAGCATGAGGGACGAGGGGAAGGGCCAGGGCTGGGAGGCGATATAGCGCACGGCGCCAACCGTGATGCCGGCTTCCTCCAGCACCTCGCGGCGCACCGCATCCTCGATCGTCTCGCCCTGCTCGATGAAGCCGGCAAGGGCTGAGAACATCCCTTTGGGAAACATCGCCTGGCGGCCGAGCAGGCAGCGCTCGCCGTCCAGCACCAGCATGATCACCACCGGGTCGGTGCGGGGGAAATGCTGCGCCCCGCACGAAGACGCGGTGCAGCGGCGGGAATGGCCGGCATCGGTAACTTTGGTCGGGCTGCCGCACAGAGGGCAGAAACCATGACGCGCGTGCCAGTCGATCAGCGAGCGCGCCTGGGCCAGGATGCCGGCATCCCCCGGGCTTAGCTGCGGCGCGATGGAGCGGACATCGATGAATTTGCCGAAATTCTCGCGCGGCGCCTCGGGCAGCGCGGAAATATCGAGAGCGAAATGCGCGGCCTCCGCCCGCACACCCAGCAGCAGCGGCGTCGCGCCGGCCTCAAGCAGGCCTAAGAAATCCTCCGCCCCGCGCCAATCCAGCGCCGGCTGCGAGCCGAGGCGAACCGGCGCCTTGAGCTGATAGAGGGGAAGAAAACGGCTGGCGCCGTCCTGGCGCCGTTCGGCAAGCCAGGCCTCGTCCTTGCGCAGATGCGAGACGCGATCGAGCGGATTGACGGTAAAGACGATGGGCGGCCGGCCGCCCTGCGGTGTACGATGTTCGTTCATGGCGGCGCAGCCTGACACAGGCTCAAGGCTGCCGCAACCCCGCCCGGCGCCTGGCCCGCCCGGCGCCTGGCCCGTCGCCCGCCTCGAAAGTCTGCGACCGCCCGTCGCAGGTTAAAGGCTTGCATGCCTCAGGGAGAAAGCTGGTATAGTGCCGGCGGGAGGTTGGTGGCGGACGGGGCGCTCGCCAACCCGGTCAGGTCCGGAAGGAAGCAGCCGTAACGAGATCCGACCCGGGTCGACGCCAGCCTCCCACCGTCCTGCTGCGGGCTCAAGCCGCGGCCAGTGTCCCGGGGGTGGGCGGATCGATCGCCTGCGCCGGCCCATGCGCATTCGGGGTTCCCGGACAAGTCATGACCGAAACGGCCCTTCCCTATCGCGTCCTCGCCCGCAAATACCGGCCGCAGGATTTCTCCGGGCTGATCGGCCAGGAGGCGATGGTCCGCACCCTCTCCAATGCCATGGCTTCGGGGCGGATCGCGCATGCTTTCATCCTCACCGGGGTCAGGGGCGTCGGCAAGACCACCACCGCCCGCATCATCGCGCGCGCCCTGAACTGCACCGGGTTGGACGGCACCGGCGGACCCAGCATCACGCCCTGCGGCCAGTGTGAAAGCTGCCGGGCGATCGCCGAGGACCGCCATGTCGACGTGCTGGAGATGGACGCCGCCTCGCGCACCGGCATCGGCGATATCCGGGAAATCATCGATTCGGTGCGCTACGCCCCGGCCGCGGCGCGCTACAAGGTCTATATCATCGACGAAGTGCACATGCTGTCGACGGCGGCCTTCAACGGCCTGCT
>CALCYJ010000021.1 GCA_937905845.1 uncultured Rhodospirillales bacterium
GTCCACAAGATGGAATGCCGTGGCGACACGATCAAGGACGTCATGGCGGTTACCGAGAAATACCTGTCCGAACATGAGCTTCCCGACGCTTTCATCGCGGCCAACGAGCGGTTGGCGCTCGGTCTGCTGGCGAGCTTGAAGGATCGCGGCATCGCCGCACCCGACGACGTGCTGCTCGCCTCCTTCAATGCTTTCGATCTATGGGCCTACGCGATCAACCAGGTGCCTACCATCGATTTTCCCGCCTATGAGGTCGGCGCGCGGGCCGGAAAGCGGATGATCGAGCGGCTGGAGAGTGGCACATTCCGGACGCGGACGGACATTCTCCCCGCGAAACTCGTCCGGCGGGACGAGCCGCGGGATCGCACCTTAAGCCGCAAGTAACGGCGGCGGCGCCACCGGGCCTCCGCGCCTTCCGCTCAGAGCATGCCGGAATAGGGTAACCGGTCGTAGCCGCGGACCCGATAGACGACGGCGGAGACAATCCAGCTCGCGGCGAACACGGCGATGATCAGATAGCCGATGGCGCCGAAATTGTCGTTCAGCGCGCCAATACCATCCCAGAAAGTACCTTTGAGGCCAAGCTGGTCGACCGCCAGGCCAAGCGCCTCGATGCCGCCGACGAGCAGCGCGACCACGACGGAGACGAAGGTGATCGTGAGGTTATAGTAGAGTTTGCGGATCGGCTTGACGAACGCCCAACCGTAGGCGCCCAGCATCAGGATGCTGTCGGTCGTGTCCACCAGCGACATCCCCGCGGTGAACAGCGCCGGAAAGACCAGGATCGACCAGATCGACAGGCCTTGCGCCGCCTGGGCGGCGGAGATGCCGAGCAGCCCGATCTCGGTCGCCGTGTCGAATCCGAGGCCGAAGAGGAAGCCGAGCGGGTACATATGCCAGCTCCGCCGGATCATGCGGAACATCGGCCGGAACAGCCGGGCGAGCAGGCCGCGTCCCGCCAGCAGCAGGTCCAGATCCTCGTCCGTATATGGCGCGCCGGCCTTCACCCGGCGGAAGGTTCGATAGATCGTCGTCAGGATCACGATGTTCATGGTCGCGATGATCAGCAGGAAGAGGGCCGAAACCAGCGTGCCGATCACCCCGCCGACGTTTTGGAAGAGGTCGAAGCGGTCCTTGAACGCGGTTGCCGTTGCCGCGATCGCGACGGAGGCGAGGACGACGATCGTCGAATGACCAAGCGAGAAGAAGAAGCCGACGGCGACCGGCCGCTTGCCCTCCTGCATCAGCTTACGGGTGACATTGTCGATGGCGGCAATATGGTCCGCGTCGACCGCGTGGCGCAGACCGAAGCCGTAGGCCAGCAGGGTGGTCCCGAGCAGCACCGGATAACCGCGGAACGCCAGGAGCGCCCAGGCCCAGGCGGCAATATTGGCAACGATCAAAACCGCATAGATGCCCGCGACCTTGAAGCGCACGCCGCCGGCTTCGTCGTCGAAGACGTTCGAGATCGCATAGCGCATCGCAGCCTCCCCAAGCCGCCAACAATCGTACTCTCGGTTTAGCCGACAATCCACGCCCGGCCGGCCTGGTTCCTCAATGTGTTCCTGACGGCGCCGAACAGGGGCGAGGCGCGGCCTGGTCATTTTCATTTCGCCGCCGATGATGCACCATGGTCCCTGCCCATAAGGCCGCCGCCGGATGCGATTGGTGGGAAATCCGGCGCAGAAGCCATCATCAGGGAGAACCATCCGATGTATCCAGGCACCCATTGGAAAGCCCGCGCCGACCAGCCGGCGATCATCATGGCGCAGTCCGGCGAAACGATCACTTATGCGGAGTTGGAGGCGCGCACCAATCGCCTGGCGCATTTCCTGCGCCGCCGCGGCCTCAGGCGCCTGGATCATTACGCCATCTTCATGGAAAACAATGCCCGCTACATCGAATGCTGCGGCGCCGGCGAGCGCGCGGGCCTCTATTTCACCTGCATCAATTCCTTCCTCACCGCCGATGAGCTCGCCTATATCGTCAATAACAGCGACGCGAAAGTGCTGATCTTTTCGCAAGAAAAGCGCGCGGCCGCGATCGCGGCACTTCACCAATGCCCCAAGATCGAGATCGCGCTGGTCGTGGACGGGCCGGGCGATGGGACGCGCATCCTCAATCTCGACGAGGCGATCGCCGGCCTGCCGGCCACGCCGATTGCCGATGAGGCGATCGGCACGGCGATGCTTTATTCATCGGGCACGACCGGCCGGCCGAAAGGCATCCTGCGGCCGCTGCCCGAACAATCGCCCGCGCAGCAATTGCCGCTTTTCGACTTTCTTCAGAAATTATGGCGCTATCGCGACGGCATGATCTATCTCTCGCCCGCGCCGCTTTATCATTCGGCGCCGCAGGCGGCCGTCAATCTCACCATCCGCAACGGTGGCACCGCCATCATCATGGAACGTTTCGAGCCAGAGCCCTATCTGCGGCTGGTCGAAAGCCACAGGCCGACCCATAGTCAGCTTGTTCCGACGATGTTCTCGCGCATGCTCAAACTGCCGCAAGAGACGCGGTCGCGCTACGATCTATCCTCGCTCGAGGTCGTCATTCACGCCGCCGCGCCCTGTCCGGTGCCGGTGAAGGAGCAGATGATTGAATGGTGGGGGCCGATCATCCACGAATATTACGGCGCGACCGAAGGGCTTGGCTTTTCGGCCTGCGACAGCGTGCAATGGCTCGCCCATCCCGGCACCGTCGGCAAGGTTCTGCTGGGCGAGCTGCATGTGCTGGACGAGGCCATGCAACCCTGCCCGAAGGGAACGGCGGGCACGCTCTGGTTCAAGACCGCGACGCCCTTCGAATATTTCAACGATCCGGCGAAGACCGCCGAGGCCCGCTCGCAAGACGGATCGATGAGCACGGTCGGCGACGTCGGCTATGTCGATGACGACGGCTTTCTCTATCTCACCGACCGCGCCACCTTCATGATCGTTTCCGGCGGCGTCAATATCTATCCGCAGGAATGCGAGAACCTGCTCATCACCCATCCCAAGGTCGCGGACGCGGCGGTGTTCGGCGTTCCTAACGAGGTTCTTGGCGAAGAGGTGAAGGCCGTCGTGCAGGTCATGCCCGAGGTCGGGACCGATGCCGCTCTTCTGCAGGAACTCATGGCCTTCTG
>CALCYJ010000022.1 GCA_937905845.1 uncultured Rhodospirillales bacterium
GTTGCGACCGTGCCGCCTTCCATCACCTCGCCGATCGCCGTCGGCTTGGCGTAGGACTTCGCATCGTTCATCCGCCCGCGCATATAGGGATCGAGCGAGAGATAGCAGACCTCGAGCAGCACCTCGCCGTCGCCGGGGCGCGGTGCCTCGGCTTCTTCCAAACGGAAGTCGGAGGGCTTCGGGAGGCCTTGGGGTCGTGCCGCGAGGACGATGCGACGGGTCCTCATTGCGCCAGACTCGCCCGCACCATGTCCTGGAAGTACTTGACCCCGTCCTCGTGGCGCGGGCTCAAGGGGCCGTCCCGGTAGATGCCGGATTTCAGGTTCTGCTGCACCTCCTCGCAGATGCCGAAATCCTCGCGCACGATCTGGCAGTTGGTCTCGATCGTGGCGCGGCGCTTCTCGTTCAGGCCCGACGCCGCATCGGCGAAGTAGAACTCGTAGCGAAGCTCGGTCCGCTCTTCCGAGGTTGGGATGATGCGCGACGTGTTCATGCCGTCGGGATAGACCGAGAGCGTCATGTTGGGCCAGATCCAGAGCCACAGCCCGCCATAGATCGAGCCGCCCTTCTGCGGCGCCTTCATGATCACCACGCCGCGCCGATGCGTGGTCTCGAACCGGCTCATATCGACCGCGGCGTTCAATCCCGCATGGATGCCCGGGATGTGATAGCCCTCGACGAAATTGTCGGTATAGGTCTTCCAGTTGCAGTTCATGGCGAACTCGGCCTGGTCGAGCTTGCCGAACGTCTCGATCGGATAGGGCTCTAGCAAGGCCGGAATGTCGCCGAGAAACTCGATCAGCGGCGGCGCCCGATCGTCGATCGCCGCAAAGACCAGGCCGCGCCAGACTTCGACCCGCACCGGCACCAGGCTGTGCGCCTTCTTGTCGAACCAGGCCGCCTCGCCGAAATTCGGCGTCGCCATCAGCCGCCCGTCGGTCGCGAAGGTCCAGCCGTGATAGCGGCATCGCAGCACGTCGCAATGCCCGTCGCCTTCTGTCAGCAAGGGTGCGGCGCGATGCGGGCAGATGTTGTGGAAGGCTTTGAGGCTGCCGCTGCGTTCGCGGATGACGAACAGGCGATAGCCGGCGACCTGCACCGCGCGATAATCGCCCGCCCGCTGGAACTCCTGTTCCGGACCGATGAACTGCCAGGTCCTGGCGAAGATCTGCCGGCGCTCGGCTTCGTAGATAGCGGGATCGAAATACCAATCGGCCGGAAGCGAGCGCACGGCATCGGTGGCGGGAGAAAGCTCGTTCATGGCGGCCCCGGCAGACGAAGATGCCGCCATGATAGTGGGGCAAACCGGCCGCGTCACGTCCGCTGGCTTCAACGCGGCGGCTTGGGCGGCAGGGTCTCGACGATCCGGTGATTGGCGCCGTCGCCGAGCTCGACATGCAGGATCCAGCGCTGCCAATCCCGGTCGTAGACTTCGAGGTCCGGCACAAGGAAGGTGATGGTGCTGGCGGTCATGCTGGTGGTCGCCGGCGCCTCGCCGCCGCCGCCGAACAGCGGGAACTCAATCCCGATCCCGGTCGTGACCCGGCTCGCCGATCCGCCCTCGGCACCGACCGCGACATGCGGGAAGCGGTCGTCCTCGCCGGTATAGGTGGTCTTGTCGCGGAGGATTTCCTGGGCGGCGATCACCGTGCCGTCGGCGGTGACCAGCCGCGCGCTCTCGACGGGCAGCGGATCGACGATGACGGTCTCGATATGCGACGGCGTGCCGGCGAAGAACCGGCTGGTCACCGACGGCTGCGGCGCCGATGTCGACGAACCGGTGCGATCGGCATCGCCGCCCCAGCAGCCGGCCAGCAGCAGCGCCGGCAAAATGAGCGTGCGTGAAAAGTTTCGGGTCATTGCCGAATTTTGTGCGGTCACGCCGGTCGGCTCAAGCCTTTCGTGTCGCTTCACCTTCAGCTCCGAAGAATTGGTCCAGGCCGTCGCCTGGACCAGCACGGAGCCTCCCGACCCTGAACTCATTGGCCCAGGGAATCGATTTCGTGCTGCAGGCTCTGGCGCTGTGGCGAACCTTCGGGGATCAAGGCCAGCACCTTCGCCCACATGTCCCGCGCCGATGCCTTGTCACCATTCGCGCGCGCGACCAGTCCGCCGTAATAGAGGCCCAGCGGGTTTTCCGGGGCGAGGGTGCGGATGCGCGTCACCGTCGCCGCGAAATCCGCTGGCAGCCTGGCCGAGAGATCGTTGCTGCCCTCGATCAGGGCATTGGCATAGTCGAGCTGCACATCGAGCCGGGTCGGCGCCAGCGCCGCCGCCTTGGCGAAAGCGGCGCGGGAATCGTCGTCCTTGCCGAGCACGCTGTAGGCGTGCCCCAGGCGCAGCCAGCCGTCGATATCGTCGGGCTTCTGCTTCAGTTGGTCGGCGAGCTTGGCCACCATGCTCTCGATGAAGGCCTGGCGGTCGGAATCGGACATCCCGGCCGCGGCGTCGAGATCGCCTTGGCTCGGCATGCCGCCGTTCGCGGCATCCTGCGGCTTGCGCCCGGGCAGCGTCGCCGGGTCCTTGCCGAGCCCGCGCGCCACGCGGTCGATATTGGCGGCGAGGTCGGTCTTCCAGGGGAGATCGGACGGCACGTCGTTCTCCAGCGCCAGCCAATCGGTCAAGGCGCCGGCGGCGTCCCCGCCTTGCTCCTTGGCGAGGCCGAGGAAGAAGCGCGCGATCGGATCGGTGGGGTCGCCGGCCAATGCGGCCGTGAACGCCGCCTTGGCCCGATCATCGACATGCTCGCCGCCCGCCAGCACCAAAGCGGAGCCCAGCCGCGATTGCAGCTTCGGATCCTTGTCGCCAAGTGCCACGGCGCGGCCGAACGCATTGGCGGCGTCGGCGGCCTGCCCCGCCTCCATCAGCCCTTCGCCGAGCGTGCGCCAGGCGGTGGGATCGGTCGGCGCCTTGGCGACGGCCGCTTCCATGGCCTGGAGAGCGGGTGTCATCGGCGCGGTCTCGGCCGCCCGCGTCGTCGCGTCGGGGAGGCCCGGCGAGCCCAATTGCAGATAGAGGCCGAAGGCGACCAGGGGCAGCACCACCGCCATGGCGACGATCAGGATGGGCTTGGGCGCCTTGGCCGGCTGGAACTTCGGCGCATCGTCCAGCGCCAGGATGCGGCGCTCGATCTCGACCTGCGCCGCGCGCGCCTGGGTCTCGTCGAGAATGCCGCGCGCGGCGTCGTGATTGATCTCCGCCAATTGGTCGCGATAGACCGCCAGCGCAAAGCTGCTGTCGTTCTTGAACCGGCGCACGTCGAAGAGCGGCCAGGCAAGCACCAGGGCGGCCGCCAGCGTCATCGCGCCCAGCACGATCCAGAGCAGCACGCTCATGCCGGCACTCTCACGGGCGTCCCCCGCCGGGCTCGGTGTCCTCGACCAGCAGCCGGTTGAGGCGCTCGCGTTCCGCGCCGCTGAGATCGCGCACCGGCTTCCCGGCGCCCGCCGCGCGTCCGCGCCGCAAGATGGCGATCCCCGCGATGACGGCGATCAACGCCAGCGCGAACGGCGCCAGCCACAGCACCACGGTCGAGCGGTTGAAGGGCGGCTTCAGCAGCACGAAATCGCCGTAGCGCGCGGTCAGGTACGCGCGGATCTCCGCCTCGCTCTTTCCCGCCGCGAGCTGCTCGCGCACGATGTTACGGAGATTGGCGGCGATGTCGGCATCGGATTCGTCGATCGACTGGCTCTGGCACACGACGCAGCGGATCTCGCGCATCAGCGCGCGGGCGCGCGCCTCCAAAACGGGATCGCTCAGCGGCTGGTCGGCGGTGCGGATGGTCTGGTCGGCCGCCGCCGACCGCCGGAGCCGTGCGGGCTTGCGCGGCCAAGCTCGGCGACCGCCG
>CALCYJ010000023.1 GCA_937905845.1 uncultured Rhodospirillales bacterium
GGCTGGCGCGGAAGGAGCCGGCGCCGGCTTCCCGCGCCAGGCGCTCCCCTTCCTCGATCAGATGGTCGACCTCGACCTCGGGCCCGTCCAGTTCGATGATGAGCAGCGCCTCGACATCGAGCGGATAGCCGGAATGGCTATAGGCCTCGGCGGCGCCGATCGCCGGGCGGTCCATCATCTCCATGCCGCCGGGGATGATGCCATGGCCGATGATGCGGGCAACGCAGGTCGCGGCCGCTTCCGCCGAGGCGAAGCCCGCCAGCACCGCCCGCGCCGCCTGCGCCTTGCGCAGCAGCCGCACCGTCACCTCGGTGATGACGCCGAGCAGGCCCTCGGAGCCCGTCATCACGCCCAGCAGGTCATAGCCCGGCGCATCGAGATGACGGCCGCCCAAGCGGATGATCTCGCCGCTCATCAGCACCATTTCGAGCCCGAGGATATTGTTGGTGGTGAGGCCGTATTTGAGGCAGTGAACGCCACCGGAATTTTCCGCCACATTGCCGCCGATGGTGCAGGCGATCTGGCTCGACGGGTCGGGCGCGTAATAGAAGCCGCGATGCGCCACCGCATTGGAGATGCCGAGATTGGTGACGCCGGGCTGCACCACGGCGCAGCGGTTGTCCCAATCGATCTCGAGCACGCGGTTGAATTTGCTCATGGCGAGCAGGACGCCGTCGCCAAGCGGCAGGGCGCCGCCTGAGAGCGACGTGCCGGCGCCACGCGGCACCACCTTCACCCCACGGCGGCTGCACAGTTCGAGGATGCGGCAAACCTGCCCGGTCGTCTCGGGGAGGACCGCCACCAGCGGCATCTGGCGATAGGCGGTGAGGCCGTCGCTTTCACAGGGCTTGAGCGCGCGCGCATCCGAAACCACGCCCTCGCCCGGCACGATCTCCGACAAGTCGGCGACGAGGGCGGAGCGCTCCGCCAGGACACGCGCATCCAGTTCCGGCATCACCAGCGGCATGCAGGCTCCCTCTTACCCGTCGGCGCGATGAAACGCACACGCCACTTTACGGCAGGGACGCCCAGGACACCAGAGCGCTCCGCACCCGCCGGAAGCCCGGCAGGCGCGTGAAACCCAGAGCGCTCCGCGCCGGCCGGAAGCCCGGCAGGCGCGTGAAACGGATCACAGGAAGGAATGATTTTCGCGGAACCGCGAGGTCGCCTGGTCCGGGATCAGAGCCTGAATCCCTGACGGGCCCCGGGGGCGGCGCCCAAGCGCCGCTGGCGCGCCTTTAGCCCTGGCGCGCCTTCAGCCCTGACGGGCCTTGAAGCGGGGATTGGTCTTGTTGATGACATAGACGCGGCCGCGGCGGCGGATCACCCGGCAGTCACGATGGCGCGTCTTGGCCGATTTCAGCGAATTGACGATCTTCACGGCCCCATCCTCCGGGCAGAGACTTAAATCTCGAAAGAGGCGCGACCATAGAAAGGCTTAGGCGACCTGTCAACCCGATTTCCAGGCGTCAGGCGAGTTCCTTCAGCCCCGGCAGCCTGGCGTAGAGGCGGTAGAGCTTGATCTCGCCCGATTGCAGGACGCTCATGCGCCGGGACCACAGGGCGCCTTCGCTCAGTACCCAGTTCGAACGTTCGTCGGCGACACCGTCCGCGCTCTGCGCCGTCTGGCGCAGGCGATGGGCGAAATCGGCGAAAGCGCCGAGCGCGGCGGTGCAATATTCCTCGGTGATATCCTCGAGCACGCGGACTTCGAGGCCAAGCTCCTCCAAGGTGGCGCGGATGGCCGCGGGCGTGCGCACGTCGGGCTTGATCGGCTCGCCCTCCATCCATTGCCGGATCGCGGGGCTGGCCGGATCGCCCATCAGCATATAATCGGTCAGCGTCACCTGCCCGCCGGGCTTGAGCGCCTTGCGCATGGCGGAGAAGATCTCGTGCTTGTCGGCGACGGCGAAAAGCGATTCCTTGGCGATGATGGCATCGACCGAGCGCGGGCGCGCCTCGAAGTCGCCGGGCGGCATCTTCTTGATCTGCGCCTTCTTGGCGAGGCCGGCCTTGAGCGACAGATCGGTGCCGGCGGCGACAAGATCGGCATCGGCCTCGAAGGCGAAGACATAGGCGCCCGTCTCGCGCGCCACCAGCCGGGCGATGCCGCCAAGCCCGGTGCCGATCTCCACCACCGTATGTTTCTCGTTGAGGCCCAAAGGCTGGATCATATGCATGATGGCGGCAGTGCCGCCGGGCGTCGTCATGCCTTCGCCGAACAGTTCCTGGACCAGGATCTGCCGGGGTTCCGGCCAGCGGAGAATGGTCGGTGCCGAGGAAGCATAGGGATCGGGGGCTTTCGCGGCATGTTTTGCTTTCGCCGCCTTGCGCTCGCCGCGCGCCAGCTCGTAGCCTTCCCACCACGCGACAAAGCGCTCGCGGAACGTCGGTCTTGCCGCCGCTTTGCTCTTCGAGATGGTTTCGCCGGCTCTAGCCATGATCATGAAGGGGCAAAAATCATCGTTTCCCAGTTAAGAGGATGGAACTTTGCCTAAAGGGATAGCCTGTAACCCTTAAATCAAGGTAAACGAGAGGTTGCATCGGCTTATTCCACAAGGGCGGCAACCCCCGGCCCGCCCGCTTCCTCAATCATAGGAGATCCTTATCTCATGAAACTCGATGGTGCCGTCAGCATCGTTACCGGTTCCGCCACCGGCGTCGGCGCCGCCTGCGCCCTTCGGCTCGCCGCCAAGGGCAGTCGGGTGGTGGTGAATTATACCAAGAGTCTGGACGCGGCGCGAGCGACCGCCCAGGCCTGCACCGCGGCCGGCGTCGAAGCCCTTCTGGTCCAGGCGGATATCGCGCAGGATTCCGACTGCCGCCGCCTGGTCGCCGCCGCGCTGGAGAAATGGGGGCGGGTCGATGCGCTGATCAATAATGCCGGCGCCACGAAATTCGTCGCCCACCACGACCTCGACGGGCTTTCGGCCGAGGATTTCCAGCGCATCTACGCGGTGAACGTCATCGGCGCCTATCAGATGACGAGGGCCGCGGCACCGGCGATGCGGGAAGCCGGCGCCGGCGCGGTGGTCAATATCTCCTCGCTTGCCGGCGTCATGGGGCTCGGCTCCTCCATCGCCTATGCCGCGTCCAAGGGCGCGCTCAATACCATGACGCTGTCGCTTGCCCGCGTGCTCGGGCCCGAGATCCGCGTCAATGCCATCTGCCCCGGGATGATCGAAGGCCGCTGGCTGCGCGAGGGGATGGGCGATGCCGCCTACGACAGCCTGAAGGAGCAGGTGCTGCGCAGCACGCCGCTGCGCGCGATAGCGCAGCCCGGCGATATCGCGGAAACCGCGGTATGGCTGATCGAGGGCGCCGGGCTGATGACCGGCGAAACCCTGATGGTCGATGGCGGCATGCATCTTTCGGCAGCACCCCTCAAGGCCCGCTAGAACCCAAATCGCCGCTTCGAGGCAGCGCAAGCCTTGCCGCCGGATGCGCGACGCGGCGACGAAGATCGCGGTACGAATCCGGCGGGAACATGAGTAGACTGGATACAACCAATAACAAGCGCCGGGGAGGATCGAGAAGCATGGTGGAGGGTGATGTCGCGTCCCGTCTGATGGCGGCGGTGGACAAGCACTTCGACGACCAGCTTGCCTTCACCGCCGAACTGGTGCGCGTGCCCTCCGTCCGCGGCGCCGAGGCCCCGGCGCAGGATGTCATGGCGCGGGCGATGCGCGAGCGCGGCCTTGCCGTCGACCGCTGGCCGATCGATGTGGCGGCGATCGCCCATCTGCCCGGCTTCTCGCCGGTGGCGGCGCCCTATGAAAATGCCTGGAACGTGGTTGGCGCGCATCGCGCCGATGGGGCCCGGCCCGGCAAGTCGCTCATCCTCAACGGCCATATCGACGTGGTGCCGACCGGGCCGCTCGACATGTGGGACCACCCGCCCTTCGAGCCCCATATCGCCGACGGCTGGATGCACGGGCGGGGCGCGGCCGACATGAAGGCGGGCCTGGCCGCCTGCCTTTATGCTCTCGATGCCCTGCGCGAGAGCGGATTCGCGCCGGCCGCCGATGTCTATGTGCAATCGGTGATCGAGGAGGAATGCACCGGCAATGGCGCCCTCGCCTGCCTGGAGCGCGGCTATCGCGCCGACGCGGCGCTGATCCCCGAGCCGATGGACCAGGCGCTGATCCGCGCCCAGGTCGGCGTCCTGTGGTTCCAGGTCGAGGTCCGCGGCGTCCCGGTGCATGTGCGCGAGGCCGGCAACGGCGCCAATGCCATCGAGGCGGCCTTTCCGCTTATGCAGGCGCTGCACCGGCTGACCGAGCGCTGGAATGCCGCCCGCCAGAATCACGCCGAATTCGCCCATGTCGATCACCCAATCAATATGAACGTCGGCAAGATCGCCGGCGGCGACTGGGCCTCCAGCGTGCCGGCCTGGTGC
>CALCYJ010000024.1 GCA_937905845.1 uncultured Rhodospirillales bacterium
CATGCAATCCGCCGGCTCCCCCCGGCGCACGATGGCATGGCCCGCCGTAACGACGCGGGAGCGCAGCAGCTTGGCGATGCTGGCGATCGTCATCGCATCGAGGCTGGCGAACAGCGGCACCCGCGCCACCATGCCCCAGCTCACGACGAAATCCCGCCGCTGGATCTCGGCGGCGAAAGCGGTGGCGACGATGCCGACGGGAAGCGCATAGGTGCCGATGCCGAGGATGGTCACCACGCCGGCGAAGAAGCGGCCGAGCGCCGTCGCCGGCACGATATCGCCGTATCCGACCGTCGAAATCGCCGACATCGCCCACCACATGGCGTCGGGGATGGAGGCGAAGGCGACCGGCTGGGCATGGCGCTCGATGTAGTACATCACCACCGCCGAGAGCACGAGCAGGCTCATCATCAGCAGCAGCGCCCCCATCAGCGCCCGCCATTCGCCGGCGAGAACCCGCCCGAGCGTGCCGAGCGCGGTCGAATAGCGCCCGAGCTTGAACATCAGGAGGACGCGCAGCACGCTCAAGGCGAAAGGATCGTGCAGGGCGATCAGGCCGAACCAGAAGGGCAGCACCACCGCCAGATCGACGACGGCGAGCGGCGAGCGCATATAGCGCAGGCGGGCCGCCAGCGGATCGGTGACGGTGCGCGAGCCGTGCTCGATCGAAATCCAGACCCGCAAGCCATATTCGAGGCTGAAGAAGAGCATGGAGGCGAGGTCGAAGAGATCGAAGGCCCGGCCATAGGCCCGATGCAGTTCCACCACCGTCTCGGCGGCGGCGGCCGAGACATTGGCCAGAATCAGGACGATCAGGAACGCTCGCAGCGTCTGGGCCGCGACATCCCGTGAGGAGCCGGATTCGAGGATCCGGTAGAGCCGCCGCTTCAAATGCCCCGCCCCCCGCTCTATCGATGCCGTACCGATCCTGCCGATGCCCTATCCAAGCCCGCCGCGCCGGCCGGTCGCACTCAGGCCGCCTTGCCCGCCTCGCGCAGCGCCTGCTCGACCGCGGCGAGCGCGGCATCGGCATGCCCGCTCTCCGGCCCGCCGGCCTGGGCGAATTCGGGCCGGCCGCCGCCGCCCTTGCCGCCCAGCACGGCAGCGCCGGCACGCGCCAGATCGACGGCGCTGATCCGGGCGACGAGGTCGGGCGTGACGCCGACGACGAGCGCCGCCTTGCCCTCGTTCACCGCCACCAGCGCCACGACGCAAGACCCCAGTTCCTGCTTCAGGGCATCGACCATGCCGCGCAAATCCTTGGGCGGAACACCATCGAGCCTGCGGGCGGCGAAGGCGACGCCGCCGATATTCGTGGCCGCGGGAGGCGCACCGCTGCCGCCGCCGGTCGCAAGCTTCTGCCGCGCCTCGGAAAGCTCGCGTTCAAGCTTCCGCCGTTCCTCCAGCAGGGCGCCGATGCGCTGGGCCAGTTCGGCCGGCACCGTCTTCAGCACCGCGGCCGCCGCCTTCAGATGCTGCTCCTGCTCGTTCAGGTAATGCCGCGCCGCCGGGCCGGTCAGTGCCTCGATCCGCCGCACCCCGGCCGACACCCCGCTCTCCCCGACGATCTTGATCAGGCCGATATCGCCGGTCCGCCGCACATGGGTGCCGCCGCACAATTCCACGGAATAATTCCCACCCGGCGCCCCGCCCATGGTGACGACGCGCACTTCCTCGCCATATTTCTCGCCGAACAGCGCCAGCGCGCCCTCGGCCACGGCATCGGCCGGCGTCATCAGGCGGGTCGAAACCGGGGCATTCCCGGCCACGACGCGATTGACCTCGTCCTCGACCACGGCAAGTTCGGCATCCGTCACCGGGCGCGGCTGGCTGATATCGAAGCGCAGCCGGTCGGGCGCCACGAGCGAGCCCTTCTGGGTCACATGCGGCCCCAGCGCATGGCGAAGGGCGGCATGCAGGAGATGGGTCGCGGAATGATTGGCGCGCAGCCCGGCGCGGCGTTCGCCATCGACCCTCAGCTCCACCGTATCCCCGACCTTGAGCGTTCCGCCCGTCACCGTGCCGACATGGAGACACAGATCGCCCAGGCGCTTCTGGGTATCGCGCACCTCGAATTCGACGCCGCCCGGCCCGAACAGGCTGCCGGCATCGCCCATCTGGCCGCCCGATTCGCCATAGAACGGCGTCTGATTGACCAGCACGATCGCATCAACGCCGGTCGGCGCGGCGGTCACGCGCTTAGATCCGACGAGAATGGCCTCGATCCGCCCCTCGGCCATTTCGGTCTCGTAGCCCAGGAATTCGGTCGGCCCGAGCTCCTGGCGCAGTTCGAACCAGACCGCCTCGGTCTGCGCCTCGCCCGAACCGGCCCAGGCCTTGCGCGCCTCCGCCCGCTGACGGTCCATCGCCCGGGTAAAGCCCGCGCCATCGACGCTGCGCCCGCGCGCCCGCAGCGCGTCTTCGGTCAGATCGAGCGGAAAGCCGTAGGTATCATAGAGCCGGAACGCCACATCCCCCGGCAGCGCCTGGCCCGGCGGCAATCCTTCCATCTCCTCGTCGAGCAGCTTCAGGCCGCGCGCGAGCGTCTGCTTGAAGCGGGTCTCCTCCAGCTTCAAGGTCTCGGTGATCAGGCTTTCCGCCCGCGTAAGCTCGGGAAAGACCAGCCCCATCATGCCGGTCAGCGCCGGCACCAGCCGCCACATCAGCGGCTCGCGGCAGCCGATCATCTCGGCATGGCGCATGGCGCGACGCATGATGCGGCGCAGGACGTAGCCGCGGCCCTCGTTGGCCGGCAGGACGCCGTCGGCGATGAGGAAGCTCGACGCCCGCAGATGGTCGGCGATGACACGATGCGAGACGGCATGCGGTCCGTCGGGCGCAACCCCGCTCGCCGCCGCCGAGGCCTCGATCAGGCTGCGCAGCAGGTCGGTATCGTAATTGTCGTGGCGGCCCTGGAGCACCGCGGTGATCCGCTCCAATCCCATGCCGGTATCGATCGAGGGCCTGGGCAGCGCCACCCGGCGCGTCGCATCGATCTGCTCGTACTGCATGAAGACGAGGTTCCAGATCTCGACATAGCGGTCGCCGTCGGCATCCTTGCTGCCCGGCGGCCCGCCCGCGATCTGCGGCCCGTGATCATAGAAGATCTCCGAACAGGGGCCGCAGGGGCCGGTATCGCCCATGGCCCAGAAATTGTCGGACGTGGCGATGCGCACGATGCGCTCCTCGGGCAGGCCGGAGATGCGGCGCCAGAGATCGAACGCCTCGTCGTCCTCGTGATAGACGGTGACCCAGAGGCGGTCCTTCGCCAGGCCGAACTCCTTATGGACCAGGGTCCAGGCAAGCTCGATGGCACGATCCTTGAAATAATCGCCGAAGGAGAAATTCCCCAGCATCTCGAAGAAGGTGTGATGGCGCGCGGTATAGCCGACATTGTCGAGGTCATTGTGCTTGCCGCCGGCGCGGACGCATTTCTGGCTGGTCGTGGCGCGGGCATAGGGGCGGGTCTCGGCGCCGGTGAAGACGTTCTTGAACTGCACCATGCCGGCGTTGGTGAACATCAGGGTCGGGTCGTTATGGGGAACGAGCGGCGACGACGGCACCGCGGTATGGCCGGCCTTGACGAAATAATCGAGAAAGGCCTTACGGATGTCGTTGCCGGATTGCATTGCCTGACCTGTCTGACGCTCACCGCCCCTGATCCGGCCCCGGACGGTTCTCCCGCCAATGCCGCCCTGAGCAAGGCTCTGGTATTTAGCGTCTGAGGCAGGCAGTGTCCAGCTTGACGCCAGAAAGACCCGCGGCCCAACCGCGGGGGCGGCACCGGCCAGTGGCGGATTGGCGACGGATCAGCGCCGGATCGGCGCCGGATCGGCGGCGGATCGGCGGCAAGCGGGCACCGGGAGCAGCGGAGGAAAAACGCCGGCGCTCCCGGTGAAAACCCTAAATTGCGGCCCTCAAATCATGGCCCGTCCGCGTCAGGACGCGCCCGGGTCGCGTCCACGGGCAACACAACAATTGCCCGCAGGCGCCCGGGGCGCCTATACGGCCTCGGCGTCCGCCTCGCCATCCTCATCGCCGCCGCTGATCTTGAT
This sequence comes from uncultured Rhodospirillales bacterium, assembly GCA_937905845.1. Lineage (GTDB taxonomy): Bacteria > Pseudomonadota > Alphaproteobacteria > Ferrovibrionales > Ferrovibrionaceae > CALCYJ01. The sequence continues at coordinate 4,056 of CALCYJ010000024.1, forward strand.
CGCCGCCGCCAGCAGGCCGGCGTTGCGGCGCACCGCCGCTTCGATGCTCGCCGCCATGTCGACATTCTCGCGCAGGAACTGCTTGGCCGCCTCGCGGCCCTGGCCGATGCGCTGGCTGTCGAAGGAAAACCAGGCGCCGGATTTCTCCACCACCCCGGCCTTGACGCCGAGATCGATCAGCTCACCGACCTTCGAGATGCCTTCGCCATACATGATATCGAACTCGACCACCTTGAACGGCGGGGCGACCTTGTTCTTCACCACCTTGACGCGGGTCTGGTTGCCGACCACCTCGTCGCCGTTCTTGATGGCGCCGATGCGGCGGATGTCGAGGCGGACGGA
>CALCYJ010000025.1 GCA_937905845.1 uncultured Rhodospirillales bacterium
TTTCCGACCGGGTGGACTCAGCCGGTCGATCAGAATTCGCGCCAAACCAATATCTAGAGCCTGTTCCGATCGGATGGAGCGGTCGAGGCGATCAGCTCGAGGCGCATCTCCACCGCATCTTCCCCGGCCAGCAGATGGGGATGGAAGCCCAGGCTTTCGGACAGATGCCGCATCGCCTGATTGTCGCGCAGAACCTGGCCGATCATCATGTGGGTGCCGCGGCCGCGGCAATAACCGATCATCTTCTCCATCAAGGCGCGGCCCAACCCCTGGCCCTTCAGATCGGAGCGTACCGCGATGGCGAATTCGGTTTGCTCGTTGTCGGGGTCGGTGACGGTGCGCACGACGCCGAGCGTCTCCGGCCGTCCCTCCGGCCCGGTTGCCGTCGCGATGAAGGCCATCTGGCGGTCGTAGTCGATCTGGGTGAACCGCGCCATTTCCGGATGAGGCAGCACCCGCACCAGGTTGAAGAAGCGGAAGCGCACGTCTTCGGGCGCCAGGCGGTGGAAGAAGGCCAGGTGCGCCGGCTCGTCCTCGGGCCGGATCGGGCGGAACAGCACGCTCCGCCCCGAACGCAGATGGAAGGTCTCTTCGAGCTGCTGGGGATAGGGGCGGATGGCGAGCCGCCTTGTGCCCGTTGCCTCGGCCGGCGCGATCCGGATGCGGGCGCCGCGCACCCTGATGCCGCTGTCGTCGGCCAGAAGCGGATCGATCTCGACCGCGATAAGCTGCGGATGATCGACGACGAGCTGGCTGAGCTTGACGAGGGTGAGGGCGAGCAGGCCGGTATCAATCTCTCCCGCCGCCGGTCCCTGGACGAGGTGGCGGCCGATGCGGGTGCGCTGGATCAGCGCCGCCGCAAGCGACAGGTTGAGCGGCGGCAGTCCGAGCGCCTGGTCGTCGTCGAGGCCCTCGCCTTGGAGGCTGCGGCCGAAGCGGATCACCGGGCCGAACAGCGGGTCGAGCATGGCGCCGATGGCCAGCGTCTGGGCCTGCGGCCGGCGCGAGAGCTTCTGCACCGCGAAACCCTCGATCCGGGCGCCGGGGGCAAGGCGCTTGACGCGGTCCTGCATGGCCTCCGCCGCGCGGGCAAGGGCGCGCGGCTTTTCGACATCGAGCGCGACGCCGCCGACGCTGCGGCGCTCGGGAATGTCGGGCGACAGGATCTTGAGGGCCACCGGATAGCCGAGACGGGCGGCGGCGCGCTGCGCCTCCTCCAGCGTGGCGGCGAAGGCGGTTTCGACCATCGGCATGCCATAGGCGGCCAGGACCGCGCTCGCCTCGGGCTCGGACAAGGCGGTCCGGCCCGCCGAGAGCGCCGCCGCGATCACCCGGCCTGCCGTCGCCGGATCGGGGACGAAATCCGCCGGCACTTCCGGCGGTGTCTCCATCAGCATCTCCTGGGTGCGCCGGTATTCCACCATATGGAGAAAGGCGCGCAGCGCCGCCCGCGGCGTCTCGTAGGAAGGCAGGCCGGCGGCGGCGAGAAGGCGCCGGGCGGGGGCCACGGAATCGCGTCCGAGCCAGCAGGTGAGCACGTTCTTCGCCACGCCCTTGGCCGCCTCGATCACCGTCGCCGCCGCGGCCTCCGCGCTTACCCACGCCGAGGGAACATGCAGCGCCAGCACCGCATCGACGCCGCCATCGGCCAGCAGCAGCTTGAGCGCGGCGCCATAGAGCGCCGGCGGCGCGAACGGCGGCAGGATGACGGGATTGGCGATGCCGCCCGCGCCCACACCAGCGCTCACGCTGGTGCCCGCGCCGGCGCCAAGCGTCGCGAGTGCCGCCCGCGTTGCCGGCGCCAGTTCGGCCAGCATGCCGGCGCCATGCGGAAGCGCGTCGAGAGCCAGCGCTTCCGGCCCTTCGTCGCTGCTCAGGATCGCCAGCCGTTCCCCCGGCAGGCGGCGGGTCCGGCTCAGCGTCTCCACCGCGTCGAACAATTCCTCGATACCCTCGACCCGCACGATGCCGGCGCGGCTGAAGGCGGCGGAATAGACGTCATCCGCCGTGCCATCCGGCCCCGGCCAGCCGTGCGGTGGCGCAATGCCGCCATGCGGCCGTACGGCTACCACGGGCTTGCTGCGCGCGATCGCGCGGGCGGCCGACATGAACTTGCGGCTATGGGTGATCGTGTCGAGATAGAGAACGATCGCGCGCGTGTCGGGGTCGGCGGCGAGATAATCGAGGATATCGCCGACATCGACATCGGCCGAGGCGCCGAGCGAGATCGCATGCGAGAAGCCGATGCCGTTGGACGTGGCCCAGTCGAGCACGACGGTGCAGAGCGCCGCCGAATGGCTGACGAAGCCCAGGCGCCCTTTCCGCGCCGCCACCGGCGAGAGCGAGGCATGAAGGCCGATGCCGGGGACGAGAAAGCCGAAGGACGCGGGGCCGAGCAGGCGCAGGAGATAGGGCCGCGCCGCCAGGAGTGTCGCCTGCATGAGGCGCGCGCCGTCCGGGCCCGGGGCGGCGGTGAAATCCCGGCCGAGAAGGACCGCGGCGCGGGTGCCGCGGGCGCCCAGCGCTGTGATCAGCGTGGGCAGGCCGGCCGGCTCGGCGTCGCCGCTGAGCGCGCGCTCGGGGGCGAGCGGCAGGGCGGCGACATCGGGATAGCTCAGCACGCCGGCGACGGCGGCGGCATCGGGGTTCACCGGCAGAATCGGCCCGGCGAAGCCGCCGGAGAGCAGATTGTGCATCAGGTGAATGCCGAGGCTGGCCGGATCGGCCGTCGCGCCGAAGACGGCGATCGAGCCCGGGTGCAGCAGGCTGTCGAGATGCCGGATGCTCAAGCCGCCCTCCCGCTTGGCGCGCCAATCCGGAGCCTTTCGCGATTCTCGTGTTCGATCGCCAGGGGCTCTGGCGTAACGAGACCACGATCGGGCAGGCGTGGGAACTGCTTTTTGGCCCGGATCCCGTTCGGACGACGAGAGCGGCTTAGAACAGGCCGATCAGGCCGGCGTCGAGAGATTGGCTCGGTGAGGTTGTCGACGTATCGTCGGCGACCAGCCCGGCGGCGATGGTGCCCGGGGTGGAGGCCGCGGCCATGCCGGCGGAATAAGGCGTGGCGGCGGCGGAAGAGGATGACGACGACTGGTTCAGCGCGGTGATCTGCGCCAGGGCCTGCTGATAGGCACCGATCTGCTGTTGCAGCAAAGGCGACACGGTGCCGGTATTGGCATTGGCGGGCGTGGTCTTCTTGGTCGGCCCGTTGACCATGTAGCTATAGGCGTCCTTCACCTGGAGAAGGGCGTTGTTGATGAGGTCGAGCGCGCTGGTGGCGCTTCCCTTCGTCGACAGGTTCATGTTGCTGACGAAGCCGAGCGCGAAGATCGAGGGGTTGCTGTTGGCCGTCTGCTGCTGGGCGAGCGTCGTGGCCGACGGCTTGTAGCTCGAGGTCGTGACGGCGAGCTGGCCCGGTGCGCCGCCGTAGAGCGTCATCGGCGTCATGCCGAGCGGGGTCAGCAGATTCTCTCCGGCGGGACCGTTGCCGACCGTCACTTGCGCGTTGTTGATGGCTTTGATCTGAAGCTGGCCCGAGGAATTGACGCTGGCAATGCCGTTCGTCCCCAGCACCTGGTTGATGCGGAAGGCGAGATAGCCGAAGGAATCGTCGGTCTGGAGCGTGACGGTCTGGGGCGGTCCGCCGTTGATGGCGAGGGTGAGTTCGTCGCCGCCGCGCGCCGAGGTCGCTTCCGTCACCGTCTGGGCCGTGGAGCCGTCCGGCGGCACGTCGCCGTTGGGCAGGCCGAGGACGGAAAGCGCCGAAGTGCCGGTGGGATCGACGGTGATGCCGCTGCCGGTCGAGGAAAAGGCGCCGCCCCATTCCTGCGCCGAGGTCACCTGACCGCTGCTGCCGTCGAGCGTCGCGAAATAGCTGTCCTGCGTGCCGACCGGGGTGGCATTGGCGATCGGTTCGTTGGTGCTGCCGGTGATATAGACATCGCCGCCGGAAACCGAAAGGGCGCTGGCATCGGTATTGCCGCCGCCGACGTAGCTGACGTAATTGATCGCGCCGGTGCTGGCGTTCACCTGGCTGACGAAGGCGTCGCTGCCGCTGGTATAGGCGGAATTGACCTGACCGTTCAGCGTCCCGCTGGTGGTGGTGCCGGTGACATAGACATTGCCCTGCCCATCCAGCGCGAGCCCCGTGGCGGCGCCCTGGCCGACCTGGCCGAGATTGGTGGTATAGATCGGCTGCGAGCCCGCGGCGTCGGCGTATTTGCTGAGGATGGCGTCGCCGTTGATATTGGTCAGCATGTAGTAGTTGCCGGCATTATCCACGGCGACCGACGTGTCGCTCGCGCTGGTGCCGGCGCCGCCGTCGGACTGCGTATCGTAAAGGACGTTGCCGTTGGGATCGAGCTTGGTCACGAAGGCGTCCGTCGTGCCCGATTGCG
>CALCYJ010000026.1 GCA_937905845.1 uncultured Rhodospirillales bacterium
GAACATGCACAGTGTTTTGATTATTCTGCTCATGGATAGGTCCTCTCGTTGTCGCCTGTTCTTGTGATCGGCGCTGCACTAACAAGGCTCCAAGCCTAATTAATCAGGTACGGAGGCCAGCGGCAAGTCAAACGGTGACGTGGCGGCGACGCCAGGTGGTCTCGGCCTAAGGCCAAATTACCCCTTCACGGCATCGGCAGGCAGGCCTGGCACGAGGCGTATTTCCCGATAATGCCCAGATTTATCGTTGCCGGAATTTATCGTTGCCGGAATTTATCGTTGATCGACGCGATCCCGCACAATACGGTCGTCTCGGCCGCCCGCGAGGACCTCAGGCGGATATGGTCAGGATGGATCCGGAAACATTAGGATGCGATGATGTTTGAACAGGAGCTTGAGCATGTTCGCAAGATCAGCACTGAATCTGGCTGTTTCTCGTGGACCTCTCCGGATTACCAGCGCGACATCCTTGGCTTCCTGATCGAATACCGCGAGCACGGCGCCGGCGTGATCGAAGTCGGGTGCTACAAGGGCGGCCTTACGGCACAGATCGGCCTCATCTGTCGGAAGTTCGGCTGGCCGCTGTGGACAATGGATATCAACCAGGCCTCGCTTGAGACGGCCGCGGATCTGCTCCGCAAGCTCGGGCTGGATTCCGGCGTGACGTTCCACCTCGGGCCGCTGGATCATTTTGTTCAGCATGTCAAAGTCGCCGGCAAGCCGGTCCTGATCATCCTCGACGGCGATCATCAGTACGATGCGGTGGTGAAGGACATCCTGAGCCTCTATCGGCTTGCCGTCATACCCTATGCCGCCGCCTTCCACGATTTCAGCCTGCGCCATCCGACGAGCGGAGAGAAAGTCAGCCAATCCGTCAAAGATTGTTTCGGAAGCCTGCCCGTCCGGCACATCGGGGCGAGAATGGACGGAACCGGCCCCTACCCGACCAAGGAGAAACCGTCCGAGGACGGGCATTGGTGGGAGATACCGGGCTCGGAAGGCGCAATCGTCTCCCTGCCGGCCAAGCTTGGCATCCGGGCCCGGGCTATGAGAGCCTTACGGCTTCCGGCTCTCCGCCGGTAAGCGCCGCGACCCCAACGCCGCCCGCTGCGTATCCGGCCAGAAAGACCTGCACGGCTTCGCGCGCGATGCGGCGGCGCAGGGCGGGGGCGGGACGCCGGGTGGTGCCGAGCAGGAGCCGCGCCCGGATCCCGCCCAGCACCAGATAGAGGAACTGCTCGGTCGCCAGGGCGACATCCCCGATCTTCAAGGCGCCATCGGCCTTCGCGCGGCCCAGATAGTCTGCGAGCGGCTCCATGCCGCGCAGCCCGCCCTTTTTGTCGTAATGGCTGCCGATCAGCTCGGGAAAGCGATGCGCCTCGGTCAGCAGCAGGCGATGCAGCGCGATCATGTCGGGCCGCGTGCCCACATCCAGAAGATGCAGGGCGACCCTTTCGAGCATCGGCTTGGGCGGGTGGGAATCGAGCACGATGTCGCTCAGTTCCGCGATCCAGGAATTGCGGAGCGTGCCCAGGATCGTGGCGAACAGGCCGGCCTTGCTGCCGTATTGATGATAGAGGGTCTTCTTGGCGATGCCGGCCTCGCGGACAATGCTCTCAAGACTGGTCTCGCGATATCCCCCGGTCAGAAAACGGCGCTGCGCGATCGCGAGCAGCCGTTGCCGGCGCGCCTCCGATTCCTGCCGCGTCGGGCGGCCTCCCGCTTTGGTCTGATGGGTCATAAGCGCCTGGGCTTTGAGGAGACCTGTTGACAATCTTCGTCGATATGGGAACTCTACCGTTCCGTTTCCAATACGCTGCCCGGTGTGCCGGCGGGGGTCAATGGTCAATTTCTTTATTGAGCGCCCGATCTTTGCTTCCGCCATCGCCATCATCATGGTGCTCGCCGGGCTTATCGCCTATTTCAACCTGCCGGTGGAGCGGTTCCCGCAGATCACGCCGCCCCAGGTCGTGGTCAAATCGACCTATACCGGCGCGAGCGCGCAGACGGTCGCCAATGCGGTGACCACGCCGATCGAAGAGCAGATCAACGGCGCGGAAGGGATGAGCTACATCTCCTCGGTGAGCGCCAATGACGGTACGTCGACGATCACGGTCACGTTCAACATCGGCTACAACGTCGATATCGGCGACATCGACGTGCAGAACCGCGTGTCCCAGGCGACGGCGCAGCTTCCGAGCATCGTCAACCAGGCCGGCATCACGGTCGAGAAGCAGAACCCGAACTTCATCATGGCGGTCAATCTCTATTCGCCGGATGGTTCGATCGATCCCGTCACGCTCAGCAATTATGCTTATCTCCAGCTCGTCGATCCGCTGAAGCGCCTGCCCGGGGTCAGCGACGTCAGCATCTTCGGCGAGCGCCGCTATTCGATGCGCGTCTGGCTCGATCCGAACAAGCTCGCCAAGCTCGGCATGACGGCGACCGACGTCCAGAACGCGATCCTCGAGCAGAATGTCCAGGTCGCGGCCGGCAAGTTCGGCGAGGCGCCGGCGCCCTCCGGCACGGCGTTCCAATATCAGATCAATGCGCAAGGCCAGCTTGCCGACGCGCAGCAGTTCGGCAATATCGTGCTGCGGGCGGCGACGACGAGCGACGCCGCCGTCTATCTGCGCGATGTGGCGCGCACCGATCTCGGCGCGCTGCAATATACGTCGAGCGCGGCGGTCGACGATCATCCGGCGGTCCTTCTTGCCGTCTATCAGCTACCGACGGCAAACGCGCTCGACCTTGACAAGCGGGTCAGGGCGACGATGGGAGCCCTCGCCAAGCGCTTCCCGAAAGGGCTGGATTGGGGGGTCAGCTACGATACGACCATGTTCGTCTCGGCCTCGATGACCGAGGTGGTGGAGACGCTCGGCATCGCGGTGGTTCTGGTGCTGGGCGTGGTGTTCTTGTTCCTCCAGACCTGGCGGACGACGCTGATCCCGATGATCGCCATACCGGTGGCGCTGATCGCGACCCTGGCGGTCATGTATGTGTTGGGATTTTCGCTGAACATCGTCAGCATGCTCGGCATGGTGCTGGCGATCGGGTTGGTCGTCGACGACGCGATCGTCGTGGTGGAGAATGTCGAACGCCAGCTCGCAAGCGGACTCACGCCGATGGCGGCGACCAAGGCGGCGATGAAGGAGGTGACGGGGCCGATCGTCGCCACCTCGGCGGTGCTGGGCGCGGTCTTCGTCCCGATCGCCTTCCTGCCGGGCATCACCGGGCGCCTCTACAACCAGTTCGCCCTGACCATCGCCATATCGGTGGGGCTGTCGGCCTTCAATTCCCTGACCCTGAGCCCGGCGCTCTGCGCCGTCCTGCTGCGGCACGACGGGCCGCCCCGCTTCATCCTCTTCCGCAAGTTCAACGACGTCTTCGACTGGGCACGGCACAAATACGCCGGTTCGATTCGCCACCTGATCGATTTCCGCTGGCTCGCGCTGGCGATCTTCGCCGGCGGCCTGGTCGTGACCTATCTGCTCTATTCGGCCATTCCCTCGACCTTCCTGCCGACCGAGGACCTCGGCTATTTCTACGTGATCACGCAACTGCCGAACGGCGCCTCTTTGCAGCGGACCGAGGCCGTGATCGCGCGCACCCGCAAGATCCTCGAGGCGGCGCCCGGGGTCTCGAGCGTGCTGTCGATCAGCGGCCTCAACTTCATCACCCGGGCCACCTCCTCCAACGCCGCCGCGCAGTTCGTCATCCTGAAGCCCTGGGCGGAGCGGGGAAGCAGCGAAAGCGTCACCAATGTCATCGCCAAGGTGCAGCCGCAGCTTGCCAAGATTTCCGCGGCCGTCGTCCTCGCCCTGACCCCGCCGACGATCTCGGGGGTCGGCACGTTCGGCGGCTTCGACTTCGAGCTTGAGGATCTGACCGGCCGGGGCAGCGTCGCGCTCGAACAGGCGACGCAGGCCTTCCTCGCCCAGGCGCGCAAGCAGCCCGCGCTCGACCAGCGCACGCTGCTCACCAGCTTCAATACCTCGACGCCGCAATATGATTTCAACCTCGACCGCAAGAAGGCGAAGCTGCTCGGGCTCAATTTGAGCGATGTTTTCAACACGATGCAGATCTACCTGGGTTCGCTCTATGTCAACAACGTTACGCTGTTCGGCCGCACGTTCGAGGTGCTGCTGGAAGCCGACGACAGCGCGCGCGGCAACAAAAGCGATCTTTCGCAGCTCTATGTCCGCAATTCCGCCGGCGGCATGGTGCCGCTCTCCGCCATCGGCAGCCTTTCGCCCACCGTCGGGCCCGACACCGTGCCGCATTACGATCTTTATGGCGCCGCCGAGATCACCGGCAGCCCGGCGGCGGGCTATAGTTCCAGCCAGGCGATCGCGGCGATGGAGAATGCCGCCCGCGCGCTACCGTCGGGATTCGGCTATGAATGGACCGGCATCACCTATCAGGAATTGCAGGCCGGATCGGTCGCGGGCCTGGTCTTCGCGCTGGCCATCATCTTCGTCTTTCTCTTCCTGGCGGCGCAGTATGAAAGCTGGTCCTTGCCCTTCACCATCATCCTGGCCGTGCCGCTCGCGCTTTTCGGGGCGCTCGGGCTGCTCTGGCTGCGCCATATGCAGATCGACGTTTATGCCCAGATCGGTTTCGTCCTGCTGATCGGCCTGTCGGCGAAGAATGCGATTCTGATCGTCGAATTCGCCAAGCGGCGACGCGAAGCGGGAAGCAGCATCATCGATGCGGCGATGGAGGCGGCACGCCTGCGCCTGCGCCCGATTCTCATGACGGCCTTCGCCTTCATCCTCGGCGCCGTGCCGCTCATGATCGCGACCGGCGCCGGCGCCGCCAGTCAGCAGTCGATCGGCACGACGGTGGTCGGCGGCATGCTGGCGGCGACATTCCTGAGCCTCGGATTCGTGCCGGTATTCTATGCGGTGATCGAACAGATGCGCGAAGCGGTGCTGCGGCGTCTCGGCCGGATGCCGGACGAAAAGGGCGAGGCGGCGCACGGCGAATGATGCGGGAGCGGATGCGATGAGAATTGGCAGATTAGGCCTTGGTGCCGCGGGATTGGCGGTCGCGGTACTCCTCGTCGTCCTGCTGTTCCGGATCACCGGAAGCCGGCAGGCCGCGAGCCGGCCCGCGCCGCCGCCCGCCGCAATCGAGGTGCCGGTGACGCCGGTCGTCCAGAAGATTGTTCCGGTCTATCTCGATTATGTCGGCACGACGGATGCCATCCGCACCGTGACGCTTCAGGCCCAGGTCACCGGCTATCTGATGAAGCGTCTCGTCCCCGATGGTTCCGATGTGAAGAAGGGCGAACTGCTCTACCAGATCGATCCGCGCAATTACCAGGCAGCGCTCGATCAGGCGAAGGCGCAGGCGGAAAAGGACGAGGCGGCGCTCGACTATGCCAAGGCCAGCCACCACCGCAATGCCGTGATGAGCCGGACAGGCGACGTGTCGGTCGATACGTTGCAGCAATCGGCGAGCACGGAGCACCAGGACAACGCCTCGCTCGCCGCCGATCACGCCGCCATCGAAACGGCGCGGCTCAATCTCGGCTATGCGGAGATCCGGGCGCCCTTTGCCGGCCGCCTCAGCCTGAGCCTGGTGGATGAAGGCGCGCTCATCAGCATCGCCGGCACGCAGCTCAACACGCTCGTGCAGCTCGACCCGATCTATGCGACTTTCAATCCGCCTGATTCCGATCTGCCCGAGATCCAGAAATATCAGGCGAAGGGCGCGATCCCGGTCGATGTCATCGTCGGCCAGGGAACGAGCGCGCAATACCACGGCAAGCTCACGTTTCTCGACAATACCGTCGGCCGCAGCACCGGCACGATCACCGCGCGGGCGACGATCGCCAATCCGGACCGCACCTTGCTGCCGGGACAATTCATCCGCGTGCGCCTGCATGTGACCGATCAGCCCGGCACGCTGCTGGTGCCGCAGGTGGCGATCGAGTCGAACCAGCTCGGCAAATACCTCTATGTCGTAGGCCCGGGGGATAAGGTCGAGCAGCGCTATGTGACGCTTGGTTCGGATTACGGCGCGCTCGTCGTGGTCGACAAGGGTGTTGCCAAGGGGGACGAGGTCGTCGTCGGCAACCTGCTCCGGATCGGCTCGGGCACGTTGGTCAAGCCGGTCCCAGCACCACCGCCGCCGCAACCGGCGGCGACGCAACCGGCCGCGACGCAGCCAGCGGCGACAAAGGGCGACAGCCAATGACGGCAGGTTTGCTCCGCCGTCGATGTTTCCCGGCCGCCGCGGCGCTGGGCGTGGCGGCGCTGCTGGGTGGTTGCACCGTCGGACCGGATTTCGTGGCGCCCAAGCCGCCTCCCGTCAGCGGCTATTCGCGGCAGGCGCAACCCCCGCGCACGGCCGCGGCCGATGTTGCCGGCGGCGAGGCGCAAGCCTTCGTTCGCGGCCTCGATATTCCCGGGCAATGGTGGACGCTGTTCCATTCGCCCGAGCTTAGCCAGATCATCGCGGCGGCGCTCAAGGGCAATCCCGGCGTGCAGGCGGCGCAGGCCCGGCTGCGGGAGGCCAAGGAGCAGCTCTATGCCAGCGAAGGCGCCTTCCTGCCAACGGTGAGTGCCAATGCCGCGACCACGCGCGAGAGGATCTCGGGCGCCTCCCTCGGCGCGCCGGGCACCACCTCGCTCTTCACGCTGAACAGCGCGTCGGTGAGCGTGTCCTATCTTCTCGATATCTGGGGCGGAACGCGCCGGGCGGTCGAATCGCTGGCGGCGCAAGCCGAGTACGAGCGCTTCGAGCTGGAGGCAAGCGATCTGACCCTGACCTCGAACATCGTGACGGCCGCGGTGGAAGAGGCCTCGCTCCGGGCGCAGATCGGCGCGACGCAGGATATCATCACCATCGAATCCCAGGTGCTGGCCGGGCTGCAACGGGAATTCGCGATCGGCGCCGCCGCCAATACCGCCGTTCTGGCGCAGGCCGCGGCGCTGGCGCAGGCCCGCGGCCAGCTGCCGCCGTTGCAAAAGCAGCTCGCCCAGACGCGCGACCAGCTCACCGCCTATCTCGGCCGCCTGCCGAGTGACGAACTGCGCGAGACGTTCACGCTCGCGTCCCTGCATCTGCCCGAGACAATCCCGGTCAGCCTGCCGGCCAAGCTCGTCGAACAGCGCCCCGACATCCGCGCCGCCGAAGCGCAACTGCACGAGGCCAGCGCCGAGATCGGCGTCGCCACCGCCAACATGCTGCCGCAGATCACCCTCAGCGCATCCTTCGGCAGCGAAACGACCGCCGCGCTCTTTTCGCCGGGCAGCGCGGTGTGGAATCTGGGAGCAGGGCTGGCGCAGCCGATCTTTGAAGGGGGCAAGCTGCTGCATCTGCGGCGCGCCGCCGTGGCCGCCTTCGATGCGGCGGCGGCGCAGTACCGCGACACCGTGATCACCGCGTTTCAGAACGTGGCGGACGCGCTGCGCGCCTTGCAGGCGGATGCCGATGCGGTGAGCGCGCAGGCCGCGGCCGAACGCGCGGCAGCCGACAGTCTCGATGCGTCGCGGCGCCAGTTCCGCATCGGCGCCATCAGCTATCTCTCGCTGCTCAACGCCGAGCAAACCTACCAGCAGGCCCGCATCAGCCTGGTTGAGGCCGAGGCCGGCCGCTATTCCGACACCGCCGCCCTCTTCCAGGCCCTGGGCGGCGGGTGGTGGAACCGCTCCGACCTCGCCGCGAATTCCCTGCGGTGAGGGACCAGAACCGATGAGGCTCGCATTCCCGGAGGATGCACGCGCGGGCGGCCCGGCCGCCGGGCGCTACCACTCGACCCTGGTCATGTAGGGCGGGACGGCGGGCTCGGGAAAGACCGAGAGGACCTTGAGCCGGCCAAGACTGCGGGCGAGCGCGTGCTTCAGATGCGCGTCGAGTGCGGCCGCCGCGGCTTCCGCCGCGCCGTTCAGCAGATGTTCGAACACCAGCCGGTGCTCCAGCAGTTCGGGGCTGTGCGAGGGGACGCCGAGATAGCGGTGGAACATGTGATTGGTGACCAGCGGAAGCTGGCTGTGACGGATCATCTTGGCGAGCTGGCGGTTTTCGATCTTGAGGACGCAGCGCAGATGCAGGTCCTGCTCGATGGAATAGACCGTCTCCTCGGCGATATCGGGAAGATTGCGCTCGGCCTCGACCAGCCGGTCGCGCATGCGGGCCAGCTCGTCCCGGTCCAGCGTCTCGGCTGCCTGCAAGAGCGCGGCCGGTTCAAGAAGGCGGCGGACCTCGTAGAATTCCCGCATCGCGGTCGCGGTCAAGGGTCCGGCCACCCAGTGCGAACGCGCGTCCTTTTCCACCAGCCCGCGCTCCTGCAGCCGGGCTAGGACCTCGCGCACGACCGTGCGGCTGACGGAGAAGAAGGCCGCCATATCCATTTCCAGGATGCGGTAGCGCCCGAAGGCGACGACGCCGGCGGCGGTATCCTCGACCTGGCGGTAGATACGCTCCCACGACGCCCGGGCCTGCAAGGCTTCGCCGACATCGCGCGGCAGCGACAGTCCCGCCTCGCGCAACCCGATCCTGAGCGGCGTGGTCTCGCCCCGCTTGGCCGCGATGACATAGCCGCGGCCGTCGAAACGGTCGATCAATCCTTCCTGGGCCAGCGCCTTGAGCGCGCGTTGCACCGGCGCCCGGCTGACCTCGAAGATTTCGGCGATCGGCCCTTCGAGCAGCACCAGCCCGACCGGCAGCCTTCCCCAGACGAGATGGTCGCGCAGCACCTCGTGGACCAGCTCATAAAGCTTGAGCGGGGAATTCTGGCCGTTGCTGGCGTTCATCGGCTGCTGGCGTTCATCGGCGCGGGGACTTTGACAAGGGACGTGGCTTCGACAAGGGGAGCGGGTCTTCTGCTACCGGGGCCTTCTGCTACCGGGTCTGCCGCCCGATCGCTGGCAGACCCTGCATCGGCGGACCCGGCATCAGCGGATTCTGCGCGGCGACCGGGGCGTCGTCTGTTTAGCCTTTCGCCACCCTGTCGGGCAATGGGTTCCATCGCCGGCGACCCGGCGGTGCGGCTGGGGCAGGCTTCGATTATAGCCGCCTCAAAATTGAATATTCAATGAGAAATTCATTTTTCTCGCCGGGCCTGGCTTCCCTATGCGCAACATTATTGAAGACAGACCGGCATCTGCGTTGAAATAGCAGCGATTTATGAGTGAATTTCCGAATGGATCGGACTCGCCTCCAAGCGGCGTCGCGATCGAGCGCAGAGATAAAAAGATTATTGCGTGCAAAATTCAATACCGATAAAGTGGCACTCCTGGGGCGGCCGCTGCGGCGGACGTGCCATCGAGGGGGCCGGTCATGGCCCGAGGGAGGAAGAATGCCGCCGCGAACGCAAGCGGCGGCGGGCAAGGCGGCCGAGGGTCCAGGCGCAAGCCGGATGCCCGGGCGGGAGCGCCGCCGGGATAACGACAAGAAGGCAAGCGGCGCCGGCCGGCGGGATCGCGGCCGACAGAATTTAAGGGATTTACGGAAGCGGCGTCTCGCGATCGCGGGCGAGATAGGAAGGGCGTTCCGCCGATGAATCACATCCTTGAAATAGAAAATATTTCGAAGGGCTACGGCCGGCGGCCCGTCCTGGAAAATTTCTCGTTGGCGATGCGCCATAACGAATACATGTCGCTTCTGGGGCCGAGCGGCTGCGGCAAATCGACCTTGCTGCGGGTGATCGCCGGCTTCGAGCGACCCGACGGCGGCACGGTGCGGCTCAATGGCAAGCCGGTGGGAGACATGCCGGCGCACGAGCGCGGCATCGGCTTCGTCTCGCAGGGTTTTGCCCTGTTTCCGCACATGTCGGTGTTCGACAATGTCGCCTTCGGGTTGCGCTATCGCCTGATCGATCCGCTGCGCGACGAGGCGGAGGTGCGCCGCCGGGTCGAGACGGTGCTCGATCTGGTCGGGCTCGCCGACCTCGGCGGACGCGAGATCGGCGAGATTTCCGGTGGACAGAAACAGCGCGTGGCTCTGGCGCGCACGCTGGTCGCCGGTCCCAAGATCATCCTGCTCGACGAGCCGCTCGGCGCGCTCGACGCCAATCTGCGCACGCGGATGACGATCGAGCTGCGCCGTATCCGCCGCCAGCTCGGCGTCACCTTCATGCATGTCACCGGCAACGAGATGGAAGCGCTCGCCATGGGCGACCGCGTGGCGGTGATGGACGAGGGGCGGGCGGTGCAGGTTGCCAATCCCGATACGATCTATAACCGCCCGGCGACGCCCGAAGTCGCCCGCTTCCTCAATCGCTACAACATGTTTGCCGGCCGTCTGGCCGACGACGGCCGCTTCGTCAAGGACGATATGGCCTTCGCCTGCCCGCCGGCGGCGCGGCGGCGCGATGGCAATGCCACCTACTGCATCCGCTACGACCGCGTCGAGGTCCACGACCAAAGCGTGCCTCTCCCGCCCGATCATGCCGGTGTCGAGGCGCGCTTTGTCGCCAGCGAATATTCCGGCCCCAGGATCGCCTATTTCTTCCAGCTTCGGGAAGGCCAGGTGCTTGAGGTCGAGCACCATTTGAGCAGCCGGCGGCCGGAGGAATTCGCCGCCGGCCAGGCCTATCGGTTGCTCTGGCCGGTCGAAGCGGCGCTGGTTTTTTCGTGATCAAGGGGCGGGCCGATGGCGGCGGGGATGTTACGGGAGTTCTGGAAGAGACCATGAGTGCGAAGGATATTGCCGGCGATGAAAGCGTGGTGCTGACGCCCTCCGAAGGCGCGCCGCCCAAGCGGCGTTCGGAGCGCTGGACCAGCCTGCTTCTTATCGCGCCGGGCGCGCTGTGGATGGTCCTGTTCCTGGTGATCCCGATTCTGATGATGCTCTATGTCAGTTTCTGGACGCAGAAGACCTTCACCATCGAGCCGATTCTGACGCTCGCGAGCTGGAAGATGTTCTTCTCCATCGCCACCTATTTCGGCGCCTTGCTCACCACCATCCGGGTCTGGCTCATCGTTCTCGCCCTGACCCTGGTGCTGGGCTATCCGGTGGCGCTCTATATCGGCCTCTATATCCGCAACAAGACGATGCAGACCGTGGTCCTGGTCCTTTGCATCGTGCCGTTCTGGACCTCGTTCCTGATCCGCGTTCTGGCCTGGCGGCCGATGCTGGGCAAGCAGGGCGCGATCAACCTCCTGCTGCTGCATTTCGGCATCATCGCGCACCCGATCGACGTTCTGCTGTTCACCGAGTTCAGCGTCGTCGTCGGCATGGTGACCGTGGCCGGGACGATTCCGCCGCCGGGCAGTTCGACGCGGAGCGTGGGGCTCGGCAAAATATTGCCGAACGCAACCGGCCCGGGCCGGGTGAAATTCGAGCCGGCGCCGAACATGCCGAAGTTGCGGAGCGCGGCGTGGTTGCCGTTGGGGCTGGAGTCGCGCAGGTTGGCTTCG
>CALCYJ010000027.1 GCA_937905845.1 uncultured Rhodospirillales bacterium
GATAGCCCGGCCGCACCTCCCGGCTGTCCGCGGTGAGGCCGCTGATCTCGGTATCGGCAAGGCCGTTCCGGCTCCCGCCCGCGATCAGCTCAGTTAAACGCAACCTTTTTCTCCCGTTTGTCCGTTGCCGGCAGCCTGTCCTGCGCCGGTATGTCGCCTGGAGGAAGCTGCACATAGAGCGCGCGCTCTATATCGGGCGCGTTCTCGTCGACCGGCGGCACGCCCAGGATCGGCGCGATGCGGGTGATCACCCGGCCGGCCGTCGGCGCCGCGGTCCATCCCGCGGTGTCGAAACCGTGCGTCGCCTTGGTGCCGTGCGCCTCGTCGAGAACGATCATCACGACATAGCGCGGCGCGATGATCGGAAAGGCGGCGATGAAGGACGCCACATTGGCATGGCGCCGATAGCCATGAGCGCCGACCTTCTCCGCCGTTCCGGTCTTGCCGCCGACGAGATAGCCCGGCGCCGCAGCCTGCCTGCCGGTGCCATAGGCCACCACCAGGCGCATCAGCCGCCGGATGTCATTCGACGTCGCGGGCGAGATGACCCGCTCCGCCGGCACCGCCGCCCCCGGCATCCGCTTCAAGAGCGTCGCCGGCACCAGAAGCCCGCCATCGACCATGGCCGCGGCGGCGTCGGTGAATTGCAGCGGCGACACCGAAATGCCATGGCCGAAGCCGATGGTCATGGTCGCGATCGTCGACCATTCGCGCGGCACCAGCGGCGCGCCCACCTCGGGCAGTTCGATGCTGGCCTTCCTCAGCAGCCCGAGCTTGCCGAGAAAGGCGCGCTGGCCCGCCGGTCCGACATCGAGCGCCGTCTTGGCGGCACCGATGTTGGAGGAATACATATAGATTTCCGGGATCGAGAGCCAGCGTCTCTTGGCATCGTCGTCGCTGATGGTGAAGCGGTCGATATGGATCGGATGGGTGGCGTCCTGGCCGCTGGTCATCGTCGCCTTGCCGCTGTTGATCGCCATGGCCAAGGTGAAGGTCTTGAACACCGAGCCCAGTTCATAGACGCCAAGGGTGGCGCGGTTGAAGCGCTCGTCGGGGGTGGCTTCGGATGCGTGCGTCGGGTCGAAGTCGGGCAGGGAGACCAGGGCCAGGACCTCGCCCGTCCGCACGTCGAGGACGATGCCGGCGCCGCCCTTGGCGGTGAAGGTGCTCACCGATTTCGCCAGTTCGTCGCGCACCGCATGCTGGATCCGCACGTCGAGCGAGAGGGCGAGCGGCGTGCCGCGCAGGGCGGGGTCGCGCAGGCGCGCATCGAAATACTTCTCGACCCCGGCGATGCCATGGCCGTCGATGTCGGTATAGCCCAGGACCTGGGCCGCCAGGCGGCCTTCCGGATAGACCCGCCGCTCCTCGTCATGAAAATAGAGCCCCGGCAGGCCCAGCGCATTCACCGCATATTCCTGGCGCGGCGACAGATCGCGGTCGAGCCAGACGAAGCTTTTGCCCGAAGCAAGCTCGCGCGCAACCGCGGCCTGGTCGAGATCGGGCAGCACCCCAACGAGCTTGGCGGCGGCATCCTGGGCGCTCAGCACCTGGCGCGGATCGGCATAAAGCGCCGCCACCGGAAGCGAGGTCGCCAGCAGCACGCCGTTGCGATCGACGATCGCCCCGCGCGCCGGCACATGCGGCTGTTCCAGCCGCTGGAGCAGCGCCGTGGTGCGGTCGACGACCGGCTCGCCCGTGCTCTTGAACACCATCAGCTCGATCAGCCGGCCACCCAGCACGAGGAAGACCAGCGCGAAGATCATGCCGGCCATCACCACGCGGTTGCGCCCGGTCTCGATCGCGGCCTTCGCCTCGCCTTCGAGATGCACCGTGGGCGTGCCCGCCTGCAGATCCGCCGGCGTACAGGGACGGCGGCGGGCGCGGCGGTTGGTCAGCCAGGAGAGGATCATCGCGCCACCCCAGCGTCCGCGGGCGACGCCGCCTCGGCATTGACCAGGATCGGCGCGAGCACCGGCAGGGCCGCCGCCGGCTCCGGGCCCTTAATCGTCTCGGCCAGCGCGGCGCGGCGCGGCGGGTGCGGGATGAGGCGGCGCGCCACCGGCACGTTCTGCAAGCCCGGCGCGGGCTTGACCCCCGGCGCCGGTGGCCGTGGCAGCGGCAGCGGAACCGCGGCATCGGCGGGCGGGAACAGATCGGCGGCGGGCAGGGCCGCGATCTGATCGGGGCTCAGGATCTGCGAGGGTTGCAGCGGCGCCAGGGCGAGAAAGCGGTCGGCCTCCTGCTGGAGCGCATCGGGCCGCGAGAGATAGCTCCATTCCGCCTTCAGAACCTCGATCGCCTCGCGGTCGCGGTTGAGGGTGCGGTTCAGCTTCAGGAGCGTATCCTCCTGTCCCTGCACGCGGTAGGACAATTGATAGAGCCCGAAGGACACGGCGGCGGTGAGCACCAGGGCGCCGAGGGTGACGGTGCGGCTCATGCGGCCTCCTCGATCGTCATCGCCGGCGCCGCCGTCCGTTCGGCCGAGCGCAGGCGGGCGGAGCGGGCGCGCGGATTGCGGGCAAGCTCGTCCGCGCCGGCGCGGACGGCGCCCCGGGTCAGAAGCTCGAAGCTCTTTTCCGCCTTGGGTCCGAGCCCCGTCGGCAGATGGCGGGACGGCTCGCCACCGCGCCCGGACCGGGCCTGGAGAAACCGTTTGACCAGCCGGTCTTCGAGGGAATGGAAGGAAACGACGGCGAGCCGCCCCGCCGGCTTGAGCAGGCGCTCGGCCGCCGCCAACCCGCGCGCCAACTCGCCAAGCTCGTCGTTCACCGCCATGCGCAGGGCCTGGAAGGTGCGGGTGGCGGGATGCTGACCGGGCTCGCCCCGCACCACCCTGGCGACGATGGCGGCAAGCTCCAGGGTGCGCGCGATGGGTTTCTCCGCCCGTGCCGCGACGATGGCCCGGGCGACGGCGCGCGAGCGGCGCTCCTCGCCCAGGCGGAAGATAACGTCGGCCAGGGCCGCTTCCGGCAGTTCGTTCACCAGATCGGCCGCACTCGGCCCGGCGCCGCCCATGCGCATGTCGAGCGGCCCGTCGGCGCGGAAGGAAAAGCCGCGCTCGGGCCGGTCAAGCTGCATCGAGGAGACACCGATATCGAGGGCAACGCCATCCACCGCCGCGATGCCGGCCGCCGCCAGGAGACGCTCCATCTCGCCAAAACAGCCGGCAAGGGGAACGACGTGCCCCGCCCGCACCTCGTGCCAATCGGCCGCGGCGGCGAGCGCACTCTCGTCGCGGTCGATGCCGTAGACGCGGCCGCCCGCCGCCGCCAGCGCCCGCGCATAGCCGCCGCCGCCCAGCGTGCCATCGACATAGATGGCGCCCGCCTTCGGCGCCAGCGCCGCCAGCACCTCCGCCAGCAGCACCGGCACATGGGGACCCGCGCCGCTCATCTTGCCCCCGCTGCGGCGCGCAGGTTCCGCGTCCGCGCGCGGGCCTCGGCCTCGCGCTGACGGAAGGCCTCCGGCTCCCAGATCTGGAAGCTCGGGCCGCGGCCGACGAAGGCGGCGCTCTCGCTCAGGCCGGCATGGGCGATCAGCCCCTCGGGCAGCACCACCCGCCCTTCGCTGTCGCAGACGAAGGTCTGGATCACCGGCATGATGGAATCGATCAGGTCGTCGCGCTCCTGGCTCGACGGCGGCAGGGCCTCGATGCGGCGGTTGATGTCGTCGAGATAATCGTCGGGGGCGCCGTCGACCGCCGCGAAATAGACCGAAGGATAGAGCACGAGGCGCCCGGAGCCGCGACGGGCCAGAACGGCGCGGAAATCCGCCGGCACGGAGACCCGCCCCTTGCGATCGATCTTGTTGATGTAGGTGGAATGGAACCAGTCCATCTCCACGCTCCCCGACTAATGGCCCCGCCTGATGGCCCCAATCGATGGCGGCCCGCCGCGCGGACCGGCACCCGACGATGGACTAACGCCCCCCGCGCGATCGGTCCGCCCTGGCATCCTCCCGCAAAGGGCCGGACCGTGGCGTCTTATGGGATGTCATGGGATATCATGGGAAAGTGTGGGAGTCAATTGAAGAAACCCGGGAAATCAAGGAATTTCAAAGGATTCTCAAGTTGTCACGACCCCTTCTTCCCGATCAGATGCAGCAAATTTTAGACATTCGCGCGGTGATCGTCTGGATCCGGCCGGGTCAATCCCCAGCATCACCCCAGGATCACCCACACCGATTGACGTTCACTTTATGTTCTAAGTTCCATGTCCATGTTTTTACTTGGTATGGGGGGTACGGGGGCGCAGGGACGCAAGGGCGCGGCGGGTTTTAAAGTGCCAGATGGCCTGTAAGCCGGGTTCTGTCCTCGCGGACCAAGCCGCGATGGATGGCCATTCCTCTGGGACGCCTGTTGCCAGGCGCCTCGCGCGACCGACCCGGACGACGGGGCGGAAAACCCCCGCCGGCGGAAACCCGCCGGCACGCCGTCCCTATTTGGTCTTGCTCCCGGTGGGGTTTGCCGTGCCGCTGCCGTTACCGACCGCGCGGTGCGCTCTTACCGCACCCTTTCACCCTTACCCGGGCAGGCTTTGCAGCCTGCCTTGGGGCGGTTTGCTTTCTGTGGCACTTTCCCTGGGGTCGCCCCCGCCGGGCGTTACCCGGCACCGT
>CALCYJ010000028.1 GCA_937905845.1 uncultured Rhodospirillales bacterium
CGCATCACGTTTGAATATGTCATGCTGAAAGGCGTGAACGACAGCCCGGCTGATGCGCGCGCCCTGGTGCGCCTCATCCGCGGCATTCCGGCCAAGGTCAATCTCATCCCGTTCAATCCCTGGCCCGGCGCGCCCTATGAATGCTCGACCAGGCCGGCGATCAAGGCCTTTGCCGAAATTGTCAACGAGGCGGGCTATTCCTCGCCGGTGCGCACGCCGCGCGGGCAGGATATCATGGCCGCCTGCGGTCAGCTCAAGTCCGCCAGCGTTAAGGCCCGGCGCGCCAGGCCCGCATAGCGCGCTTTCTGACCGGATGGAATCAGTCGGTCGATTAGAATTCGCGCCCGCTCGACATCTTGAGCCTGTTGTCGCAAAAGGCGTGTCCACTTTTGCGACAACAGGCTCAAGCGGCAGGACCCGGGATTCGGGTCGGGGGGCTCTCATGATCACCTGGCTTGCGCTTTCGACCCTCTTCATCGTGCCGCTCTGGCGCATCTTCCGCCGCGTCGGCCTGAAGCCCGGCTATACGCTGTTCTGGGTGCTGCCGCTGCTGGGGCCGCTGATCGTGCTGATGATCCTGGCTTTCGGCGCCTGGCGCATCGTGCCGCAGCCCGCGCCCGAGGCCTCAGTCATGACAGAACCTCTGCCATGACGATGATGTGGGGCGCGCTGCTCGGCTTCGGCTTCCTGGCCTTTCTGCTGTCCCATCTGCTGGTGACGCTGGTTGCGGTTGCCGTCGTGATCTGGCTGCACTGGCGCATCCTGAAGCGTATGGGCTTTCCGCCGCACTTAAGCCTGCTGCTGCTGCTTTTCCTCGTGCCGGCGCTGAGCGTGCTGGCGCTTCTGTCCTATATCGCCGCCCTGTGGCTGCTGGCCTATCGGTCCTGGCCGGCGGCTCCGGCGGCCAGGGGCGCCGCGGCAGTACCGGGAAGCGGCACGCTCTAGCCGGCCCCTGCGTGGTCCCAAACCCGCGACCCCAGGCCCGCGGCTTCGGGCTTCAGGGCATATTGCCGTTCCTGGGCGCCTCGTCGCGATAGACGAACAGGTTCTGGGTCAGCGGCATGTTGGTCTCGACATGATCGAGCGCGATGGTCGTCGTCTGGCCGCGGGCGTCCGTCACTTCCCATTGGCGCAGCGCCAGCGGGCGGTCGGAGAAGACCAGCGTGAGCAGGCCCTGCTTGGGCTTGCCGGTGTCGAAGACGGTGATGCGCAGCGCGCCGGGGTCGCGGCGGATCGACTTCACCGTCACCTGGTCGTTCAGCTCGACCTTTCCGGCCAGCAGGATCGACAGCGGGCTGCCGCCGAGCGGCAGGCGGGTGGTCTGTTTCAGCGCCGTATCGTGAAAGACGATCCAGGTGCCGTCGGCCACCACCAGGCTGGTCGAGGGCGGGTTGTATTCGAAGCGCACCCGGTCGGGGCGCCGCATATAGAGCTTGCCGGTGGAGAGGCTGCCATCGGGCGCGATCTGGGAGAAATCGGCGGTCAGGCTGCGGATACTGTCGAGATAGGTCTCGACCCGGGCGATGTCCGCCTGGTCCTGGGCGGAGGTGCCGGCGGCGAGGCTTGGTGCCGGCCTTAGCGCGATGCCAAGCGGCAGGGCGAAAGCCAGCAGGGCGACCAGCGCCGCCCGCCGCCCGGGCCGCCGCCGCGCAGGATGAAGGAATGGGTTCATGATGGTGCATATCTGGCACCAGATGCCGTGACAATCAAGCTTTCCCTCCCGGCCGGTACTGTTGGCGCGACGCCCACGCCCGGGCGGGGCGGCGGGGATCGGCAATAATGCCAATACAGCAACAATTCATTTCATATTGATAATTATTGCGTCTTTCGCTATCTTGCGCAACGTGAAAGCGCGGAGGGCGGCATGGTCGGGCGGGACGAGGCGCGGTCGGCGGGGCGGAAAGACCAGGTCTGGAAGAGGCAGTGCGAACCCGGCCATCTCGGCCGCCTGGTGGATTTCAACACCCGGACCCTGCGCCCCGACCGGCTGCTGGTGCAGGAAAGCGACGCCGGCTATGTCGTCATCGGCCGGGGCGAGGGCGCGGTCGCGGCGCTGAAATGGCTGGAGCGCGCGGAGAATGCCTCGGCGCTCGACCAGGCGGCGGCAACCCACCCGCAGGTGCCGCACTGGGTGCGGGGGATCGCGGACGATTATCTCCGCCGGCTCGCCACGGCCGAGGCGCTGGCGGGCGGCGACACGCTACAGCGTTACAACCCCAACCATTATCCGTCCGGCACGCCGGGCGGCGTCGGTGGCCAGTTCGCACCCAGGGATGCGGCGGGGACGATGGTCGCCGACAATACGACCCTGCAGACCGATGTGAGTTTGACCGTCGATCCCGACGCGGATCCGCCGCTGGCGGTCCCGGCCTATCGGGCGGATGTTTTCGCCAACTCCAAGCAGCAGGAGGGTTGGAGCGCGTTTCAGCCCGCCGTGCGGAACTTGCCGAACAGCACGTCGACAATTGTCTACATCTTTGCCATGACCTATGCCGCCGAAGGCGGCTTGGCGGTGGCCCCCAACTACGTTGTCGCCGGCCTCAACCAGACCGACTTAAAGGGGGCGCAGGAAGTGCTCAATTCCGACGGCGATCCGCTCTATCCGGATCTGGCCGATGTCGCCAACCCCATGGCGCTCAGCGCCAGCCAGGTCGCGGAGGTCTATGCCTACATGGCCAACCAGGATTTCGCCGGGTTAGGCGGATATGCCGCCCTCAACCAGATCCACAATCAATACGCCGCCGCCGCCCTCTTCGACACGCTCTTCTGGTCGGGGGCCTCAAAGGGAGCCTGGCTCGTGCAGCGGGCGATCAACGATGTCGAGCCGGGGACCGTCAAGGTGGACAGCCAAATGGGACCCGCAACGCTCAATGCCTACGGATATCTAGCACAGAAGAGCCCCCAAACCCTTAGCTCTCTGCTCGAGGCTCTAGCCAATGAACGCACGAGTTGGGCCACACAGAAGCACCAGCTCGATAAAAATCGCATCGACTATTTCAGCTCTATCAGTCTGCAGTGATTGTTCAAGCAGATAACGTCGTGACGTCATTAGGGACCTTTCTCACCTAGCCTTAGGAAGAAGGGAGGGTATTTATAGTCAATCACCCTCCAACCCTCCGCTGTTGGCTGCAGAAGATAGGTGGTCGGTCGATCCCAAGCCCGGCGAGAATCGCAGCGACTGGCGTAGCAAAAATCGCGCTGGATGACGATCCTCACATCCCCCGGCGGCCAGGGATGATTGCCGTCCCGCCAGTTCTGGTAGAAGGATTGCAGGCGCGGCCGCAGCTTCCCCAGAGGTTTATGTGCCGCTGACACGATCCGGTATTTCGTCCATATGTTTTTATTCGGTGCTTCATAAATTAAATAGGGCAGCGAATCGGGTCCCGTGCCGGCGCGGCACAGGCTGTCGTCACCGCGGATCGAGCAAACTTCCATCGTATCGACGGCGCACATGGGGGTCGAAGTGCTGCCGACGCAGCGGCTGGTGGTGGTGGCGGGGTCCACTGTCGCACGCCGCCAGTGGCCGGGCGGGTCGGGGCGCGGCAGGATCAGCTTCGTCTGCGCCATTGCTTGACCTCCGCCGCCGATCAGCAGCATTGCCGCCAGCAGCCACCGCCAGAACCACCCGTCTCCGCCCATGATGCCCATCCCGCCTTGGACCACGCCGTCACCATAGCAGAAACCGCAATACTCGTCCGCCGCGTCCGCCGCGTCCGCCGCATCTCCTCGCGCGTCAGTGCTCGCGGTCGTCGATGTCGCGGGCCAGGACTTCGCGCTTGCCGACGTGGTTGGCGCGACCGACGACGCCCTCGGCCTCCATCTGCTCGATGATGCGGGCGGCGCGGTTATAGCCGATCTGGAGGTGGCGCTGGATGAAGCTGGTCGAGGCTTTGCGCTCCCGCGTCACCATGGCCACCGCCTGGTCGTAGAGTTCGTCGCCGCCCTCGCCGCCGCCCGTGGCGCCGGGACCGCTGCCGCCGTCGAGATCCTCGGTCACCGCCTCGACATAGGCCGGCTGGCCTTGCGCCTTGAGGAAGGCCACCACCTTCTCCACCTCGGCATCGGAGACGAAGGGGCCGTGCACCCGGGTGATCCGGCCTGCGCCCGGCATGTAGAGCATGTCGCCCATGCCGAGAAGCTGCTCGGCGCCCTGCTCGCCCAGGATGGTGCGGCTGTCGATCTTCGAGGTCACCTGGAAGCTGATGCGGGTCGGGAAATTGGCCTTGATCGTGCCGGTGATGACATCGACCGAGGGCCGCTGGGTCGCCATGATGAGATGGATGCCGGACGCCCGCGCCATCTGCGCCAGCCGCTGCACCGAGGCCTCGATATCCTTCCCCGCCACCAGCATGAGGTCGGCCATCTCGTCGACGATGACGACGATGAGGGGAAGTTCGGCAAGATCGAGCGCGCGGGCCTCGAAGATCGGCTCGCCGGTCTGGGCATCGAAGCCCGTCTGCACCGTGCGCGACAGATCCTCGCCCTTCTCGCGCGCCTCGCGCAGGCGCTGGTTGTAGCCGGCGATGTTGCGCACGCCGACTTCCGACATTTTGCGGTAGCGGTCCTCCATCTCCCGCACCGTCCATTTCAGGGCCACCACCGCCTTGCCCGATTCCAGCGGCT
>CALCYJ010000029.1 GCA_937905845.1 uncultured Rhodospirillales bacterium
GAGCGCTGAGCCTATAGGCCGAGCGCTGAGCCTATAGGCCCGGGCGTTGAGGCTAATTTTACCCTAACACTCCATTTACCATTTTCGGCGAGGATCGTGCCACGTGACAGAGAGGGAATCGCGTCCATGGGGACATACGATCTGGAGCGTGTCTCCGTCCTGGTTGTCGACGATAACAGCTACATACGCTCGTTGCTGATGAACTCGCTGAAGGCGCTGGGCGTGGGCCAGGTGAAGACGGCGGTTCACGGCGGCGAGGCGATCGAACTGCTCAAGCTCATGGGCAGCGACCCGATGCGGGCCGGGCTCATGTCGCTGGACGCGATCTATTCCAACTGGCAGATGTCGCCGGTCGACGGGACCATGCTGCTGCGCTGGGTGCGCCGGCACAAGGAAAGCCCCGACCGCTTCATTCCCTTCGTCATGGTGACGGGCTATGCCGACCGCGCCAAGGTGGCGGAGGCGCGCGATCTCGGCGTCACCGAGTTCATGGCCAAGCCTTTCTCGGTCGATGCCGTGGCCCAGCGGCTTCTCCAGGTCATCGAGCGCCCGCGGCCCTTCATCCATACATCGAGCTATTTCGGTCCCGACCGCAGGCGCCAGCAGAGCGCCTTTCATGGCGAGGACCGCCGCCATCTGCGCGAGGGCGACGAGGGGGTCGAGGTGGTCTATGACTAGCGGGACGACGAACGGGGCGAAAAAGTCGGTGCAGGTGCGGATCTACCGCCGCCGCAACCGTCTCAAGGACAAGATCGGCGGCCTCGGCACGCCGGGCGAGACCGGCGGCTTCTCGGTGGAAGCCCTGGCACGGGCCGAGGCGGAGTTCGCCAAGATGGCGGAGGATTATCCCGACTGGGTGGGCGGCTATATCACCGCGCTCTTCAACGAGCTGGAGCAGGCGCGGCCGCGCGCCGCCGACATGCGCTCGCCCAATTTCAGCCGCATGAACCAGCTCGCCCATGAGATGAAGGGCCAGGGCGGCACGTTCGGCTATCCGCTGATCTCGGTGTTCGGCAAGTCGCTCTACGAATTCACCAGCGTCAGCGCCGGCACCAGCGACAGCCAGCTCGATATCGTCAAGGCGCATATCGACGCCATGCAGGCGGTGATCAAGGGCCGGGTCAACGGCGACGGCGGCGCGCTCGGCGCCGAACTGGTCCGCACCCTCGACGAAGCGATCCAGAAGCAGCGCAGCACCGCTTCCTGAGCCTCTTGGGGCGCGAGCGGGCAGCGGCCGGCCGGACCGCGGCATGCGCCGGAATTGCCGGGATTGGCCGGTCCCGCAATACTGGCATCGCCAGTCCCCAGGAGATGCCGATGCCTTTACGAGAGATCGCAAGCGGCCTGCGCTTTCCCGAAGGGCCGATTGCCTTGCCCGACGGCACCTTCCTGGTGGTGGAAATCGCCGCCGGCCGGCTCACGCGGATTGAAGCCGACGGCCGCCTTCAGGTGGTGGCCGAGCTTGGCGGCGGCCCCAACGGCGCCGCCATTCACATGGGATGTGGTCGCTTCAAATCTGATGATCTCGTATGGGTGTTTGAGGGAATCACTATTGATGAGAGTCCCGAAGCCCTGGCATGGCCTGCCCAGGTCAATCTGATGAACCACACAGAAGAATCAGGAAAGTCCCATAGGCGCGTTTGCGTTGGGAAAATTATCGTTCAAGAGCACGCCTAACGAGAGTGAGGGTTTCATCACTTAGGCCGCTCTTAGTAGGATTGTCAGCGATCTGTTTAAGTAGGGAGCGAGCTTGTGCATCGCGCCCAGGATTTCCTCTGTTGAGCCCGTTGATCATATTTACGATTTCTCTCTCGTCGTAAGCCATTTCACCCTCTCTGCTGCATTATCGACAGCCTCACCACCAATATCTGCTTTTGGCGGCGCCCTTTTGCAGACCGCCTATATCACCCTCTCCGCCACCGGGCGGCTGGTGGCGCTCGACTGGGACCGGCCGGGTCTGGCGCTCAACTTTCTCAACCGCTGAAGAGCCGCCGCGCGCCGAAGGCCGGATCCACTTCGTCTCAAGGACAGGCTCTAGCGTCTCAAGGACAGGCGCTACCGGCTCAGCTCCCGCATGCCGCGCTCCAGCCCCCCGAGCGTCAGCGGGTACATGCGGTCGCTCATGAGCTGGCGCAGGAGTTGGACCGAGGGCGTGTAGTCCCAGTATTTCTCCGGCACCGGATTGAGCCAGATCGCCTTCTGGTAGATCCGGAGCACGCGCTCGATCCAGACCTGCCCCGCTTCCTCGTTCCAGTGCTCGACGCTACCCCCCGGATAGACGATCTCGTAGGCGCTCATCGTGGCGTCGCCGACGAAGATCAGCTTGTAGTCGTTGCCGTATTTGTGCAGTACCTCCCAGGTCGGCAGGAAGGCGGCATGGCGGCGGCGGTTGTCCTTCCACAATTTCTCATAGAGGCAATTGTGGAAATAGAAGAATTCCATGTGCTTGAATTCGGCCCTGGCCGCCGAGAACAATTCCTCGCACACCCTTATATGATCGTCCATCGAGCCGCCGATATCGAACAGGATCAGCACCTTGACCTTGTTGTGGCGTTCGGGCACGAGCTTGAGGTCGAGCCAGCCGGCATTGTTGGCGGTGGCGCGGATCGTGTCGGGCAGGTCAAGCTCCATCTCGGCGCCTTCGCGGGCGAACTGGCGCAGCCGGCGCAGCGCCACCTTGATGTTGCGGGTGCCAAGCTCGACCGTATCGTCGAGGTTCTTGTACTCGCGCTTGTCCCAGACCTTGACCGCGCGGCGGTTGCGCGACTTGTCCTGGCCGATGCGCACGCCTTCCGGGTTGTAACCATAGGCGCCGAAGGGCGAGGTGCCGGCGGTGCCGATCCATTTCGAGCCGCCCTGGTGGCGGCCTTTCTGCTCGGCCAGGCGCTCCTTGAGCGTTTCCATCAGTTTGTCGAAGCCGCCCAACGCCTCGATCTTCGCCATCTCTTCGGGGGTCAGAACCTTCTCGGCCAGCTTGCGCAGCCATTCTTCGGGGATTTCCGCCGTCACCTCGTCGGAGACGAATTCGAGCCCGTTGAAGCACTGGCCGAACACGCGGTCGAACTTGTCCAGGTTCTTCTCGTCCTTCACCAGGCACGAGCGGCTCAAGTAGTAGAAATCCTCGACGCTGTAGGAGGCGACGTTCGCCTTCATCGCCTCCATCAGCGTGAGATATTCCTTGAGACTCGCCGGCACCTTGGCCTCGCGCAGCGCCAGGAAGAAGTTTGCGAACATGGCTTTCCTCCGCCTTCCGCCCGGCGTCGCGCCTAGTTGCCGCGCTCGCGCCGGGCGATGAAGGCCAGGCGCTCGAAGAGATGAACGTCCTGCTCGTTCTTGAGCAGCGCGCCATGCAGCGGCGGGATGAGCTTGCCGGGATCGCGCTGGCGCAGCACCTCCACCGGCAGGTCTTCGGCCAGCAGCAGCTTGAGCCAGTCGAGCAGCTCCGAGGTCGAGGGCTTCTTCTTCAGGCCCGGCGTCTCGCGCACGTCGTAGAAGACGTTGAGCGCCTCGCGCACCAGCTCCTTGTGGATGCCGGGGAAATGCACGTCGACGATGCTCTGCATCGTCTCGCGGTCGGGAAAGCGGATGTAATGGAAGAAGCAGCGCCGCAGGAAGGCGTCGGGCAGTTCCTTCTCGTTGTTCGAGGTGATGACGACGATCGGCCGCGCCAGCGCCTTCACCGTCTCCCGCGTCTCGTAGACGTAGAATTCCATGCGGTCGAGTTCGAGCAGCAGGTCGTTGGGGAATTCGATATCCGCCTTGTCGATCTCGTCGATCAGCAGCACCGGGCGATCGGGCGCGGTGAAAGCCTCCCACAGCTTGCCGCGGATGATGTAATTGCCGATGTCCTGCACCCGCGCATCGCCAAGCTGGGAATCGCGCAGCCGCGATACCGCGTCGTATTCATAGAGCCCCTGCTGCGCCTTCACCGTCGATTTGATGTGCCACTGGATCAGCGGCCGCCCGAGCGCCCCGGCGATCTCGTGGGCAAGGACGGTCTTGCCGGTGCCGGGCTCGCCCTTGACCAGAAGCGGCCGTTCGAGCGTGATCGCGGCATTGACCGCGACCTTGAGATCGGCGGTGGCGACATACGTATCGGTACCGGTGAATTTCATATCGTTCCATCTCGCGCAAAAGCAGATTGGCCAAGGGCTGTTCTACCCGTCAAGGTAGACGCCGGCCGCCGGCCGGGCAAGCCCCGCGCGGACTAGGGAAGCCGGCGGCGCGGTCGCCGTCCAGCGGTACAGGCGGCGTCAGAAGATCGAATAGCCGCCGTCGATGACGAACGTATCGCCGGTATGGTAGCGGCTGGCGTCGCTCATGAGATAGACGGCGATGCCGCCGAAATCCGCCGCCTCCCCCCAGCGGCGCACCGGCACGCGCGGCAGCACCTTGTCGCGGAAGGTCTCGTTGGCGAACCAGCGGCTGGTCATGTCGGTATCGATCCAGCCCGGAAGCACGGCGTTCGCTCGCACCTTGTAGCGGGCGAATTCCACTGCCAGCGCCCGGATCATCGAGATCATCGCGCCCTTGGTCGCGGCATAATGCTCGCCGCGCGCCTGGCCCTCGATGGCGGCGAGGGATGCGGTGCCGACCAGCGTGCCGCCGTCGCCGCGTGCCACCATGTGGCGGGCGGCGGCGCGGAACGTGTAGAAGGCGCCGTCGAGATTGACCCGCAGCACCCGGTGCCATTCCTCCTGCGTCATTTCGAGGAAGGAGGGCGCCCGTCCCGAAACGCCGGCATTGGCGAAGCAGCCGTCCACCCGCCCCATGGCTTCGAGCGTGCGCTCGAAGGCCTGCTCCACCGCCGCCTCGTCGCCGACGTCGCATTCCAGCGTGAACACCCGGCTGCCCGCCGCCTCGAGGCGGGCCTGCGCCGCCTCGTTCTTGGCCCGGCTTGTGCCCCAGAGCGCGATGCCGGCGCCGGCGGCGGCCAGCGCCTCCGCCATGCCAAGGCCGATGCCGCCGTTGCCGCCGGTGATGAGAGCAACCTTGCCCGTAAGATCGAAGGGTTGATAGGCCATCGTTTCGTCCGCTCCGGATTGATCGTTCACAGGGCTGGCATGATAGCAAAAGCGCCGGCGCCTGCCCGGCACATTTCGCTTGCCCGTAGCCTCGGCCCGGAGGCATGGTGATGACAGCGCCGGACGGCGCGGCGCAAGGGATGTCCGACCGGAAATCCGGGAGCCTGGCGGGGCCAACGCCGCTAGGCCCGGGCCGGCCAGGCGGCGGGCGGCCTTGTGCCGGTGCCGAGGCTTTGCGCGAGCGAAGCATCTCAACCGACGCAATCGGAGGAAATCACCGCCCATGCCCGTGCTGCGCAGCGCCACCGACACCCGTTCCGCCGCCTTTCGCGCCAACGAGGCGGCCATGCAGGAAGCGGTCGCCGACCTGCGCCTGACCGTGGAGCGGGCACGCCAGGGCGGCGGGCCCAAGGCACGCTCGCGCCACGAGGGCCGCGGCAAGCTGCTGCCGCGCGAGCGGGTGCGGGCGCTGCTCGACCCGGGTTCGCCTTTCCTGGAATTGTCCCAGCTCGCAGCCCACGGCATGTACGGCGACGACGTGCCCGCCGCCGGCATCATCACCGGCATCGGCCGCATCAGCGGGCGCGAATGCGTCGTGGTCTGCAACGACGCCACCGTCAAGGGCGGCACCTATTATCCGATCACGGTGAAGAAGCATCTGCGGGCGCAGGAAGTCGCGCGCGAGAACCATCTGCCCTGCGTCTATCTGGTCGATTCGGGCGGCGCCAACCTGCCCAACCAGGACGAGGTCTTCCCCGACAAGGAGCATTTCGGCCGGATCTTCTTCAACCAGGCCAATCTCTCGGCCGCCGGCGTGCCGCAGGTGGCGGTGGTCATGGGCTCGTGCACGGCGGGCGGCGCCTATGTGCCGGCGATGTGCGACGAGAGCATCATCGTGCGCAACCAGGGCACCATCTTTCTCGGCGGCCCGCCGCTGGTGAAGGCGGCGACGGGCGAGGAGGTTTCGGCTGAGGATCTGGGCGGCGCCGATGTCCATTCGCGCATTTCGGGCGTGACCGACCATTACGCGCTGAACGATGCCCATGCGCTCGCCATCGCGCGGCGCGTCATCGCCAATTGCCCGCGGGCCAAGCGCCCCGATCTCGATCTGGCGCCCCCCGAGCCGCCGCTGTTCGGTCCGCGCGAGATCGAGGGAATCGTGCCCAAGGATACC
>CALCYJ010000030.1 GCA_937905845.1 uncultured Rhodospirillales bacterium
GCGGTCCTGCGCGCGCACCAGCGAAGCCTTCAGGTCGGCGAAGGGCTGCGGCCGGCCGGGCGGTGCGGCGATGAACAGCGTCCATGACATGGGCGGCATGCATGGCCTGGGCCCGATCGCGCCGGAGAGGGACGAGCCGCTTTTCCACGCGCCCTGGGAGGCGCGGGTGCTGGGGTTGACGCTGGCCGTGGGCGCGCTCGGGAAATGGAACATCGATGCCGGCCGGCATGCGCGCGAGCGCATTCCCGGACCCGATTATCTGCGCATGAGCTATTACGAGAAATGGCTGGCCGGCCTGGTCACTCTCATGATCGAGCACGGGCTCGTCACGCCGGCCGAGCTGGCGGGCGGGGAGCCGGCCCTGGCCGCGCCCGAGGGAATGTCGCCGCTCACCCCCGACGGCGTGGCGGCGATGCTGCGCCGTGGCGGCCCGGCGCGCCGGGACACGCCGGCCGCGGTGCGTTTCGCGGCGGGCGAGCGGGTTCGTGCCCGCGTGCTCAATCCGACCGGCCATACCCGCCTGCCGCGCTATGTCCGCGGGCGGGAAGGCAGTATCGAACGCTGCTATGGATCGCATGTCTTCCCCGACAGCAACGCGCATTTCCAGGGCGAGGCGCCGCAACCCCTCTACAACGTGCGTTTCGCGGCGCGCGAATTGTGGGGTCCGGACGCGGCCCCGCGCGATGCCGTCCATCTCGATTTGTGGGAATCCTACCTTGAACCGGCCTGAGGCGGACGAGCGGCCTTTCGCCGCCCCGTGGGAGGCGCAGGCTTTCGCGCTGACGGTGACGCTGGCCGAGCAGGGGTATTTCGGCTGGTCGGAATGGACGGCGACCCTGGCCGCTGTATTGCGGGAAGCCGCTGTGGACGGCGCAGTGGACGGTGCTGTGGACGGGGGGCGGCGCTATTACCACTTCTGGCTCGAAGCACTCCAGCGCCTGGTGGTGGAGAAGGGGCTTATCGCCCCGGACGAGCTTGCCGCCTGCGCCGCTTCCTGGGCGCGGGCCTATCGGGATACGCCGCACGGCCGGCCAGTCACACTCGCGTAGACAGTCACGCTCGCGTAACCGGTGACGCTCGCGTAACCGGCAATTTCCCGAATTACCGATCCTGCCCGGCGATACGGCTTCATGCCCGCTTGATCCCCACTGCCGCCCGTGCCAGTCTCGGCTCCACGGCAGCAAGAACAAGATCCGAGAGCCGGTCGCCGCCGGTCCGCCGGCCGTGCCGATGGGCAGAAACTCGGACGTGGTGAGCGAGAGGAATCCATGAGCCAGACGAGTGTGAGCTATGTCCATGGCGTCAGCCTGACGCCCTTGTCCTATCAGACCATTGGCCAGAATTTCGACGAGGCGGTGGCGCGCTGGGGCGATCGCGAGGCGCTGGTGGTGCGCCACCAGAACCTGCGCTACACCTATCGCGAGTTCGGCCGCGCGGTGAACGAGGTCGCGGCCGGCCTGCTCGCGCTCGGTCTCAAGCCCGGCGATCGCGTCGGCATCTGGTCGCCCAATTGCGCCGAGTGGGTGCTGACCCAGTTCGCGACGGGCCGGGCCGGCATCATCATGGTCAATATCAACCCGGCCTATCGCCTGTCCGAGCTGGAATATGCCCTGAACAAGGCGGGCTGCGCGGCGCTGATCACCGCCGACCGGTTCAAGAGCAGCGATTATCTCGGCATGCTGCGCACGTTGGCGCCCGAGATCGAGCACGCCGAACCGGGCAAGCTCGCGGCGGCCAAGCTGCCGGACCTGCGCGCAATTATCCGGCTTGGTTCCGACAAGACGCCGGGCATGTACAATTTTTCCGACATTACGAAAATGGGCGGGCCGGAACAGCATCGCCAGCTAGAGGAAATGGCCGGCCTGCTGCAACCCGACGAACCGATCAACATCCAGTTCACCAGCGGCACCACCGGCGCGCCCAAGGGGGCGACCCTCACCCATTTCAACATCCTCAACAACGCCTATTTCATCGGCGAGGCGATGCGCTTCACCGAGGCCGACCGGCTGTGCATTCCGGTGCCGCTCTATCATTGTTTCGGCATGGTTCTGGGCAATCTCGTCTGCACCACCCACGGCGCGACGATGGTCTATTCGGGCGATGCGTTCGAGCCCCTTGCCGTGCTCGAAGCGGTGCAGGCGGAGAAATGCACCGCGCTGCACGGCGTCCCCACCATGTTCATCGCCGAGCTTGACCATCCCGAGTTCAAGCGCTTCGATTTGTCCTCGCTCAGGACCGGCATCATGGCGGGCTCGCCCTGCCCGATCGAGGTGATGAAGCGGGTGCAGAGCGAGATGGGCATGCACGAGGTCACCATCGCCTATGGCATGACCGAGACCAGCCCGGTGAGCTTTCAGAGCAGCACCGATGATCCGCTGGAAAAGCGCGTCTCGACCGTCGGCCGCGCGCTGCCCCATGTCGAGGCGAAAATCATCGACGCCGAGGGCCGCGTCGTGCCGCGCGGGATGAAGGGCGAGCTTCTGACGCGGGGCTATTCGGTGATGCTGGGCTATTGGGAGGATCCCGCGCGCACCGGCGAGGCGATCGATCCCGGCGGCTGGATGCATACCGGCGATCTCGCGACGCTCGATGAGGAAGGCTATTGCAACATCGTCGGGCGGGTGAAGGACATGGTGATCCGCGGCGGCGAGAACATCTATCCGCGCGAGGTCGAGGAATTCCTCTACCGGCATCCGAAGATCCAGGACGTGCAGGTGTTCGGCGTGCCGGATGCCCGCTATGGCGAGCAGCTCTGCGCCTGGATCAAGCTGCGCGAGGGCATGGAGGCAAGCCCCGAGGAGATCAAGGCCTTCTGCAAGGACCAGATCGCCCATTACAAGGTTCCCTATTACATCCGCTTCGTCGAAAGCTTCCCCATGACGGTCACCGGCAAGGTGCAGAAATTCGTCATGCGCGAGGAGATGGTCGCCGTCCTTGGGGTGAGCGAGCAGAAATCGGCGTGAGCGGGGGCGGGATCAGCTTTCAAGGCGATAGCGCGCGGCGGTGAGCGGTTCGCCGTCCGCGAGCGTGCAGCTGACGCCGTGTTCGGGGTTGGCGGCCAGGTGGCGCAGCACCTGAAACATCGTGGGCAGGGCGTCGGCGTGGCCCGAGGCGGCGGCGATTTCGCCGGCCGTCAGCGCCGGGCCCTGGTGGCGCCGCAGAAGCGCCAGGATATCGGCTTGCAGCGCCAGCACCGCGGCGCCCGCGATCTTTCCCGCTTCCACCCCCGGCTGGTCATAGGCATTGACGTCGATCAGCGCGGCATAAAGGCCGACGGTGCGCTCGAACAGCGCGATCAGCCCGCCGAGGCGGCGT
This sequence comes from uncultured Rhodospirillales bacterium, assembly GCA_937905845.1. Classification (GTDB taxonomy): domain Bacteria; phylum Pseudomonadota; class Alphaproteobacteria; order Ferrovibrionales; family Ferrovibrionaceae; genus CALCYJ01. The sequence goes on from CALCYJ010000030.1 coordinate 3,316, forward strand.
GCGCCGATGTCGGCAAGCGTGATCGTGAGGCTCGGCCGGCCGCGCTCGTGCAAGGCCTGGCGCGTGCCGATGAGAAAGGCCTGGAGATAGTCGCCGGCGGTGGCGCCCGGTTCGACGACGGGCTGCGGCCGGTCGGTGTCGCGCAGCACCTCGATGAAGCTGACGAAGAAATCGTCCTGGCCGTCGCGAAGCTGCTGCACATAGGCGTGCTGGTCGGTGGTGCCCTTGTTGCCGAAGACGGTGAGGCCCTGGGCCACCGGCCGCCCTGCCCGGTCCCGCGCCTTGCCAAGCGATTCCATGACGAGCTGCTGGAGATAGCGGCCAAGCAATTCGAGCCGGTCCTTGTAGGGCAGGACGACCATGGCGCGGCGGTCCCGGCCCTCCGCCATGGCGTGCCAGGCGAGGGCCAGGAGGGCTGCGGGATTGGCCGCGGGCTCGGCCTGGCGGGTTGCCGCATCCATCGCCGCGGCGCCGGCCAGGAGTTGGGCCGGATCGGCGCCCTGGAGGGCGGAAGGCAGCAGGCCGGCGGCCGAAAGCGCCGAGGTACGGCCGCCGACCCAGTCCCATAATGGAAACCGGGCGAGAAACCTTGAGGATTCCGCGTGATGGTCGAGCCGGCTGCCGGGAAGCGTGACGGCGATCGCCTGGGGCGGCAGCGCGAGGCCGGCGGCGGCGAAGGCCGCCTCCGTCAGGGCGAGGGCGTTCCAGATCTCCTTGGTGCCGCCCGATTTGGAGACGACGAGGCAGAGCGTGCAATCGAGCCGGCCGGCAAGCCGGTCGAGAATATCCTCGATACCGTCGGGATCGGTATTGTCGAGGAAATGCAGGGCGAGGCGGTCGTGCCGGCCGCGGCCGAGCGCCCGGGCGAGGAACTGGGCGCCGAGCGCTGAGCCGCCGATGCCGATGACGAGCGCATCGCTGAACGGCGTGCCGCGGGCGCCGGTGAGCGTGCCGGCATGGACCTTGGCGACAAAGGCTTCCAGTTCGGCGTGGCTGCGCTCGATCGCTCGGGCAAGCTCGGGGCTCGGCGCCAGCGCCGGGGCGCGCAGCCAGTAATGGCCGACCATGCGGCCCTCGTCGGCATTGGCGATGGCGCCGGCTTCGAGCGCCGCCATCTCGGCCAGCGCCCGGGAGAGCGCGGGCGTGCCGGCCGCGACCGCGTCGGGGGCGAGATCCAGGGCGCCGAGGTCAAGGCTCAGGCCAAGCCCGTCCCAATGGTGGAAATGGCGGCGGAACGTGTCCCAGTCGCGGGCCATGGCGGCGGCCTCACGCGCCGCCGGTCCGGGCCGGAGCCTGGTGCAGGATCAGGCGCAGGCCGCCGACCTCGACCAGCCCGTCTTGTGCCGGCAAGCCCCGCGCCCGCGCCGCTCGCACCGCGCGCGCCGGGTCGGGCAGGGCGAGGTCGATGGCGCCAAGGCCGCGACCGCGGCCGTCCTTGGCCGCAACGAAGCGCAGCGCGGCATTTTCCAGGCGGATCTCGCTGCCGCCCTCGGGCCGGGGCACGGCCGGCCGGTCGAGCAGGCGCGACCACAGCGCCGCCATCGCCGCCGGATCGGGGCTTTGCAGTTCGGCGGCAAGGAGGGCGCCCGCGCCCCACCCCCTGTCGCCCGTCCAGCCGGGTCCGGCCGGCGGCCAGGGGCAATCCTCCGCCCGCCAGTCGGCGTCGGCCGCGACCGAATCGATGGAGAGCAGGATGCCGCCGGTGTCGGCCGGATGAAAATGGGTATAGCGATATTCGGCGCGGTCGGCGGTGGCGACGGCGCGGACGCCCATGGCTTCGAGGCGGCGGCGCCAGGCCGGCGCGTCGGCGCATTGCAGGATCACCATATAGCCGCCGTCGCCGCCGCGGCGGGCGAGATAGCGGCCGGCGGACGTATCGGGTGCCACGGGGGCGACCACTTCGAGGAAACTGCCGCCGAGCGGCATCAGCGCATTGACCAGGCCCCAGCGCCCGACCGCCGGGTCGCGATAGCAGACTTCGAGGCCGAGGACGTCGCACAGCGCTTCCTCGACCATGGACAATTCCGCCGCCACCAGGGCGATCTGCCGCAGCCGCATGGCTCTCACCCCTTCGTTCGGCCGCGCCGCCTTGCCCCGATCGTCCGACTTCGGAGCGTCATTTCCGCGGAAAGCCGGCGCGGCTTCGGCCGATTCCGAAGCCGCGCCCGCGATCAGGCGACCTCGAACAGGCCGGCCGCGCCCATGCCGCCGCCGATGCACATGGTGCAGACGACATATTTGGCGCCGCGCCGCTTGCCCTCGATCAGGGCATGGCCGACCATGCGCGCGCCGCTCATGCCGTAAGGATGGCCGATGGAGATGGCACCGCCATCGACATTGAGCTTGTCCTGCGGGATGCCGAGGCGGTCGCGGCAATAGATCACCTGCACGGCGAAAGCCTCGTTCAGCTCCCACAGGTCGATGTCGTCGATCTTCAGCCCGTGGCGCTTGAGCAGCTTAGGGACCGCGAACACCGGGCCGATACCCATCTCGTCGGGCTCGCAACCCGCCACCGCCAGGCCGCGATAGATGCCGAGCGGCTGGATGTTCCGCTTCTCCGCGAGCTTGGCGTCCATGATCACGCAGGCCGAGGCGCCGTCGGAAAGCTGGCTCGCATTGCCGGCGGTGATGAAATGGTCGGGGCCGCGCACCGGCTGAAGCATGGCGAGCCCGTCCTTGGTCGTATCGGGCCTATTGCCCTCGTCCTTGGTCAGGGTGACTTCTTCCTCGAGGGTGGCGCCCGTCTCCTTGTTCATCAGGAGCTTCACCGCCTTCAGCGGCGCGATCTCCTTGTCGAAGCGGCCGGCGACCTGGCCGGCGGCGGTGCGCTGCTGGCTGGAGAGCGAATAGGAATCCTGGGCCTCGCGGCTGACGTTATAGCGGGTCGCCACCGTCTCGGCCGTGTCGATCATCGGCATGTAGATGGCGGGCTTGTGCTGCACCATCCAATCGTCCATCAGCCGGTATTTGTTCGCGTGCTCGTTCTGCACCAGGCTGATGGATTCAAGGCCGCCCGCCACCATGACCGGCACCTGGTCGACGATCACGCGCTGCGCCGCCATGCTGATCGCCTGCATCCCTGAGGAGCAGAAGCGGTTGACGGTGGTGCCCGCCGTCGTCACCGGCAGGCCGGCGCGGATCGCCGCCTGGCGCGCGATGTTGGAGCCGGTGGCGCCTTCCGGATTGGCGCAGCCCAGGATGACGTCCTCGACCTCGGCCGGATCGATGCCGGCGCGCGCCACCGCATGCTGGATGACATGACCGCCGAGCGTGGCGCCATGAGTATCGTTGAAGGCGCCGCGATAGGCCTTGCCGATCGGCGTGCGGGCGGTGGATACGATGACGGCCTCGGTCATGCTTCTCTCCTGAAGTTCCTTGAAGGTCTGCGCCGCACTCTAGCCTGCGCCTCGGGCACTGGTAAAGCGCCGTTGGCCATTCTACCCTGCGTGGCGCCCGCCCCGGCCTGCCAATGCCGCCAGCGCGAGGCTGGCCGCCTCGTCGAAGCCGATCTCGCCCTGGGCGAGCCGGGCGAGAAGGCGCTCGATCGCCGGGTCTTGCGTCTGCTCGATGCCGAGGCGGGCCTGTTCGGCTGCAAGGGTCGCGAGCAGGCGGCGCAGCCGTGCCTCCGGCTTGCCCGCACCGCCCGCCGGGGGCCGCGTCCGGCCAAGCTCGGCGATCGCCTGCGCCAAAGGCCCGACCCCCTCGCCGGTGCTGGCGATGGTCTTGAGCACCGTCGCCCGCTCGGTGCCGCCATAGGTCCGGCGTATCGCGCGAAGCTGGCGGAAGGTGCGGTCGGCCAGCGGGAGGTCGGCCTTGTTCACCACCACGAGATCGGCGATTTCGAGGATGCCGGCCTTGATCGCCTGCACCTCGTCGCCCTGGCCCGGTGCCTGCACCAGAACCTTGACGTCGGCGATCTCCGCCACCTCTATTTCGCTCTGGCCGGCGCCGACCGTCTCCACCACCACCACGTCCTTGCCGGCGGCATCCATCACATCGATCACCCGGCTCGCGGTGCGCGACAGGCCGCCGAGATGACCGCGGGCGGCGAGGCTGCGGATGAAGACGTGGCGGTCGCTGCCGTGCGTGCTCATGCGGATGCGGTCGCCGAGCAGCGCGCCGCCGCTCAACGGGCTGGAAGGGTCGACCGCGACCACGCCGACGCGCAGATCCTGGCGCCGCAATTCGGCGACATAGGCGCTGACCAGCGTCGATTTGCCAGCACCGGGCGGCCCGGTGAAGCCGACGACGAGGGCATGGCCGAGATGGGTGTGGATGGCGGCGAGGATTGCGCGGGCGAGCGGCGTCTCGTTCTCCACCGCGGTGATGGCGCGCGCAAGCGCCGCGCGGTCGCCGGTGAAGAGCGCCGGCAGCCACGCCGGCGGCGGGGCCGGGGCTACGGGCGGAGGGGTCACAGGATCTCCAGCACCCTCTCGGGCGGGCGGCCGAGCGCCGCCTTGTTCCCGCAGAGTGCGATCGGCCGCTCGATCAGGATCGGGTGCCCCGCCATGGCCTCGATCAGCGCCGTGCGGTCCAGCGCCGGATCATCGAGACCGAGAGCGGCATAGTCCGCTTCGCCCCGGCGCATCAGCGCCCGCGGCTCAAGACCGAGCCGCCGCAGGATGCGGTCGATCTCGGCCGCGGTGGGCGGCGTCTTCAGATACTCGATGACCCGGAGCGTCACGCCGCGATCTTGCAGCAACGCCAAAGCCTGGCGGGATTTGCCGCATCGCGGGTTGTGATAGAGGGTGACGTCCATGGCGGGCCGAGTATACAACCGGCACCGCCCCTGGCAACCGGCGGCGGGGATGCCGAGCGCCCGAGCCCGCACCCACGCCCACGCCCACGCCCGCGCCCACGCTCAGGCGGCGGCGTTCGTCATGCGCTCCAGCGGCAGGTGGATGCGCACCGTGGTTCCCTCGCTCGGCGCGCTCTGGATCTCCAGGCAGCCGCCATGCAGCTCCACCAGCGCCTTGGCCAGGGGCAGGCCGAGGCCGGTTCCGTTGAACCGGCGGCTCAAGGCGCCGTCGATCTGGCGGAAC
>CALCYJ010000031.1 GCA_937905845.1 uncultured Rhodospirillales bacterium
TGGTGATCGACGCCGAGCAGGGCGTGTCCGAACAGACGCGGCGGCATGCCTATCTCCTCAGTCTTCTCGGCTTGAGCCAGGTGGTCGTCGCCATCAACAAGATGGACCTCGTCGGCTATGACCAGGGGCGCTTCGCCGCGGTCGCGGCCGAGATCGGCGATTATCTCGGCGGCATCGGCATCGCCGCCCGCCAGATCCTGCCCATCGCCGCCCGCCACGGCGAGAATGTCGCCAAGCCCGCGACCCTGATGCCCTGGTGGCAGGGCGGAACGCTGGTCGAGGCGCTCGATAGTTTCAAGCGCCGGCCCTCGCCGATCGACCGGCCGCTGCGCCTGCCCATCCAGGACATCTACCGGCGCGACGACCGCCGCATCCTGGTCGGGCGCATCGAGAGCGGCCGCCTGCGTGTCGGCGATACGCTGTCCTTTTCGCCCGGCGGCGGCACGGCGCGCGTCACGACCATCGAGAGCTGGAACAGCGGGCCGCATCTTTCGGCCGGCGCCGGCCGCTCGGTGGCGATCACGCTGAACGAGCCGCTGTTCGTCGAGCGCGGCCATATCGCAAGCCACGCGGAGGCCTCGCCACAGCGCGCCCTGCGGCTGCGCGCCCGGCTGTTCTGGCTGTCACGCGAGCCGTTGGAGATCGGCGCGACCCTGACCCTCAAGCTCACGACGGCGAGCCATACGGTGGTGGTCGAAGCGATCGAGCGGGTGATCGACGTGCAGGACCTCCAGCATCACGACGCCCGGCGCATCGAGCATAATGGCGTCGCCGAAGTGATCCTGAAAAGCCGCACGCCCGTCATTTTCGATCCCTTCTCCGACAATCAGATCACCGGCCGCGGCGTACTGGTGCAGGGTTTCGAGCTGGTGGGCGGCTGCATCCTCGATGCGGCGGCCGCGCTGCCGGAGGCGGACGCCCACGCGCGCCAGGACGGAGCAGGCGGCAATCTCACCCCGGTGGCGAGTTCGGTCGATCCGGCGATGCGCGCGGCAAACCTCGGCCATACCGGCGGCGTGCTGTGGCTTACCGGCCTCTCGGGCGCCGGCAAATCGACCCTCGCCATGGCTTTGCAACGCCGCCTGTTCGAGCGCGGCTTCCAGGCGAGCGTGCTGGACGGCGACAATCTGCGCCAGGGGCTGAACAGCGATCTCGGCTTCACGCCGGAAGCCCGCGCGGAAAACATCCGCCGCACCGCCGAAGTCGCCCGGCTCTTCGCCGATACCGGGGTGATCGCCATCGTCTCGCTGATCTCGCCCTTTGCCGCCGACCGTAGCCGGGCGCGCGAGATTGTCGGCCCCGCCTTCCTGGAAATCCATGTCAAGGCGAGCCTCGATACCTGCCGGACGCGCGATCCCAAAGGCCTCTATGCCCGCGCCGGCAAGGGCGAGATCGCGAACTTCACCGGCGTCAGCGCGCCCTACGAAGCGCCGGTGGATCCCGATCTCGTCATCGATACCGACCGTTACGACATCGAGGCTTCCCTCGCTCTGCTGCTCGAGGAAGTCGAGGCCTGCTTCCGCTTCGAGCCGGTGCGCAGCCATGGCACCGTTTAAACTCGCCGAACGACCGCCCGTGACCGGCGCGCCGCCGCCCGCGCCCGCGCCTGCGCCCACATCGGGATCCGCACCCGGAGCCGCGTCCGGACCTGCGCCCGCAGCCATGCCGCGCCGGGCCCATTCGATCCTGAAGGCCCTGACCTGGCGCGCGACGGCCACGGTCGATACGTTCGTCATCAGCTATATCGTGACAGGAAAGCTGCGCATGGCCGGCGCCATCGTCAGCGTGGAAGTCGTCACCAAGCTCGTCATCTATTATCTGCATGAGCGCGCCTGGGCCCGCGCGGGCCTTTGGCGGCAGAGCCGCAAAGCGCGCAAACCGCCCTCCGATCAGCCGCCGACGATTACCCTTTAAGCCGCCCGCGGCATGTCGATTCGCCGACATTCGGGCCGCCATTTGTCGGAAAATTTTACATGCCGGCCCTGCCCCCGTCCCTAACCCCTTGATTCGACACGACCGACTCGTTGGCGCGAATTTTGCGACGGGTCATAGTTAATAGATCGTAACGTCGGCGGTGCCTGTCCTGAAACCGGGCGACGCGGGGTAGCCCGGCTCCTGGAATCGGCTCTGAAGCTTGGGGGGATTGCATGGTTCGATTGGCTGGAAGGGCGGCAGGCCTCGCCGCAGGGAACCGGGTTTCCAAACGATGGATCGCGCGGCTTGACCAGATGGGCCTGCGGCCGCTGGTGCTGGCCGGAGCCTTGCTCGGCCTTTTCGCAACCTCCCTCCCGGCCCGCGCCGGTATCGAGGTGTTCACCAGCGAAGCCGCCTGGGACGCCGCCCTGGCTGTCGTCCCGGGGCCCGCGGGTACGATTTCGCAGAGCATCCTCACCCAGGTCCTGCCCAACGGCATCAGCCATCCTCCGGGTTATTACACCTCCAGCACGCAAAGCGGCGGATCGGTCGATCTCGACAACGGCTTCATCGCTGTCGGTCCCACCACGCCGACCTCGGGACGGCGGGACACCAGCCTGTCGTTTGGCGATCAGATCATCGGTTTCGCCGGCACCTTCACCACCGATCCAGCCTCGGCGGCGATGCCCTTCTATGTCGGGGGCGGCTCCTTCATCCCCGACGCCGTGCCGGGCTTTTCCAGCGGCGGCTTCCTGGGCTTCATCCTCGATCAAGCCAGCAGCAGCGTCGATTTCCCCAACCTTCCCGCCGGCGTCTTCCCCGACGAGCCCTATGAAGCGACGCTGAATATTACCGAGGTCGCCCTCTCGGTCGCCGAACCGGACAGCGCCGCCCTGATGCTGCTGGCGCTGGGTGCTCTGGCGCTGGTCTGGCGACGGCAGCGGGCCACGGCCGGGGCCTAAGGGCCCGGATCAACCGACGGCCTGATGCTGCAAGCGGTCGCTATTGGCGAGAATGGCCTGGGCGAGGGCGGCGGCCGGCCCATGCAGGCGGCGGGCGGCGCCGACGACGACAAACTCGACCTCGAAGAGTTCCGGCAAATGCGCGGAGGTGGGCAGCTCGACCAGGCCGGCCGAGACCATGCTCCGCGTCTGCACCGTGACCCCGAGCCCCGCCAGGGCGGCGGCGCACAGCCCGCTCAGGCTGGCGCTGGTGCAGACGAGGCGCCAGTCGCGCCCGGCCCGCACCAGCGCATCGAGTGCCGCGGTGCGGCTGACGCTCGGCGGCGGATAGAGGATCAGCGGCAGCGGCCGCTCGGGGCTTGCCGCCGCGGCATCGCGCCCGACCCAGACCAGCCGCTCGCGCCACACCACCTGCCCGCGCTCGTCACCCGCCAGGCGTTTGCCGAGCACGAGGTCGATCTCGCCGGCATCGAGCCGCTCGAACAGCCTGCCGCTGAGCCCGACGGTCAGTTCGAGATCGACGGCGGGATGCTCGCGGGTAAAGTCGCGTAAGACCTCGGGCAGCCGCGTCGAGACGAAATCCTCCGACGCGCCGAAGCGCAGCCGCCCGCGGACCTCGGCGCCGGCGAAATAGCGCCCGGCCTGCGCATTCGCCTCCAGGATGGCGCGGGCGAAACCCACCATGGCCTCGCCATCGGTCGTGAGCGTCACCGAATGGGTATCGCGCAGCAACAGCCGCCGGCCCGCCGTCCCCTCCAGCCGGCGGATATGCTGGCTGACCGTCGATTGCCGCAGGCCGAGCCGCCGCGCGGCCGCGGTGAAGCTCCGCGTCTGCACCACGGTCAGGAAGCTCGCAAGCTGCGCCGCGTCGAACGGGCTGGTGGTGTAATCACGATTCATGATGGCAATTAAGTTGGTAATCGGACTTCACAATAAGCAAAAAACCGGCGAGATTCCATCCCCTGTCGTGCCGGCGGCGCCGCCCGGGAAGCCCGACCCGGCGTCCGCGCCACACGCAACATCGTAGAAACCGGATCCGATTCCAGGCGATCGGATCGGGCCCCCAGGATATCATCATGCCGCTCCTCAACCGCCTGCGCCCGGATCCGTTCGTCCTCGCCCTGCTCACGACCGTGGGCATCGCCTCGCTGCTGCCCTGCGCGGGCGCCGGCGCCCATGTTTTCGCCCTTGCGACCGACCTCGCGGTGGCACTGCTCTTCTTCCTCTATGGCGCGCGGCTGTCGCGGCAGGTGGTGGTGCAGGGCGCGACGCGCTGGCGGCTGCATGCGACGGTGTTCTTCAGCACCTTCCTGCTGTTCCCGCTGTTCGGCCTGGCGCTTTCCCCGCTCTCGATGCGTATGCTGACGCCCGATCTCTACCTTGGCACCCTGTTCCTCTGCACCCTGCCCTCGACGATCCAATCCTCGATCGCCTTCACCTCGATTGCCGGCGGCAATGTCCCGGCGGCGATTTGCAGCGCCTCCGCCTCCAATACGATCGGCATCTTCCTGAGCCCGCTCCTGGTCGGGGTCATGATGCAGGCGCATGGCGCCACGCTGTCGTTTCATGCCGTGGAGGGGATCGTGGCGCAACTGGTGGCGCCCTTTATCCTGGGCCAGATCGCGCGCCCCTGGCTCGGCGCCTGGGCCGAGCGCAACCGCCGCACATTGAGCCTCGTCGACCGCGGCGTGATCCTGCTCGTGGTCTATACCGCCTTCAGCGCCGCCGTGGTGCAGGGCATCTGGCGCAATCTCGGCGCGATCGACCTTGCGATGGTCGTCATCGTCGATATGCTGTTGCTGACGCTGGTGCTGATCGCGACCACGCTCGGCAGCCGGCGCCTCGGCTATTCGCGCGAAGACGAAATTGCGGTGGTGTTCTGTGGTTCGAAAAAAAGCCTGGCCAGCGGCATTCCCATGGCCAATGTGCTGTTCGTCGGCCACACGATCGGCATGGTGGTGCTGCCGCTGATGCTGTTCCACCAGATCCAGCTCATCGTCTGCGCCTTCCTCGCCCGCCGCTATGCCGCCCGAGGCGCTGCACTCGCGCAGGCGAGCGCGAAGGCCGCAGCCTGAGCGGCCAGACCCGCCGGGCAAGAGCGGCGCTGCCCGGCAATGCCCGCCTGCTGATTGCGGCGCGGGCGGCGCGGAGTATCGGCCAGGGCGCGCTCGTCGCCGATTTCGCGCTCTATCTCCGCGCGCTCGGCTGGTCGGCGGCGGCGATCGGCGCGGTGCTGACCGGCAGCCTCGCGGTCAGCGCCGCTCTCGCCCTGATGGTCGGGCCGCTCAGCGACCGCGTCGGGCGCCGGGGCTTTCTTCTCGTCTATGAAAGCGTCCTGATGCTGGCGGCGACGACGGCGCTCTTCACCAGCCAGCCCTATCTGCTCACCATCGCCGCCCTTCTCGGCGGCTTCGGCCGCGGCGCCAACGGGGCGGCCGGTCCGTTTTCCCCGGTCGAGCAATCCTGGCTCGCCCAGGGGCTGGCGCCGGCGGAGCGCGGCCGCGCCTTCAGCATCAATGTCGCGTCGGGCTTCCTTGGCATGGGGCTTGGCGCGGGCCTCGCGGCGGTGCCGTCCTTCCTTGGACATTGGCTGCCCGGGCCGCTCGCCTACCGGCCGCTGTTCGCCATCGTCCTCGCCGGCTCGCTCGTCTGCGTCATCTTCATCTTCAAGGCGAAGGACGCGCCGGTGGAGCGATCGCCGGCGGCACCCGCACCCGAGGACCGGGAAGCCGTCGCCGCCGCGGCCGCGGCCGAAGTCGTCGATGCCGCGCTAACGAAGCAGGAGAACCGGCTGCTGACCCGCCTGGTGCTGGCGAATGCGGTGAACGGCATCGGCATCGGCCTGACCGGGCCGCTGATGGCCTATTGGTTCGCGCTCCGCTTCGGCATCGGCCCGGCGGAAATCGGGCCGCTGATGGGCGTGTCCTTCGTCCTCGGCGCCCTCTCGGCACTCAGCACCGGCCGGCTGACCCGGCGCTTCGGCCTGGTGCGGTCGGTGGTAGGCATGCGTCTGGTCGGCCTCGCGTCTCTGGTGGCGCTGCCGCTGGCGCCGACCCTGCCGCTCGCCGCGGGCCTCTACATGCTACGTTCGGTCTTCAACCGCGGCACCGCCGGCGCCCGCCAGGCCCTCAGCATCAGCCTGGTCAGGCCGCGCCGGCGCGGCACGGCGGCCAGCATCAATACCGTCTCGCTCCAGATCCCGCGCGCCATCAGCCCGATCTTCTCGGGCCTTCTCTACGACGCCGGGCTGCTGGCGCTGCCCTTTCTCATCGCCGCCGGTTTCCAGTGCGCCTATCTCTTCCTCTATTATCGCGGCTTCCGCAATCACGACCCGGGATTGCCCGGGCCGCGCCGCGACGGGGAGGAATTGGAGCAAGGGTAGGTCGGGCGATGCCGGCGTCATCGCCCAGGCGGCCGCAATCCTTCGGCCGCGATGTGGTGCGGGCGGTCGGGGTCGAACCGACACTCTGTCACCAGAACCGGATTTTGAGTCCGGCGCGTCTGCCAATTCCGCCACGCCCGCGCGATCGCCGAACCTTCGGGCTGCCGCGATGCCGGGGCATCTTAGCCGAGCCGGCGTCGCGGTCAATCATCGCTTAGGGCCCGGCCGCTTAGGGCCGCCGGTAGACAGCGGGCGGCGAGTTCGTCAGACTGCGCCCCGCCCCGCCCGTTCACATCCCGTCCCGACGCACCCTGAGCCGCGCGCGGTGTCCGGGCAGCCTTGATCGAGATCCGCCGCATGATCGAACGCCTCTATGCCTGGATGATGAGCCGGGCCAACCATCGCCACGCGATGCCGACGCTGGCGCTGTTCGCCTTCCTCGAAAGTTCCGTCTTCCCCATCCCGCCGGACGTGCTGCTGATCCCGATGGTGCTGGCCGATCGCACGCGCGCCTTCCGCATCGCCCTCGTCTGCACCATCTCCTCGGTCGTTGGCGGCATGCTGGGCTATGCCATCGGCTATTTCCTCTATCGCACGCTCGGCCAGTTCGTGATCGCGACCTATGGGTTGCAGCATGCTTTCGCGCAATATCGCGAGCTGTTCCGCCACTGGGGCCTGTGGATCATCCTGATCAAGGGCCTGACCCCCATTCCCTACAAGCTCATCACCATCGCCTGCGGGGTCGCGCGCTTTGATTTCGCCACGTTCGTCGCCGCCTCGATCGTCACCCGCGGCTTGCGCTTCTCTCTGGAAGCCGGCCTGCTGTGGTATTATGGCGAGCCGATCCGCGCCTTCATCGAACGGCGGCTCAATCTCGTCACCTGGCTGTTTCTGATCGGCTTGGTTGGCGGCTTCGTGGTGATAAAGTTCGTCTTCTAGCTCGTGAGGTATCCTGGTTTCATGGCTCGTACGCATTCCCATTCCCCGCATCGCACGATCGCCGGCCATCATTCGACAAGCGGCCTGCGTCGCCTGGTCCCGGCCGCGATCCTGGTGGTGAGCCTGGGCTCGCTCGGCACCGCGCTCGTCGCGCAATATGTCTTCGGACTTATCCCTTGCGAACTCTGCCTCTATCAGCGCTGGCCCTATCGCGTCACCATCGTGGTGAGCCTGCTCGCCCTGCTGCTGCTGCGGCGCAGCCGCCTGCTGCCGGCGGTCGTGGCGTTCTGCGGCCTCGTCTTCGCCATCGGCGGCGGCATCGCGGCCTACCACGTCGGGGTCGAGCAGCATTGGTGGCAGGGCCTCGCCGCCTGCTCCGGCCCGCCCGGCGCCACGACCCTCGATGCGCTCCGCGCTCAGCTCATGGCGACCAAGGTGGCGCGCTGCGACCAGGTGGCCTGGTCGCTCTTCGGCGTCAGCATGGCGGGATGGAACTTCCTCGCCTCGACGATCTTCGCCCTGGCCTGCCTGGCTTCGGTGCGCCCCGTGGCGCGGGCCGCGCCATGACCGACGAGCCGCCGGAAGTCACCGGCGCCGGCCGCAGGCCGGGCGATCTTGATCCAGCCCACCTTCTTGCCCGCATCATCCGCGTCGATCAGGCCGGGGAATACGGCGCCGCCCGCATCTACGAGGGCCAGCTCGCGGTGCTCGGCGCCTCGAAGTCCGCGCCCGCCATCCGCCGGATGGCCGAGCAGGAACGCCGCCATCTCGAAGCTTTCGACCAGCTCCTGGTGGCGCGGCGGGTGCGGCCGAGCCTGCTGTCGCCGTTCTGGCATCTGGCGGGTTTCGCGCTCGGCGCCGGCACCGCACTTCTGGGCGAGGCCGCCGCCATGGCCTGCACCGAGGCGGTCGAAGAAGTGATCGACGAGCATTACCGCCGCCAGATGGCAAGCCTGGGCGAGGACGAGGCGCCGCTGCGCGAGACGATCGCCACCTTCCGCGAGGAGGAGATCGCCCACCGCGATGCCGCCCGGGCGGCGGGGGCGGCCGATGCGCCCGCCTATCCTTTGCTCAACGGCACGATCAAGGCCGGAGCAAGGCTCGCGATCTGGCTTGCGGAACGTTTCTGAGGCGGCAACAGCCGATTCGGATCAGCTCGCTTCGAGTTCGCTGTCCCAATAGACGAAGTCGATCCAGCTATGATGCAGCTCGGTCCGGCTGCTCTCGGGCCGCTAGCGGTTCAGCTCGCGCACGGTCGGGCGGACGGGCAGATAATTTTATGGAAGCCGATTGATAAACTCATTTTTGACTGGAACCCGCACCTGAAAGATATTTCCATACTGCATAAACTTTCTACTGCAGAAGTAATGATAATTAATACGGCAAAAGAAACCGAGAAAAGAGAATCAAAAATGTTTGCGATACAACAGGCGGGTTAAACTGTAAACAATGCTAAAA
>CALCYJ010000032.1 GCA_937905845.1 uncultured Rhodospirillales bacterium
CGCTGGAAGGTGGTCAGCGCCGATCCGGCGCCCTGGGTCGATCCGAATGACGCGCCGACCACGCCGGATTTCGCAGCCAACACATGGGCGCGGCAGGGGGCCCCGGTATGGGCGGACATGCCGCCGATATTGACGATCGCCGCCATGTCGGACGCGCGCAGGGCCGGCAGGGCGGCGCGGGCGCACAGATAGGGGCCGTCCAGGATCACCCCCATCACTTCCCGCCATTCGTCGTAGCCGAGGTCGGCGAAGGCGGTTTCGCGGCGCAGGGCGGCGTTGTTGACCAGGATATCCAGCCGGCCGAACGCGGCGACGGCGCGGGCGACCAGGTCGGCGGCGGCATCGGGCTGGGCGACATCGCCGAGCTGCACGCTGCCGCGGCGGCCCTCGGCGCGCACCAGGGCGGCGGTCTCCTCCAGCAATTCGGCCGATGAACGCGCGCCGAGCACCACGTCGGCGCCGGCGCGGGCCAGTTCAACCGCGATGGCGCGGCCGATATTGCGGGCGGCGCCGGTGACCATGGCGACGCGGCCTTGCAGCGCGCCGGTCATGCCCGGAACGCCTTCAGCGCGGCCATGTCGGGTGCTGCGAACAGCCCGGCCAGCGCGGCGCGCAGCGCCTCCGCCTGGGGGCGGTTCCAGCCGCCATGCAGCGCGTTGTCCATGAATTTGTCCTCGATCTCGGTGGCGGAAAGCGGGTCGCGCGCGCCGCCGCGCATGTGGGGCTGGCGGATTTCCATCGTGCTGCCATCGGCGAGGGCGGCGCGCAGATGGCCGGTGAAATTGCGCGGGTATTCGTTGGCCGGGTCGATCACGTAGCTGACCTTGCCGGCCAGCGCCAATGCCTGCGGGTCTCGGATGCGCGCCGCGGTGAACTGGCCGAAGCCGGCGCGGCCGTCGAGAAAGCCGACCGCCATGCAGAACGGGGTGCTGAACTTGGCGGCATAGGGCGTGGCCGGCCGATGCTTGGCGGCCAGTGGCGCCCAGAGCCGGTGCACGGTGCCCTCGCCCACCTCGCAGACGATCGAGACGATCTGCTCCGCCCGCACGCCTTGTGCCCGCAGTGCGATGGCGCAGTCGATGAAAGGCTGGGTCATGGTGCCGCAGGCATAGGGTTTGAAGGCGATATCGGCCATCACCCAGCGCGTGCCGAGCCCGTCCAGAATGCGCGTGTAGTCCGGCCGCACCGAGGGGGCGAAGCCGTGGTAGAAGCCGTGCGTGCCCTCCAGCACGGTGCGCGGGCCGAGAAAGCCGCCGCGCGCCATCAGCGCCGCGCGCAGGCCGGATTGCGCCGCCCAGCCGGGATGCATGCGCTTGGTCCAGGTGCCTTCGGCGAGATATTCGATGATGCCGGAGGCCATGCTGCCGGCGATGCCCATCGCCGAGATCATGTGCTCCGGCGAGAGGCCGAGGCTCGCGGCGACGCCGCCGGCCGCGGCGACCGCGCCCAGCACGGCGGTCGGATGGAAGCCGGCGGTGTGGATCGCCTTCGGCGCGCCCAAGGCGAGGCGGCACATCAGCTCGGTGCCGACGGCGATGCCGAGCAGCACGCGGTCGCCGCCGAGCTTCTCGCGCTCGCAAGCGGCGAGGATCGCCGGGACGATGACGGCGCAGGAATGGACCGGTCCGCCTTCGAACGTGTCGTCGTAATCCTCGCCATGGGCGGCGGTGCCGTTGATCAAAGCGGCCCCGAAGGCGTCGAAACTGCCGGCATGACCGAAGGCCGTAGCGTGCGTGCCGGGATCGGCCGCTCCGAGGGTCGCGACGATGTAATCCTCGTTCCGCGCGGCGATGGCGAGGCCGACGACGTCGAGCAACAGCCGCCGCGCCATCTCGACCGTCGCCGGCGGCAGGTGGGCCGGCTCGAGGTCGTGGATGGCGGCGGCGAGTTGTTCGGCGATCGATACCGGGCGGTCGGGTTTGTTCATGCGTCTGCCTTGCCGAGTGTTCCCTTCCTGCGGACCACAACACGATGATCCTTAAATCATTCCAATGGCTTAGATGCGACCACGACCTCCGCAGCCCTGGGGTCGTGGGGCCGACAGTAGTCGAATGTTGAACTACTGTTAAGGAAATTGTTGACAGTTTGCATAAAACAGGAGAAGAGTCCGGCCATGGACGACACCGAAGCGCCTTCCGCTCTGCCGACCATTGCCGCGCTCCGCGAGCACTCGCTCACGGCGGTGGTGCAGCATGAGATCGAGCGGATGATCCTGGCGGGCGAGCTCGCGCCCGGCGTGCGGCTGAACGAGAAAGCCGTGGCCGACACGTTGAAGGTCAGCCGCGGCCCGGTGCGCGAAGCCTGTCGCGCGCTGGCCGAGCTCGGCTTCGTGCATCTCATTCCCAACCGCGGCGTCTTCATCAAGAAGCTCACCAAGGAAGACGCGGTCGAGGTCTATGACCTGCGTGCGGGTCTCACCGGGCTCGCTTCCCAGCTTCTGGCGCCGATGATGACGGCCGAGCATCTCGATCGCCTCGAAGGCTTCGTCGGCGAGATGGAGCAGTCGGCCGAGAGCGCCGACTTCCAGAGCTTCTACCCGCTCAATCTCGAATTCCACGATTACATCGTGCGCGCGACCGGCAATGCGCGGCTGATCAAGCTCTATCGCGGGCTGGTCAAGGAATTCCATCTGTTCCGCACCCATGGCCTGGTGCAGCGGTCGTCGCTGCTCGAATCCAACCACGAGCACCGCGACATCGTCGCCGCGCTGAAGGCCAAGGATGCGTCGCTCGCCTATCTCGTCAGCGCGCGCCATGTCGGCAACGGCAAGGAGCGCATGCTGAGCGCGCTCGACGATCTCGCCGAGGCGTCGCCGGCGCGGCATCGCCGCGAACCCGAGAGAGGCCGCATCGAGTAATGGATTCCAGCCGTCCGGCATAAGGACGGGTTGAAGACGTGGCGTCCCGCGGTGTCGGGGCGCCGGAGCATCAGGTGACGATCGGTCGATCGTATTCCCGCCGTTCAACCCCATGAACGGCGAACGGAATCGCTTGGCCGATCGAACGGACCGGAGTCAGGGCATCGTGTTGGAATTGTCGCTCGCCTGCCAGGATATCGACCGCACCCGTCCGATCCTCGACGGCCGCGTGGCGGTCGAAGGCTGCCGGCTGAACGTGATCACCGCGCGGCCGGAGGAGATCTTCCAGCGCGCCTTCCGGCATCAGGAATTCGACATCTCCGAACTCTCGCTGTCGACGCATCTCATCACGACGGCGCGCGGCAACGGCCCCTATGTCGCCGTTCCGGCCTTCGTCTCGCGGGCCTTCCGGCACAACTCGATCTATGTGCGCAAGGACGGCGGGGTGAAGCGGCCGGAGGACCTGCGGTTCCGCGCGGTCGGCGTGCCCGACGTGCAGCAGACCGCCGGCGTCTGGGCCCGCGGCATCCTGGCCGACGAGTACGGGCTGCAACGCAGCGACGTGTTGTGGCGCACCGGCGGCCTCGATCAGGCCGGCCGCGAGCAGCGCATCCCGCTCGACCTCAAAGGCAAGATCAAGGTCGAACCGATCGGACCGCAGCAGACGCTGTCGCAGATGCTGGAGGACGGTGAACTCGAC
>CALCYJ010000033.1 GCA_937905845.1 uncultured Rhodospirillales bacterium
CCGTAGGCTTTCCCCCCGACCCCGCGGGCTTTCCCGCTGCCCGCCGCGCTCAGTCGCGCTCGTCGAGCCAGGCCATCTGGATGGCTTCCAGAATCTTCTCGTTCGACCTTTTGGCCTCGTCGGCGAAACCTTCGAGGGCGCAGACCCATTTATGCAGGTCGGTGAAGCGGAGATTGACCACATCGGCCTCGGGATGCGCCTCTTCCAGCGCGATGGCGATGGCATTCACGTCCGTCCAGCGCAGTTCCATCTATCCCCCCTAGATTCCAGCCACCGGATCACTTCAGCATCATGTTGCGGGTCGCCGCCGGCAGTTTCACCACCAGCCCGTCCAGCGCCTCGCTCATGACGATCTGGCAGCCGAGCCTGGATGTATGGGTCAGGCCGAAGGCCAGGTCCAGCATGTCCTCCTCATCCTCCTCGGCGGCCGGCAATTGGTCATAGAAGGCCGGATCGACGACGACATGGCAGGTCGAGCAGGCGAGCGAGCCCTCGCAGGCCCCTTCGAGATCGATATGGTTGCGATGCGCGATCTCCAGCACCGACAGGCCGAGCGGCGCCTCCACCTCGATCGATTTGCCGTCCTGGGCGATGAAGGTCATCTTCGGCATCGGCTGGAAACTCCTCGCATAGATCCGTCCAGCCGTCCCCGGCCGGATGAAAATTCCAAAACCCGCTAGGATGGGTCCTCGGCCTCGAGCCGGCTGGCGAGGCGGTCGAGCGCCACCCCTTTCAGCGCCTGGCGGATGCCGTGGTCCATGCGCCGGGCGGCGAAATCCTGCGTCGCCTGGTCCAACGCCTCGAGAGCGGCGGTAATGGCATGGCGGTCCTCCGCCGCCATCGCCTGGCGCAGAAGCGCCATCCGGCGCTCGATGGTTGCAAGCTCCGGCGCCGCCAGCAATCCCGCGTCGGCCTTGAGCGCGGCATCGAGCGCCAGCAGCACCCGTTCCGCCTCGACCCGCGCTTCGGTCAGCAGGCGCAGCACCATATCCTCGCCCGCATTCTCCATCGCGGTGCGCAGCATGGCGATCATCTCCTCCTCGTCAAGTCCGTAGGAGGGCTTGACCACCACCGCCTGGGAGAGGCCGGTGGTGCGTTCCTCGGCGCTGACGGTGAGGAGACCGTCGGCATCGACGGCGAAAGTGACGCGGATGCGCGCGGCGCCCGCCACCATCGGCGGAATGCCCTGAAGCTCGAAGCGGGCGAGCGAGCGGTTCTGCGCCACCAGCTCGCGCTCGCCCTGCACGACATGGATCATCATCGCCGTCTGGCCGTCCTGATAGGTGGTGAATTCCTGCGCCCGCGCCGCCGGAATGGCCGTGTTGCGCGCAATCACCTTCTCGACCAGGCCGCCCATGGTCTCGATGCCGAGCGAGAGCGGCGTCACGTCGAGCAGCAGCGTGTCGCCGCCCCCCGTCAGCGCCTCGGCTTGCAGTGCGGCGCCGAGCGCCACCACCTCGTCGGGATCGATATCGGCCAGCGGCGCGCGGCCGAAAAGCGCCGCCACCTCGCGCCGGACCAGCGGCACCCGGGTCGAGCCGCCGACCAGCACCACGCCCTTGACCTCACCCGGCGCCAGGCCGGCATCGGCCAGCACCGCCTTCGCGGTCGTAATGGTCCGCGCCACCAGCGGCGCGATCAGCGCCTCGAACCCGGCGATATCGAGCCGGTGGCGGCTCTGCCTGCCGCCCACCTCCAGCATCCACTCGCCATCGGTATGTTCGGTCAGGCATTCCTTGGCGATGCGGGCGGTGAGCAGCGCCTGCTTGGCCTCGCCGACGCTGAGATCGCCGCCGCCGCCATCCTCCTCGCGCTGGCGGAGGAATTGCTGCGCGATCAGATGGTCGAAATCATCGCCGCCGAGCGCCGCATCGCCCCCGGTCGCCAGCACCTGAAACACGCCCTTCTCCAGCCGCAGGACGGAAATATCGAACGTGCCGCCGCCAAGGTCATAGACGGCATAGAGCCCTTCGGCGCCGCGATCGAGACCATAGGCCAGCGCCGCCGCGGTGGGCTCGTTGACCAGGCGCAGCACTTCGAGGCCGGCAAGCCGCGCGGCATCGCGCGTCGCGGTGCGCGCGGCATCGTCGAAATAGGCCGGAACGGTGATTACCGCCCGCGTCACCTCGCGCGCCAGGGAGGTTTCCGCCCGCGCTTTCAGCGCCCGCAGGATATCGGCCGAAACCTCCACCGGCGTGAGGCTTTTCCCCGCGACCTTGAGGCGGATCATGCGCTCGGCCGCATCGGGTTCGATCTCGTAAGGGAGCCGGCCGGCCAGCGCCTTGATATCCCGGGCGCCCCGGCCCATCAGCCGCTTCACTGAACTTACCACCCGCTCGGGCTCGTCCAGCAGGACGCGGCGCGCCTCCTCGCCTACCTGCGGCGGCCGGGCGGCATCATAGGCGACGACGGAGGGCAGCATGCCGCGGCCTGCGGCATCGCGCAGCACTTCCGGCTTGGCGTCCCGCGACAGCGCCACCAGGGAATTGGTGGTGCCGAGGTCGATGCCGACGGCGATGCCCGGCGCCTCGGCATGGGGCAGCGGCGTCTCGCCGGGCTCGAAAATCTCCAGGATCTGTAGGCTCATGCTTGGACTCCGCTCCCGGCGCCGGCAACGCGCGCGCGCGCCTCCGCGGTCAGCTTGGCGAGATAGCGCAGCCGCGTCAGCAGGCGCGCCGCCGATGCCAGATCCTCCTGGGCGAAAGCACCCTCGATCTCGGCTAAAATCGCCGCCGCATCGGCCTCCGCGCTCGCGATCAGCGCCAGGACCTCCGCCTCGCCTGCCGCGTCCGCCAGGCGCTCGCGCATCGCCATCGCCTGCGTCAGCAACTCTTCGTCGTCGATCGTGCCACCATCGGCGCCGTTCAGCGGCCGGCCGCGCAATTCCAGCAGATACTCGCCCCGACGCAAGGGCTGGCGCAGCACGTCATAGGCCTCGTTGAGCGCGGTCGCGTGCTGGAGCGACAGCGCCTTCTCCCGGCTCGACTTGCCGGCGAAACGGTCGGGATGGAGCGAGCGCTGCAAGCCGAAATACTGCTGCTCGAGATCCGCTGTCGGCAGATCGAAGCGCGGCGCGAGGTTGAGGCGGCGGAAATGATCGAGCGCCGCCGGCGGCTGTATCCGGCCGCAGGCATGGCAGAAGGCCGCCCGCACCGATAAAGGCGCCTGGCACGACCAGCAGGGACGCTGCCCTGCCGCCGTTTCGCCGCTGATGACCCGATCAAGGCTCACTGACCTAAAATCCTCATCTTCCTCGCCCGCGCCCGTCCAGCCTGGGGATCCGGCCACGGCATGTACCCCGGCCACGGGCAGGCCCGGGCGCGATCAGCCCTGCTCTCCGCTTCGGGGAATAATGCCGGCCGGCGGCCTTGAGCCGGAGGGTTAGACGTGAAACGATTCGCCGCAGCCGCACCGGCCCTTCTCGTTCGGATTGACGAAGATGAAGCCCTGCTTCGTCTTGTCCTCCGTCCAATCCATGGTGGTGCCGAGCAGGAACATGACCGCCTTGGGATCGATCAGGACGGTAACGCCCTTGTCCTCCACCACCTCATCGAACCGGCCCTTCTCCTCGGCATATTCGAGCGTATAGGACAGGCCCGAGCATCCGACGGTCCGGATGCCGACGCGGATCCCGGCGCAGGGCTTGCCCCGCTTAGCCAGCAGCGCTTTCACCCGCTCGGCCGCCGCCTCCGTCACATGCATCGCCGCTTGCGCCATCATTCACCTGTCCGCACGCTTTTCATTCCGCGAAATCCGGCAGGGCTCAGGCCCCGCCCGCCGCTCACGCCACCTTGCCGTCGTCGGCGGGATGCTTGGCCCGGTAATCGGCGATCGCCGCCTTGATCGCATCCTCGGCCAGGACCGAGCAATGGATCTTGACCGGCGGCAGCGCCAGATGCTGCGCGATCTGGCTGTTCTTGATGCTGCCGGCCTCGTCCAGCGTCTTGCCCTTGACCCATTCGGTCACGAGGGAGGAGGAGGCGATGGCCGAGCCGCAGCCGAAGGTCTTGAACTTCGCGTCCTCGATGATGCCCTCGGGGCTGACCTTGATCTGCAGCTTCATCACGTCGCCGCAGGCCGGCGCGCCCACCAGGCCGGTGCCGACATCGGCGTCGCTCTTGTCCAGCGTGCCGACGTTGCGCGGATTCTCGTAGTGGTCGATGACATTCTCGCTATAGGCCATAGCCTTATTCTCCTGTTGCCCGTCAGGGCCGTTCAATCGCCGCCGCCGCCAACCATCAATGGGCGGCCCATTCGATCGACTTGATGTCGATGCCTTCCTGCGCCATTTCCCACAGCGGGCTCATCTCGCGCAGCCGGTCGACATGGCTCACCACCGTCTGGATGGCATAGTCGATTTCCGCCTCGGTGGTAAAGCGGCCGATGCCGAAGCGGATCGAGGTATGCGCCATCTCCTCCTCGACGCCGAGCGCCCGCAGCACGTAGGAGGGCTCGAGCGAGGCCGAGGTGCAGGCCGAGCCCGAGGATACCGCCAGATCCTTGATGCCCATGATCATGCTCTCGCCTTCGACATGCGAGAAGCTGAGGTTGATATTGCCGGGATAGCGCCGCTCCGGATCGCCGTTGAGGATCACCTGCGACACTTTGGCGGTAATGCCCTCGTAGAACTTCTGCGCCAGCCGGGCGATGCGCGCATTGTCGGTCGCCATTTCCGCCTCCGCCAGCGCGCAGGCGGCGCCGAGGCCGACGCAGAGCGGCGGCGCCAGCGTGCCGGAGCGGAAGCCGCGCTCCTGCCCGCCGCCCGAGAACAGCGGTTCCAGCCGCACCCGCGGCTTGCGCCGGATGTACAGGGCGCCGACGCCCTTCGGCCCGTAGATCTTGTGGCCGGAGATGCTCATGAGGTCGATGTTCATCGCCTCGACATCGAGCGGGATCTTGCCCACCGCCTGCGCCGCGTCGGTATGGAAGAAAACCTTGCGCGCCCGGCACAGGGCCCCGATCTCGGCCAGCGGCTGAATGACGCCGATCTCGTTGTTCACCGCCATGATCGAGACCAGCACCGTCTTGTCGGTGATGGCGGCGGCAAGCTGATCGAGATCGACCAGCCCGTTCGGCTGCACCGGCAGATAGGTGACCTCGACCCCCTCCTGCTGGAGGTGGCGGCAACTGTCCAGCACGCATTTATGCTCGGTCAGCAGCGTGACGATATGGTTCTTGCGGTCCTTGTAGAAGCGCGCCACGCCCTTGATCGCGAGATTGTTGCTCTCGGTGGCGCCCGAGGTGAAGATCAGCCCCTTGGCATCGGCATTGATCAGGTGCGCCACCTGCTCGCGCGCCGCTTCGACCGCCTCCTCCGCTTCCCAGCCGAAACCGTGGCTGCGCGAATGGGGATTGCCGAACTTGGTGGTGAAATAGGGCAGCATGGCATCGAGGACGCGCGGATCCATCGGTGTCGTCGCCTGGTAGTCCATATAGATCGGCAGCGTGATGTTCGCGCCCGAGGCTTGTTCCGTCATGCCAATCAACTCCTTCATTCTCAATCCCTCTCAGGCTGCCGGCTGATAGGCGCCGGCCGTCCTGCCGCCTGCCCCGCCCGCGCCGGTCGTACCGGTCGCACCGGTCGCACCGGTCGTACCGATCGCACCGGTCGCACCGGCAACCCGGGCATGGAGCATCGTCCAGGCCGCGATCAGCCGTTCCACATCGGTCGCCCGTGTCCGCCAGCCCAGGCTGACACGGATTGCATTTCCCGCCGCCGCGCCGAGGCCCATGGCCCGGAGCACGGGCGAGGCCCGCACCTTGCCCGACGAGCAGGCCGCGCCGGCACTCACCATGACGCCGGCCAGATCGAGCGCCATGACTTGCGTTTCCGCCGCCACCCCCGGCATGACCAGGCAGGTGGTATTGGCCAACCTGGACGCTTCCGCTCCCGGCACGCCGAGCCCCGGCGCCACGGCGCGGAGCCGCTGCTCGATCTCGTCCCGCCAGGCGCCTTGCGCCGCGATCTCGTCGCGCCCTTTCTCCATCACCGCCGCCGCCGCCGCGCCGAAGCCGGCGATGCCGGCGACATTCTCCGTTCCGGCCCGCCGTCCGCCCTCCTGCCCGCCGCCACGCAAGGCCGGATCGAGCTTCAGCCCGGGCCGCAACACGAGCGCGCCGACCCCTTGCGGGCCGCCGATCTTGTGGGCGCTGAGCGACAGACTGTCGCAGCCGAGCGCCACCATATCCACCGCGATCCGCCCCACCGCCTGCACCGCGTCGCCATGCAGCAGCGCGCCATAGCGATGGGCGAGGGCCGCGGCCGCCGCCACCGGCTGCAGGACGCCGGTCTCGTTATTGGCCAGCATCAGCGCCACCAGCCGATAGGGCCGGCCGGCGGCCACGGCCGCGGCCAGCGCCGCTTCGAGGGCGGCAAGATCGACCACGCCCTGCCCGTCCACGGGGGCCTGCACGATCGCCGGCACGGCCGCCAGAACGGATGGATGCTCGACGGCGCTCGCCAGAACCAGCGCCCGAGCCCCGACCCCCGACATGTCTCCAAGGCCGGACAGGGCGAGATGATTGGCCTCGGTCGCGCCCGAGGTGAAGATCACCGCGTCCGCCGCCGCGCCGACCAGCGCCGCCACCTTCTCGCGCGCCCGCTCGACCATCCGCCGCGCCTGCCGGCCGGCGCGATGCACCGAGGAGGGATTGCCGCCCTCACCCAGCGCCGCCGTCAGCGCCGCCGCCGCCTCGGGACGAAGCGGCGCCGAAGCGTTGTAATCGAGATAGGCGTAATCAAGATCGCTGTTCATGATGCCCTTCGGCAATCCTCGACAAACCGCCGGCTCAAACCGGCGCGGCGGAATTGGGGGTAAAGCCCTCGCTCTGCTCTCTGCGTCCCTCCCCCGCCAGGGCCTGGTCGCGGCGCGGTGCCGGTTCCTGGCACAGCGGAGACGCCACCCGCCTGCCGACCACATCGGCGAGCGACACCGAGTTCAGGTACAGATGAATCTGATGGCCAAGCTCCTCCCACAGATCGTGGGTCAGGCAGCGGCTGCTGCCGGACTGGCAGCCGTGCGGGCTGTCGCGCTCGCAGCGGGTTGCCCGGATCGGCTCGTCGACCGAGAGAACGATATCGGCGATGCGCGTCTCCTCCGCCGGCCGGCTGAGCAGATAGCCGCCGCCGGGGCCGCGCACGCTGCGCACCAGATTGCCGCGCCGGAGCTTGCCGAAAAGCTGCTCGAGATAGGAGAGCGAGATTTCCTGGCGCTGGGCGATATCGGCCAGCGACACCGGCCGGCCCGCGGCATGGGCAGCCAGATCGACCATGGCCATCACGGCATAGCGGCCTTTGGTGCTGAGCTTCACGATCCTACCTCCATCTCCGCTACGGGCCGCCTGATCACAGCCACCCGGTCACAGGCGGTCGCGATTGGCGGCCGGCTCATCCGGCCCGGGGCGAGGCCCGGGGCGAGGGCTGAGGGCGATCGGCGCCGCCTCGCTCGTCCAGGCATCGGCATCCAGCCCGTCCTGCCGGGCTTCGAGCTTGCGTTCCAGTTCCGCCACCCGCGTCGTCAGTGCCTGGATCCGTTCGAGCAACCCCTCCGCCGCCCGCGCCACCGGGTCGCTCACCTCGCCCGAGAGGCCATAGGCGCAAAATCCGTCGCCGCCGCCCGGCGCCGGCCGCGCCGCGACCTTGCCCGGGATGCCGACCACCGTCGTCGCCGGCGCCACGGCACGAACCACCACCGCATTGGCGCCGATCCGCGCGCCGCGGCCGACCGTGATCGGCCCCAGGATTTGCGCGCCCGAGCCGACGATGACGCCGTCTTCCAGCGTCGGGTGCCGCTTCACATCCACCTGCGCGCCGGAATTCACCGCCGGCATCAGGCCGCCGAGCGTCACGCCGTGGTACAGCGTCACATTGTCGCCGATCTCCGCCGTTTCGCCGATCACCACGCCCATGCCGTGATCGATGAACACCCGCCGGCCGATGCGCGCGCCGGGATGGATCTCGATCCCGGTCAGGAAGCGGCCGGCCTGGGAAATCATCCGCGCCAGCAGCCGCCAGCCATGCCGCCACAGCGGATGCGCCAGGCGATGCAGCGCCAGCGCATGCACGCTCGGGTAGCAGATTACCACCTCGACCCGGGAGCGCGCGGCCGGATCCCGCGCCATCACCGCATCGACATCTTCGCCAAGGCGCTTGAACATGCCCGTTTCCAGTGTGATATGCTCCATCCCAAGGTCGAGGGCAGCCAGCCCCCGTACGGCTAAGCGCTTGCCCGCTCGCGTAACGATAGGGAAGATAGATTACCGAGTCCATTAGTCAAGTATCTCCGCCCCTGCACGCGGCTTCTCTGCGGCAGCGCATCGGAAATATCCGACTTAAATGATGGGATATTAATCTACAGAGTGCGCCAGCGGCGGCAAGCCGACGGACGGAACCAGCAGCAGGTAAAATCGAATCTCCATGCCCGAAGTGATATTCAACGGCCCGGACGGCCGTCTTGAGGGCCGCTACCATCACAGTAGCGCCAGCAATGCCCCGATTGCCCTGGTGCTGCATCCGCACCCGCAATTCGGCGGCACGATGAACAACAAGGTCGTCTACACCCTGTTCCATGCCTTCGTGCAACAGGGCTGCTCGGTCCTGCGCTTCAATTTCCGCGGCGTCGGGCGCAGCCAGGGCGTTTATGACCACGGCCAGGGCGAATTGTCGGACGCGGCGGCGGCGCTCGACTGGATGCAAATCTACAATCCCAATGCCGCGAGCTGCTGGATCGGCGGCTTTTCCTTCGGCGCCTGGATCGGCATGCAGCTTCTGATGCGCCGGCCGGAGATTTCCGGATTCGTCTCGGTCTCGCCGCCGGCCAACATGTTCGACTTCGCCTTCCTCGCGCCCTGTCCCTCCTCCGGCCTGATCCTGCACGGGGCGGCGGACGAGCTGGTGCCGGAAGCCGATGTGGCCAAGCTCGCCGCGCGTCTCTCCAATCAGCGCGACATCCGTATCGATTATCGCACCATCCCGGGCGCCGGCCATTTCTACGATCAGGAAACCGACAAGCTCGCCGCCATCGTCAAAAGCTACCTGCGCCAGGCGCTGGCGACCGCCGCGGCGGCGGATTAAAGCCCCGGGGTAACGCGGGTACCCCTAGTCATTCCCGCCCCGGCGCCGGCCAGAGCCGGCCTCCGGTCAGAGGATGCGGCGCGCCGGTGGTCGAGGGCAGGGTGAGAGCCAGGCCGCGGCACGCCCGCACCGCGAGATAGGCAAAGGCCTCCGCCTCCAGCGCATCGCCCCGCCAGCCCACGCTTTCCACCGGTACGACCAGCACGGCCGGGGCGGCCGGGGCGACCGCAACCCCCAGGCGCTCGGCGAGCATGCGCATGAGCGTCGCATTGTGGCGGCCGCCGCCGGTGACCAGCACTTGTCTGGGTGGCGCCGGCAAGTGGCGCCAGGCCGCGGCGGCGGCGGCGGCGGTGACGGCGGTGAGGGTCGCGGCGCCGTCCGCCGGGGCGAGACCGGCGGCGATGGCGGCGGAAAAATCGTCGCGATCGAGCGATTTCGGCGGCCGGCGCGCGAAATAGGGCTGCGCCAGGGCCCGCGCCACCGCCACTTCCGCGACGAGCCCCGTGGCTGCCAGCGCGCCGCCGGCGTCATAGGCCTGCCCGGTATGGCGCAGCATCCAATCGTCGATCGGCGCGTTGCCAGGGCCGGTATCGAAGGCGAGCAGGCTGTCGTCGGCGCCGATCCAGGTGATATTGGCGACGCCGCCGACATTCAGCACCGCCAGCGGCCGCGGCAGATCCCGCGCCAGCGCGCGGTGATAGAGCGGCACCAGCGGCGCGCCCTGGCCGCCCGCCACCACGTCGGCGCGGCGGAAATCATTCACCACCGGCACGCCGCAAAGGCGGGCGAGAAGGCCGCCGTCGCCGATCTGCCTCGTGTAGTGCTGCTCCGGCCGATGCGCGATCGTATGGCCGTGAAACCCGATCACACCGATATCGGCCGGCGCCAGCCCCGCCCGGTCCAAAAGCCGCCTCACCAGGGCGGCATGCGCCTTGGTGATCTCCGCTTCCACCGCGGCGATCGCGGCCTCGCCGCCCGGCCCGCCCGGCTCGCCCAGAATGCCGCGCAGGCGCTGACGCAAGGCAGCGGGATAGGGATCGCCGAGCACGGCGCCATGGCCCGCGACCCGCTCGCCGTCGGTCTTGAGCAGGGCGGCGTCGATCCCGTCCATCGACGTCCCGCTCATCAGGCCGATCGCCCAGATTTCCGCCATCCTTCTCTCCCGCTTCTCCCGCTCGCTCTCCCGCCCGCCCGGCTCGGCTGGTCTTGCAATCCACGCCGCCCCGCCCTTTGCGCCGCCGGCGCTATGTGCTACATCAGCGGCCGGCGCATGGCCAGCCCGCGGGTCACGCGGCGCGGCCGCAACGACATAGGCGAAACGACATGGCGACCGGCGCTCCCCGCTCCGATTTCCTGCGCATCCTGACCGAGCGCGGCTATCTCCACCAGTGCACCGATCTCGAAGGGCTCGACGCGCTGGCGGGAAAGGAGCGCGTCACCGCCTATATCGGCTTCGATTGCACGGCGCCGAGCCTGCATGTCGGCAGCCTGGTGCCGATCATGATGCTGCGCATCCTTCAGCAATGCGGCCACCGGCCGATCGTGCTCATGGGCGGCGGCACGACCCAGGTCGGCGATCCTTCCGGCAAGGACGATGCGCGCAAGCTGCTGGACGGGGCCACCATCGCCGCCAATATGGCGGGGATCGGGCGGATCTTCTCGCGTTTCCTCACCTTTGGCGAGGGGGCGGGCGACGCGGTGATGGCCAATAACGCCGACTGGCTCGACCAGCTCGCCTACATCCCCTTCCTGCGCGACTTCGGCCGGCATTTCTCGGTCAACCGCATGCTGTCCTTCGACAGCGTCCGGCTCCGGCTGGAGCGCGAGCAGCCGCTGACCTTCCTCGAATTCAACTACATGGTGCTTCAGGCTTACGATTTCCTGGAGCTTGCCCGGCGCCAGGGCTGCCGGCTGCAAATGGGCGGCTCGGATCAATGGGGCAATATCGTCAACGGGGTCGAGCTTGGCCGCCGCATCGACGAACGCCACCTCTTCGGCCTGACCACGCCGCTCATCACCACCGCCTCCGGCGCCAAGATGGGCAAGACGGCGAAGGGCGCCGTCTGGCTCAATGCCGAGCAGCTCGCGCCCTATGATTACTGGCAGTTCTGGCGCAATACCGAGGACGGCGATGTCGGGCGTTTCCTGCGGCTCTTCACCGAACTGCCGCTCACCGAGATCGCCCGCCTCGAATCCTTGGACGGACAGGAGCTGAACGAGGCGAAGAAGATTCTGGCCAACGAGGCCACCCGCCTCTGCCATGGCAGCGACGCCGCCGAGAAGGCCGCCCTGACGGCGCATCGCACCTTCGAGCAGGGCAGCCTCGCCCAGGATCTGCCGGGGATCGAAATCGCCCGCGACGCGCTCGCCGCCGGCATCGCCGCGCTCGAACTGGTGGTGGCGCTGGGCTTTGCCGCCAGCAACGGCGAGGCGCGGCGCCTCATCCGCGGCGGCGGCCTGCGCATCAACGACGAAGTCGTGAGCGAGGAAACCCGCCGCGTCGGCGTGGAGGATATCGGCGCGCAAGGGGTGATCAAAGTCTCCGCCGGCAAGAAGCGCCACGCCCTGATCCACCCGATCTGACCTTCACCCCGGCCGGCCGGCGGCATTATCCGGCTGCGGCCTGCCGCCAATTGATGTAAGACCGTCTTACATCCGCCGCGCCTCGGCACCTTGGCGTCTTGGCTTCTTCGTGTGGGACTTGTGCGGGACTTGCGCGGGACTTGCCCCGGCGCCGGCGGGATGTGGAGCGGACGCGGCATGAGCAGGCGCAGCTATCATCACGGCAATCTGAAGGAGGCGCTGATCCGCGCGGCGCTGGACCTGATCGCCCAGCACGGGCCGGCCGGCTTCACCTTCGCCGAGGCGGCACGGACCGCCGGCGTCAGTCCGGCGGCGCCCTATCGCCATTTCCGCGATCGCGACGAACTGATGGCCGACGTGGCCCGGCGCGGCTTCGCCCGTTTCGAGGCGGTGCTGGAGCTGGCCTGGAGCCAGGGCCGGCCGGATCCTTTCACCGCCTTCGAGCGGATCGGCCGGGCCTATCTCGCCTTCGCCCGCGACGAATCGGCCTATTATTCAGCCATGTTCGAGACCGGCGTGCCGCTCGACGTCAATCCCGACCTCGCCGCCGCCGGCGATCGCACGCTCGCCGTGCTCAAGCAGGCGGCGGAGGCGATCTGCGCCAGGTTGCCGCCGGAGCGCCGCCCGCCGCCCTTGATGATGGCGCTGCATGTCTGGTCGCTGTCGCACGGCGTCGCCTCCCTGTTCGGCCGCGGCGATGCGGCCCGGCGCAAGCTGCCGATGGCGGCGGAGGACCTGCTGGAAGCGGGCGTTCTGGTCTATCTCCAGGGCCTCGGCCTCGGCGCCCGCACTCCCTGATCGCGGCGGCGCGGACAGCAGGCATCTTGACAAGCCGCGCGGCCAGGCATATTTGTGTGAATGTAAATAACATTTACATGAGGCGGCGATGGATATCGCGGCACGGTTGGAGGATGTCGGGCGGCCGGCCTGGATCGTCCTGATGATTCTCGGGTTCATTTTCTTCTGGCCGCTCGGCCTTGCCGTTCTGGCCTATCTCATATGGGGCAGACACATGGGATGTCGCAGATACGGCGGCCATGGCCGCTGGCATTACGTGCATGAGGACGAGCTGCGCGACGTGGCGCGAAGCTGGTATCGCCCAAGCTGGGGCCGGTCGACCACCAGCGGCAACCGCGCCTTCGACGAATACCGCACCGAGACGCTGCACCGCCTGGAAGAGGAACAGCGCGATTTCCGGGATTTCCTCGACCGGCTGCGCTTCGCCAAGGACAAGGTCGAGTTCGACGAATTCCTGGCGGAACGCCGCCGCCGCTCCGACCGGCCGGCCGGAATGGGCGATAACGGCCCCGCGGTCCCGCCCGAGGCCTGAGCTTTCCCGCTAGACGAGCCTAATCTTGCAGGGCTTTTCGGATTCCGATCCCGAAAAGCCCTGCTTGCTGCTTGCCGCTTGCGACCAGCCGATCGCCGGCGGCGCCCCTCACGGCTTGGTCGCGGCGGGCGGCGCGGCGGGAGCGGGCGGTAGCGGCGTTGCCGGCTTGACCGCGGGCGGAGCGGCCTGCGGCACGTTGGTGCCCTGGGGCGGACCGCTCTTCATCGCGGCGCCGGGCACAGCCTGGCCACCCTCGCCGATCTCGAAGATCCGCCTGAGGATGCCGGGCGTCAGCGCCGATAATGGATTGACCGAAACCTGCGGATTATCGATCGGCCCGGTGACGCGATAGGTGATGCCGAAAATGCCCTCGCCCGGCCTGCTGGTGAAGATCTGGCCGATCAACGGCAGCTTGCCGAGCAGGGTATTGAGCATATAGGCCGGCACCAGCGTGCCGCCGAGATTGGCCTTTCCCGCCGCCCGGTCGATGCTGCCGTCCAGCGTGAAGCCGAGCGCGCCGCCATGGCCGAGCGCATCGCGGATGGTGATCTTCGACCCTTCCATGGTGAAGGGGATTTCCGTGTTGGTAAAGGCGATCCCCTGGCCGGAGAGAATCTCGCCCATGCCGCTCAGGGAAGCGACGGTGAGCAGGCGCGCCAGAACCGGCGCTTTGATCACCTTGAAATCATGCATCACGATCCGCCCCGAGATGGGCGCGCCGGGCTGATCGTCCGCCATCGTGGCATTGAGCGCGAAGCTGCCGCCGACGAGATTGTCGGAGATCCCGACCAGCTTCACCACGGCGCCGGCATCGTCCGCCACCACGGCCAGGTGGCGCTGGCGTCCAGCCGGCGTGATGGCGACCTGGAGCTTGGCTTTCTGCCCGAGCCGCCCGTTCAGCGTCATCTGCGCGATACGGCCGTCCTGGCGCAGGATGCGGGCGGCGACATCGGCGACCGCCCGGCCCGGCCCAAAACGGAGCGCGTCGAGATGACCGCTGAGTTCGAGCGTCGGCCCCTGATCGGCGGTGACGGTGGTCGCGGCGGTCGTGGCCGCGGTATCGGCGAGGAAGGGGGCAAGATCGAAGCGCTTGCCGCTCACCAGGATGCGATAGCCGCCATCGCCACGGCGGCCGATTTCGAGCGTCAGATCGTTATGGCCGAAGATCAGCTTTGGCAGCGCGAACCGTTCCAGCCCCTGTGGGCCGAAAGAGCCGCTGCCGCTCGCCCGCAGATCGCCGGCGGCGATGGTGAAGCCGGTGAGGTCGGTTTCGCCCGCCCGCGGCAGGGTGACATGGAAGCTCGCCTCTCCGGCCCCGCCCGCGGGCTTGTGCCAATAGGCTTGCGGGATTTCGAGACGGGCCTTGGCCAGGCCGAGGGTGCCGTCGATGCGCGTCGCGCCGCGGCGGCGGCTGTCGATCTCCAGGCTGGCCGCGACCGGGCCGCTGATATAGGGCCTGGTATCGAAGCCCAGCGCCTTGCGGCCGGCATCATCGATCGTGCCCTTCAGCGTGTAGCGGCTGTCGAAGGGCCCGGCGCCGGTGAAATTCTCCTGCCACAGGACATGCAGCGGCACACCGGCAAGATCCGCCGTGCCCTTGATTTCGAGATGCTTCTTATCGACCTGCACGGCCAGATCGCCGCGGCTCAACGGAAAGCGGTCGGCGATCTTCGGCAGCGCCGCGTCCTGCAAACTGGCGCTGGCCGCGACCTGCACATCGGCAAAGCTCAGTTTCTTTTTCAGCGGCATGACGAAGCGGGCATCGATGGTGGCGCTGCCGCCGGCACTTTGGGGCGAGACGCCCATCGGGCTGATGAAATGCAGCGGCGGCCGGTCGAGCAGCGCCAGAGCCGAGGCCAGCGGCCCCGCCGTCTGAAAGGTGATGGTGGCGGTCTGGTCCTTCTCGTCGAGGCCGGTAATGACGACATGGCCGTCGCGCACGCGCAGATCGCCGCTCGCGGCCGTGATCCCCGTCATGTCGAGGCGGCTCTGCGTGATCACCGCCTGGCCGGCGCCCTGGGTGAGCGGCGGCAGGGTCCGCAGATAGCTCACCTTGAGCCCGTCATAGGCGAAATTGAGGGTGATGGCGCCGTCCGGCAACGGCACGGCGCCGGTCAGCGCGCCGGCCGGCAGGTCGAGGCGGAGCGCGATGTCCTTGAGGGTGCCGTCGGTGATATTGCCCACGATCCAGTCGCGGGCATCGATGGCGACATCGGCCGGCCAGTAGCGGTCGAGCACGGGGACGGCGAGCCGCGGCACCGTGGCCGAGAGGGTCAGGGCGGTGCCCTCGGCGCCAAGATGGATGTCACCGCTGGCGCTGAGCATGAAATCCGGCAGTTCCAGCGCGACCCGGGACAGGGCGATATCGGCGAAATCGTTTCGGGCGCTCCCGACAAGCGCGAGGCTGCGCACCGCGAGCGCCGCCAGCGCCACCTTCGGCACGATGATCTCGCCCGCGCCGCCGTCGAGGTCGAAATCGACCGTGCCGATACGGCCCTCGCTGTCGGCGGTCAGGTTGACGCGGCCCGAGATCGGCACGTTGACGCCCGCCAGCGGCGCCAGCACCGGCGCCACGACGGCGAGGCTGGAAGGCACCAGGTCGCTCACCAGCACCGTCGCCCTTGTGGCGTGGCTCGCCCGGTCGAAATCGCCGGTGGCGACGAGATGCGCGAGCTTGCCGCCGAGCGTGACGGCGAGCCGCATGCGGCCGCGCACGCCGCCCGGCTCGCGCGCGAGGTCAAAGCCGGCCTCGGGCGCCTGCCAGACCACGCCCAAACGCTTGTCGTCGAGCGTCACCGCGGCATCGCGGATGCTGGCATGGGTGAGATAGCCCGCAACCCCATGGCCGCTCGGCGTGGCCAGCTCGCTCACCAGAAGGCCCAGGATATTGCCGGCCGCGGCCCCGCCGGCAAGGCCGGCGTCGATCCGCCCATCCATCTCCCGCCGCACGTTCAGCCGCACGCCGACGATATCGATGCTGGTGGGCGCGAGGCGGCCGCGCAGCAGCGCCTTGAGGCTGAGGCGGAATTGCAGCATCGGTACCGCCGCCACCAGGCTGCCGTCCTGCCGCATCAGCCGGACGTCGGTGGCGCCGATGCCGAGCGTGCGGTCGGTCCCGCTCCAGGACAGAATAGCGGTCTTGATCTCGGCGGTGAAACCGGCCTGCCGGTCGCTCAAGGCCTCGCCGACATAGGGCGTGAGGAAGCCGAGCGAAATCGGTCCGCCGGAAAGCCGCCAGGCCATGGCGGAAAACAGCACGATGAGGGCGGCGAGCAGTCCCGCCACGAGGCGAAGGGCAAGTTTGCTGGCACGAATGATCACGGCATGCTACCAGCTGTTAGCCCCACCCGCTCGCTCGATCCCCGGTCCGGTGAAGGGCGCCGGACCCGGCGGCTTTGAACCCTACCCCGGCGCATCGGCCCGATCGCAAAGCGCCGTCATCGAATGCTCGCATCCTTTATTTTGCAAACGGGCCTTTTCCTGCAAACCGGTCCCCTTCCCGACGCCACCGCCACCGCCACAAGGGCAATCTTGACCGCACGGGCTCCTTCCCGCACTCTGCCTGAAACGACGGCTGATAGGAATGATCGAATTCACGCTTCTGCGCCGCGCCGGCGAGCTGCCTCTACCCTACGACGGCGAGCGCGCCGCCCGCGGCCTGAGCGACCTTGCCACCGCCGGCGCGGGGCTGCCCGACATCGAGGCCCGCGCCATCCTCGCCGATCTTCTGAATGACGCGAGGGGACAGGCGCTCCTGGCGGCGCTGTTCGGCAACAGCCCCTATCTCGGCCAGTCGCTGCTGCATGAACCGGCCTATCTCGCCTGGGCCCTGAAGAGCGAGCCGCAAGCCGCTCTCTCAGCCCTTCTCGTCCAGACCGCGGCGCGGGCGATGGAGAGCGACGAGGCGGCGCTGATGGCCGGGCTCCGCATCCTGAAGCGGCGTTTGAGCCTTCTCGTCGCCATCCTCGATATCGCCGGGATCTGGGACGTGGCGCAAGTCACCGGCGCGCTCAGCGCCTTCGCGGAAGCGGCGCTGGATGCATCCCTTAATCATCTGATCGCCCGCGAGGCCGCGGCGGGGCGCCTGGTTGCCGACCCGCCGCCGCTGGCCGAAACGAGCGGTCTCGTCGTCATCGGCATGGGCAAGCTCGGCGCCCGCGAGCTGAATTATTCGAGCGATATCGACCTCATCATCCTCTATGACCAGGAGCGGGTGCAGCTCGCCCCGGGGGTCGATGCACAGACCTGCTTCGTCAAACTCGCCCGCGACCTCGTGCGCCTGATGCAGAGCCGCACCGGCGAGGGTTACGTCTTCCGCACCGATTTGCGCCTGCGCCCCGACCCGGGCGCGACGCCGATCGCGCTCTCGATGGCCGCCGCCGAAGGCTATTACGAAAGCCTGGGCCAGAACTGGGAGCGGGCGGCGATGATCAAGGCCAGACCCGTCGCCGGCGACCGCGCGTCGGGCCAGGCCTTTCTCGACCGGCTTCAGCCCTTCATCTGGCGCAAATACCTCGATTACGCCGCGATCGATGATATCCATTCCATCAAGCGCCAGATCCATGCCCACAAGGGCCACGGCAGCATCACCGTCGCCGGCCACGACATCAAGCTCGGCCGCGGCGGCATTCGCGAAATCGAATTCTTCGTCCAGACCCAGCAGCTCATCGCCGGCGGCCGCGATTCTGGCCTCCGGGTCAGCGATACCTGCGGCGCCTTGACGGAATTCGCCCGGACCGGACGCATCGAGCCGGAAGTGGCGGCGGCGCTGATCGCGGATTATGGCTTCCTCCGCCGCCTGGAGCACCGGTTGCAGATGATCGGCGACGAGCAGACCCACGCCCTGCCCGCCGACGAGCCCGGGCTCGTACACATCGCCTGCTTCCTGGGCTTTCCCGACCTTGCGGCCTTTACCCGCGCCCTTCTCGACGTGCTGACGCGGGTGCAGGCGCGCTATGGCGAATTGTTCGAGAATGCGCCCGACCTCGGCTCCGCCGGCAGCCTGGCCTTTACCGGCACCGAGGATGATCCCGAGACCCTCGCGACGCTTAAGGCCATGGGCTACGCGGATGCTTCGCAGGTGGCGGGACTGGTGCGCGCCTGGCATCACGGGCGCTACCGCGCCACCCGCTCGGTCCGGGCGCGGGAGCTGCTCACGATGCTGATGCCGCGCCTGCTCGGCGCGCTGGCGGCCACGAGCGATCCCGACGGCGCCTGCCGCCGCTTCGATGAATTCCTCGCCCGCCTGCCGACCGGGGTGCAGCTCTTCTCGCTGTTCTATGCCAATCCGCGGCTGATCGATTTCGTCGCCGGCATCATGGGGACCGCGCCGGCCCTGGCCGAGCTGCTCGGGCACAACCCGATCCTGCTCGACGGCGTTCTCGCGGCGGAATTCTTCGCGCCGCTGCCGCCAAGCGATGCTCTTGCCGCCGAACTTGCCGCCGCCCTTGGCAAGCGGCGCGATTTCCAGGACGCGCTCGATATCGCGCGCCGCTTCGCCAACGACGCCAAATTCCAGGTCGGCGTGCAGGTGCTGCGCCAGGTCATCGACACCAGCGGCGCCGGCGACGCCCTGAGCCATCTGGCCGACGCGATCTTCGCCGCCCTGGTCCCGGTGGTCGAGGCCGAGTTCGCCCGCCGCCATGGCCAGGTTCCGGGCGGCAACCTCGTAATCCTCGGCCTTGGCAAGCTCGGCGGCCGGGAGATGACCTTCGCCTCCGACCTCGACCTCATCCTGGTCTATGACCACGATCCGCACGCGAGCGCTTCCGACGGGCCGCAGCCGCTGCCGCCGGCGCTCTATTACGCCCGGCTGTGCCAGCGCGTGATCAATGCGCTCACCGCGCTGACGCCCGAGGGCCGGCTGTACGAAGTAGACATGCGCCTGCGCCCGTCGGGCAATGCCGGGCCGATCGCCGTCCAGATCGAAAGCTTCGCCCGCTATCAGCGCGAGGCGGCCTGGACCTGGGAGCAGATGGCGATGACGCGGGCGCGACCGATCTTCGGCGCCGCCGCCCTGATCGCGCGCGTCCATGCCAGCCTGCGGGAATCGTTGATCCGCCCGCGCGAGCCGGCGCGTCTTGCCGCCGACGTGGTGGATATGCGCCAGCGCATCGCCGCAAGCCACCCGACGGAGGATCCCTGGAACCTCAAACATGTGCGGGGCGGCCTGCTCGATCTCGAATTCCTCGCCCAGTATCTGCTGCTCGCCGGCGCCGGGAAGGCGCCCGGGATCATCACCGGCAATACCGCCGAAGCCTTTCGCCGGCTGAGCGAGGCTGGGCTGATCGCACCGGCGGATGCCACCCGCCTGGCCGAGGCAACGCTGCTTTTCCGCACGCTCCAGGGCCTGCTGCGGCTCTGCACCGGCCAGGCGGAGCACGGGCTCGCGTCGATAGAGGGCAGCGGCCTCGCCGCCCTGCTGGCCCAAGCCGGCGGCGCGGCCGATTTCCCTTCCCTCGCCGCCCGTCTCCAGGCGAGCGAGGCGCTCGTGCGCGAGACTTTCGACCGGCTGGTGGCAGGGCCCGCCCGGACATTTCTTGACGCGGCTGCCACGGCCCCGCTTAACTCTGCCGAGCGAGGGATCTGAGGCTCAACGGTTTTGCGATGGAACGGCATCGCAAACCCTTGCGACTTGTTGTCATGACGCAGAACGAGGACCAGGCCAATGGGCGGAAGCAGCGGAACGGTGGAGCTTGCGGCGGGCGACAAGGCCCCTGATTTCTCCCTGCCGGCCGACGGCGGCGGCGAAGTCGCGCTGAAAGCGCTCAAGGGGCGCAAGGTGGTGCTCTATTTCTACCCCAAGGACGATACGTCCGGCTGCACGCGCGAGGCGATCGATTTCACCCAGTCGGCGGCGGCCTTCGCCGCGGCCGGCGCGACGGTGATCGGCTGCTCCAAGGACGGCGTCGCCTCGCACGACCGTTTCAAGGCCAAGCACGGGCTCAAGGTGACGCTCGCCGCCGACGCCGAGGGCAGTGCCTGCGCCGCCTATGGCGTCTGGGTCGAGAAGAGCATGTACGGGCGCAAATACATGGGGATCGAGCGCGCCACCTTCCTCATCGACCGCCAGGGCCGGATCGCCCGCGTCTGGCGCAAGGTGAAAGTGCCGGGGCATGCGGCCGAAGTCCTGGCCGCGGCGGAGGCACTCTAGCCCGCTCAGGCCTTTTTCGCCGGCGCCGTTTCGGCGGTGGCCGGCACCTCGGGCCGCTTGCCGCCGACATCGGCGCCCCATTCCTCGGCCAGCG
>CALCYJ010000034.1 GCA_937905845.1 uncultured Rhodospirillales bacterium
TCGAGGGCATCGAGGGCGTCCACATCTCGCGCTTCAACGACAAGGACGTCGTCCGGCACGCCCTGGTCGGCCGTATCGTGCGCGCCTACGATCAGGCGTCGGCGAACAAGACACAGGCGTGAATGGCATGCGGCAAGGCCCCCTCACCCTGAGGGCTGTGCCCTCCGACCTCTCCCCCCAGGGAGAGGTGGTGCATAGACGGGATTTCGCCGCGTCCCCACCTCTCCTTTTGGGGGAGAGGTCGCCGCGCAGCGGCGGGTGAGGGGGCCTTTCTTGCCACCCGCTCTCACCATCGACATCGCCCGCAACACCGAAGGCTGGCCCGACAATCTCGATGCACGTGCCGACGAAGCCGTGCGCGCCGGGCTGAAGGCCAGCAAGGCCCGCCTCACGGGTCCCGCCGAGCTCTCGATCGTATTGACCGGCGACGCCGAGCAGCGCGTCCTCAACCGCGACTGGCGCGGTATCGACAAATCCACCAACGTGCTGAGCTTTCCGCAGATCGAGCCGTTCGGGCCGGTTTCCGGGCTCATCGGCGACATCATCCTCGCCCGCGAAACGCTGGCGCGCGAGGCCGATGAGCAAGGCGTGAGTTTCGAGGATCATTTCACCCACCTGGTGGTGCATGGCTTTCTGCACCTTCTGGGCTATGATCACATCAAGGACGACGAGGCCCTTGTCATGGAGGGGCTCGAAACCCAGATTCTCGCTTCCCTCGGGGTGGCGGACCCCTATGCCCAAGACTGAGCGATGAGCGACAGCAGCACCACCGCGCGGCCCGAACCGGGTGAGCGCCCCAAGGCGGAACCTCCGTCGACCACCGCCCCCGTGACGCCGCGGGGGCCTTCGCTGCTTGCGCGCCTGATCTCGATGTTCGTGCGCGCCCCTTCGCTGCGCGACGATCTCGAGGTCGCGCTCGAGCATGAAGCGTCCGGTGAGACGCAAGACTTTTCGATCCCCGAACGCACCATCCTGCAGAACGTGCTGCAGCTCGGCGACAAGCACGTCGAGGACGTCATGGTGCCGCGTGCCGACATCGAGGCCATCGATATCGAGTGCACACTGGGCGACATGATCGCCCGCTTCCGCAAGGTCGGGCACTCGCGCATCCCGGTATACGCCGAGACCATCGACAACATTTCGGGCTTCATCCACGTCAAGGACGCGCTGCGCCGCATCACCGCCGAGGTCAACGATCCGGACAAGAAGGACACTCCGATCCGCCTGGTGACGCCGACGTTGAAATCGAAGCTCGGCAAGCTCGACATCATGCGCCAGGTGCTGTTCGTGCCGCCGCTGATGCCGGTGGGCGATCTGCTGCAGCAGATGCAGCTGAAGCGCGTGCACATGGCCATCGTCATCGACGAGTATGGCGGCACCGATGGGGTCGTCACCATCGAGGACCTGCTCGAGGCCGTGGTCGGCGAGATCGAGGACGAGCACGATACCGAAGACGGCCCGCTCATCCGCAAGATCAATTCCAACATCTTCATCGCCGCGGCCCGCGCCGAGCTGGGCGAGGTCGAGGGCGTCATCGGTCCCGATTTCGATCCGGGCGAGCACGGCGACGACGTCGACACCATCGGCGGGCTGGTGTTCGCGCTCGCCGGCCACGTGCCGATGAAGGGCGAGATCATCGGCGGCATCAAGAACTTCGATTTCGAGGTACTGCAGGCCGACTCGCGCCAGGTGCGCCGCATCAAGATCCGGCGCCTGAAGCAGCGCGCGCCGCGCACCGCCGCCGAGACCAAGGCCAAGGCGGAGAGCGGCAAACGCAAGCCGAAGGCCGATGGCCGGACATCCGGCGACGACGAGGCGACCGGCTAGCCTGTCCTCCTCCGGTGAGGGCCGGATGTATCCGCCGTTCAGCCACCAGGCCGCGTTGATCCCGTGGAATCGCTGGGGTTAGGTGGCGCAATGCTCAACGCCCCCGCTGATTCGGCCTGCGTCCGATGACCCGCCTCGCCGAATGGACGATGCTGTCGCACGGCTGGCGGCGGTTCCTGCTGATGCTGGTGGCCGGCGCGGTGGCGGCATTATCGATCCCGCCGCTGTTCGTGCTGCCGGCGCTGTTCGTGACCTTTCCGTTCTGGGTCTGGGCCCTCGACGGCGCCGAGCGCCGCCCCGGCCTCGGCCGCATCTTCGGGCCGGCCTTCTGGATCGGCTTCGCCTTCGGCTGGGGCTATTTCACCGTCGCCTTCCATTGGCTCGGCGCCGCCTTCCTGCTCGAGGGCGGCTGGTACCTCGTCCCCATGCCCTTCGCGATCCTGGCGCTGGCGGCGTTGATCGCCCTGTTCTGGGGCCTCGCCTCGGCGCTGGCACACCTCTGCTGGAGCCACGGCGTCTGGCGCATCGTGACCCTCGCCGCGTTCCTCAGCGCCGCCGAATATGCCCGCGGCACGCTGTTCTCGGGCTTCCCGTTCGACCTGCTCGGCTACGCCCTGACCGCGACGACCGAGATGATGCAGTCCGCTTCGATCGTCGGCGTCTACGGCCTCACTGCGCTCGCCGCACTGCTGGCGATGACGCCGGCGCTGATCTGGCCGGCGGATGGGCGGGCCATCGCCCCGCGGCTGGTGCCGTTCGTCCTCGCCATCGCGGTGATCGCGGCGATGCTCGGCTGGGGTCACGTGCGGCTGCAGTCGACCCCGGTCACGGCGCGCACCGACATGAAGGTGCGCATGGTGCAGCCGGTGATCACCGAGCATTCCGACTGGGCCGCCGCCAATCCGCCCGACATCGTCAGCCGCCTGATCGATCTGAGCTCGGCCAAGACGGGGCCGAGCGATCCGGGCCTTGCCGACAAGACGCAGGTGATCTGGCCGGAATCGGTCTTCCCGTTCTTCATGAGCCAGTATCCGGAAGGCCTGGCGCGCATCGCCCGCATGCTGCCCGACAAGACCATGCTGCTGACCGGCGCGCCGCGCGAACCGGACCGGGATCCGGCCAATCCCGACGACACCAACCCGGGTTACAATTCGCTGCTCGCCATCGACACCAATGGCGAGATCGTGGCGAGCTACGACAAGTCGCACCTCGTGCCGTTCGGCGAGTATTTGCCCTTTCAGAACTTCTGGAAGCTCTTCGGCATCCGCCAGTTCGTTCCCGGCACCAACGGCTGGGCGCCGGGCAATGGCAAGCGGCTGATGAGCCCGCCAGGGATGCCCAGCTTCATTGCGCTGATC
This sequence comes from uncultured Rhodospirillales bacterium, assembly GCA_937905845.1. Lineage (GTDB taxonomy): Bacteria > Pseudomonadota > Alphaproteobacteria > Ferrovibrionales > Ferrovibrionaceae > CALCYJ01. Next base: position 3,186 of record CALCYJ010000034.1, read on the forward strand.
TGCTACGAGGCGATCTTTTCGGGCGATCTCGGCGCCGACCCGGCTGAGGCGCAGTTCCTGCTCAACATCTCCAACGACGAGTGGTTCGATGGCTCGATCGGGCCCGCCCAGCATGCGCACCACGCGCTGCTGCGTGCCGTCGAGACCGGCCTGCCGCTGCTGCGCGTCACCAATTCGGGCGTGACGTTCGCCGCCGACCCGCTCGGCCGCATCACCGCGAGCCTCGCTCCCTACGAGCCGGGCGTCCTCGACGTGGTCCCGGCCAACAAGATCGCCGAGACCGTCTTCGACCGCTTCGGCAATTGGCCGTTCCTGATCGTGGTGTTGCTGGGGATCGTCCTCGCCGTGCTGACCCGGACGCGCAAGCCGAGGCCGCTGTAACGCCACGGCATCCGCATGGATTTTGCGTGACACCGCGCTGCGACATATCAAGCTTTCTTTATATCCCCATTGACCGGACAACCGTCCGGTGACACATACACCCCCGAACTGCGCGATTTTTCGCGTTTTGGGTCAATTTTTCGGGGTTTCGGCCGTGCGGTCCTCTTATCTCTTCACCTCTGAATCGGTCTCGGAAGGTCATCCGGACAAGGTCTGCGACCGCATCTCCGACGAGATCGTCGACCTGGTCTTCAAGGAAGCCAAGAAGACCGGCATGGACCCCAGCCAGGTTCGCATCGCCTGCGAAACGCTGGCGACCACCAACCGCGTCGTCATCGCCGGCGAGGTTCGCGTCCCCGAAACGCTGCTCAAGCACGGCAAGGACGGCCAGATCCTGCGCGACGCCTCGGGCGCCCCGATCGTCAATCCGGCCAAGTTCAAGTCGACCGCCCGCAAGGCGATCAAGGACATCGGCTACGAGCAGGACGGCTTCCACTGGAAGAAGGCCCGCATCGACGTGCTG
>CALCYJ010000035.1 GCA_937905845.1 uncultured Rhodospirillales bacterium
GTGGCCCGAGGCGCCGGCTTCCGCCGCGCCGTCGAACAGGCCCATCGATCCTTCGGCGATGGCGAGATCGGCCGGCCCCGATGCGGCGAGGATCGCCGCGATCTGGCCTTGCGGCATCGCCCAGGAATCGAGATTGAAGCTGGCGGCGCCGGTCGCCCGGGCGTGAAAGGCCGGGTCGATATAATCCGGACCGTTCTTGAACGCCTGCACCGCGATGCCGGCGCGGGTGAAGGCCCGCATCAGGCCAAGCGCCACGGTCGTCTTGCCGGCGCCCGAGCGTGGGGCGGCGATAATCAGGCCGGGCAGGGCAAAGGCGGCGCTCATGCACCGGCTCCGGGTCGGGATTGGGGGGATGGCGGGCGGGGTGCGAAATCCGATTTCGCTCGCGCGGATTTCGCTCTATATCCAGAGCCATGGACCAAGAGCGCCAGCTGCGGCGCGGCTGGACGACCGGCGCCTGCGCGACGGCGGCCGCAACCGCGGCCTATCATGCCCTGCTGACGGGCATTTTCCCCGATCCGGTGGCGATCCTTCTGCCCGGCGGCCAGAAGCCCGCCTTCGCCCTGGCGTTTCAGGCGATGGTGCCGGGTGTTGCCACCGCCGGCATCGTCAAGGACGCCGGCGATGATCCCGACGTCACCCATGGCGTCCTGGTCAAGGCGACGGTCACGCCGGGCGAGGCCGGACGAGGCCTGGTCTTTCGCGCCGGCGAAGGGGTCGGCACGGTGACTTTGCCGGGGCTGCCGCTCGACCCCGGCGAGCCGGCGATCAACCCGGTGCCACGCCGCATGATCGGCGCGGCGATCGCGGCTCTGGCAGCCGCGCACGGGGCGAGCGGCGATGTCGTGGTCGAGATCGCCATTCCGGGCGGCGAGGCGATCGCGCGCAAGACGCTCAACCCGCGCCTGGGCATTTTGGGCGGCCTGTCGATTCTCGGCACCACCGGCGTCGTCGTGCCCTATTCCTGCGCCGCCTGGATCCATTCCATCCATCGCGGCATCGATGTCGCGCGGGCGGCCGGGATCAGCCATGTCGCCGGCGCCACCGGCTCGGTCTCCGAGGCCGCGGTGGCGAAACTCTATGCGCTGCCCGAGCGGGCCCTGATCGACATGGGCGATTTCGTCGGCGGCATGCTGAAATATCTCAAGGTCAGGCCGCTGCCGCGGGTCACGATCGCCGGCGGCTTCGCCAAAATGACCAAGCTCGGGCAGGGGTTGCTCGATCTTCATTCCAAGCGCGGCGAGGTCGATCTGCCTTGGCTGGCCACCCGAGTGCGCGCGGCCGGCGGCGACGAGGCGCTGGCCGCCCGCGTTGCGACCGCCAATACCGCGCTCGCGGCGCTGCGTCTGTGCCGGGCGGAGGATGTTCCGATCGGCGAGGAGGTCGCCCGCGCGGCCAAGGCGACGGCGGCCGCCGTTCTCGCCGCCGCACCGGTCGAGGTCGATATCGCCATTTTCGATCGCGATGGGCATCTTGTCGCTCGTGCCTGAGGGTCAGGTCCGGGTCCGCGACGGGCGGAAGCGGCGCCGGTACTGGGCGTCGTAAAGCGCGCTGTCGCGGAAATTGCCAGCGGCCAGAACCGGTCCGACCAGGATCAGCGCGGTCCGCTCCATCGGCTGCGCGGCAAGCTCGGCCTCGATGGTGGCAAGTGTCGCGCGCAGGATGCGCTGATCGGGCCAGCTCGCGCGGAAGACGATGGCGACCGGGCAATCCGGACCGTAATGCGGGGTCAGCGCCGCCACGATCTGCGCCATCGCATGGATCGAGAGATGCAGCGCCAGCGTCGCCCCGGTCTTGGCGAAGGCAGCGAGATTCTCGCCCGGCGGCATGGCCGAGGCGCGGCCCGAGGTGCGGGTGAGGATGAGGGATTGCGCGACCTCGGGCAGGGTCAGTTCATGCCCGAGCGCTGCTGCTGCGGCGGCGAAGGCCGGCACGCCCGGCGTGATCGTATAGGGGATGCCGAGCCGATCGAGCCGGCGCATCTGTTCGCCCAACGCGCTCCAGATCGAGAGATCGCCCGAATGCAGGCGGGCGACGTCCTGGTCTCGGCCCGCGGCCGCCTGGAACTCGGCCACGATCTCCTCCAGGCTTAAGGGCGCGGTATCGACGATGCGGGCGCCGGGCGGGCAATAGGCCAGTATGTCGCGGTGGACGAGCGAGCCGGCATAAAGGCAGACCGGCGAGCGCGCGATCAGGTCGCGGCCGCGCAGGGTGATGAGGTCGGGCGCGCCGGGACCCGCACCGATGAAATGGATCGTCATGTCGGCTCCTGCGAAAGCGGCGGGCGTTGTGCCAGGGCGCAGGTGGCCCGCGTACTCTTGATCCGCGGCAGAACCAGGCTCGCGCCCGCGCCGGCACCGGCGAGGGCCGCGCTCTCGGCGATCGCGGCAAGGCCGGTCGCGGCCGCGGCCGATGCCGAACGGGTGGGGCAAAGCGGCAGGACGGCCGCCAGCGCCGCGCGATCGAGGAAGAGGAGCGGCACGCCCAATGCCGCCGCGGCGTCGGCGAGCGCTGTCTCTTCCGCCTTGAAATCCGCCGTCGCCAGGGCGGCGAGCGCGGTGGCATCGATCTGTCCGGCCGCGAGTGCCCGGCGGACCAGGGCGATGATTTCCGCCGCCGCGACCTGCCGCCGGCAACCGATGCCGGCGACGATCGGGCCCCCGCGTGCGGCTTCGCTCATGGGCCCGGCTTTGCTCATGGTTTTGCCGCCGACCATTGCAGCACCGCCAGCGCCGGGCGCAGGCACTGCATCGAGCCCAGCGCGTCGAGCCGTTCGACCGAGAGGCGCGTCAGTGTGCCGCCGTAGCGGCGCTGGCTCGCGAGCAGCATGGCCTGGGTTTCCAGCGCGACGCTATTGACGACGAGGCGCCCGCCGCTCTTCAGCGCCGCCCAGGCGGTTTCCAACAGCAAGGGCTCCTGCGCGCCGCCGCCGATGAAAATAGCGTCGGGCGGCGCAAGATCGGCGAGCGCCGCCGGCGCCGTCCCGGGGATGATCGCGAGCTGCGGCACGCCCAGCGTGGTCGCGTTCCGTGCCGCCCGCGCCGCGCGTTCGGGATTGCGCTCGATGGCGCTGGCCCGGTTCGCCTTGTGGGCGAGCAGCCATTCGATGGCGATGGCGCCGCTGCCGGCACCGATGTCCCACAGATGCTCGCCCGCCCGCGGCGCCAGCGCGGACAGGGTGACGGCGCGGATCTCCCGCTTGGTGATCTGGCCGTCGTGCTCGAAGAAATCGTCGGCAAGGCCGCTCGCCTGCGGCAGGATCCGCGCGCCGGCCTGGGCCACGACCTCGATCGCCACCAGGTTCAAGGCGGCGATGTCCTCGGGCAGGCCCTGTTCGGGCACGGCGGTGCGGATGCGCTCGCGCGGGCCGCCCAGGGCTTCGAGGAGGGTGAGGCGCGAGCCGCCGCAGCCGCGTATCCGGAGATAGGCGGCGATCTGCTCCGGTGTCCGGCCGTCCTCCGACAGCGCCAGGATGCGGGCGCCGGGTTGCAGCAGTGGCGCGAGATGAGCGAGCGCGCGGCCGCAGAAGGAGATCGTCGCCGTGTCCTGGAGCGCCCAGCCGAGGCGGGAGCAGGCGAGCGAAAAGGCCGAGGGCGCCGGCAGCGCGATCATCTCGTCCGGCGCGACATGGCGGGCGAGAAAGGCGCCGATGCCGTAGCAGAACGGATCGCCCGAGGCGAGGATCGCGACCGGGCGGCCGCGGCGCGCCAGGATCGCCGGCAGGGCCTGCGCCAGCGGGTGCGGCCAGACGAGCCGCTCGCCCGTGATCAGGGTTTGCGCCAGGGCGAGATGGCGCTCGCCGCCCGCGACCAGTTCCGCCTTGGCGAGCAGATCGCGCGCCTTGGGCCCGAGGCCCTCGACACCCTCTTCGCCCAGCCCCAGAATGGCGAGCCAGCGCCCCGCTTCGGCGTTCGTCGTCATTCTCCAACCTCCGGGACGCCATGCAGCGCGTGAAGGTTCTGATCCTCGGCGGCAGCAGCGAAGCCTCGGGGCTGGTTGCCCTGCTGGCTCAGGAAGATCGCTTCGCCCTCACCCTGTCGCTCGCCGGGCGGACCCGGCGGCCGCTTCTGCCCGACGTGCCCTGCCGCGTCGGCGGCTTCGGCGGCGTGCCGGGCCTGCGGCATTATCTCGAAGAAGAAAAGATCGGCGCGCTGGTCGATGCCACGCATCCTTTCGCCGCCCAAATGTCGCAGCATGCCGCGCAAGCCGCCGGGATGAGCGGCGTGCCGCTGATCGCCATCCGCCGGCCGCCCTGGATTGCCGGCCCCGGCGACCGCTGGACGATGGTCGCCGACATGAGAGAAGCGGCTGCTGCCCTCGGCACCAGGCCGCGACGGGTCTTTCTCACCGTCGGGCGGCAGGAGCTGGCGCCCTTCCGCGCGGCGCCGCAGCATGATTACGTCATCCGCAGCATCGATCCGCCGCCGCCTCAGAGCCTGCCGCCCTGTGCGCGCGTGATCGCGGCGCGCGGGCCCTTCGCGGTCGAGGCGGAACGGGCGCTGCTGGCCGAACTCGGCATCGCGGTGATCGTCACCAAGAATTCCGGCGGCGAGGCCACCGCGGGCAAGCTCGCCGCCGCCCGCGCCCTCGGGCTCGAAATGGTGATGGTGGCGCGGCCGCCGTTGCCCGATGTCGCGGCCGCCGTCGCCGGCGCGGCCGCGGCCCGCGATTGGCTGATCGGGCATGTCGGCCTGGCTCATGACACGGCCGTCGTCGCGCGCGGGGTATAGACCCACGGCGCCGCCCCGTCCCGCGCGATGAGGCGGGTGCTGCTCGAACCGACGATGACGAGGGTGCGCATGTCGGCGCGTGCCGGATCGGCCTGGCCGAGGGGGAGGATGTCGATCGCCTCCTCGGGCCGGCTGATCGCGGTGGCGAAGATCACCGGCGTTGCCGCCGGCTTGAGCGTGCGCAGAAGATCGAAGGCCTGGCCGAGCTGCCAGGGGCGGGCGCGCGAGAGCGGGTTGTAGAGGGCGAGGACGAAATCGGCCTGCGCCGCGGCGCGCAGGCGGTGCAGCACCAGATCCCACGGCTTCAGATTGTCGGAGAGCGAAAGGGCGCAGAAATCATGCCCGAGCGGCGCGCCCACGGCGGCGGCGGCGGCGAACATGGCCGAGATGCCCGGGACGACCTTGACCCGGATCCGGCGCCAGCCGGGCTCGCCCGTCTCGATCGCCTCGAACACGGCGCTGGCCATGGCGAAGACGCCGGCATCGCCCGAGGAGACGATCGCCACCCGGCGCCCGGCGGCGGCAAGTTCCAGGGCATGGCGGGCGCGCGCGATCTCGGCGCGATTATCGGAGAGATGGCGGCGCTGGCCGGGGCGCTCGGGCACCCGCGCGACATAGGGGGCATAGCCGACGAGATCGCTTGCGGCCGCCAGCGCGGAGGAGGCTTCGGGCGTCTGCAATTCCGCTGAGCCCGGACCAAGGCCGACGATGAACAATGCGCCGCTCATCGTCGCCCCTGCCGTCCGGGCACGAGGATGATCGAGAAATAGGGCGCCGGCCGATCTTTCATGTCTTTCAGCGGCAGGATCCTCTCATCGGCCATCGTCCCGCGCTCGACGTAGATCGCGCGCTCGCTCAAGCCCGCCTGCGCCAGCGCGGCGCGAACCTTCGGCAGGTTGCGGCCGATCTTCATGATCACCGCCGCGTCCGCCCGCTCCAATCCGGTGACGAGGTCGGCTTCGGCCAGGGTGCCGGGGAGGATGGTCAGAACATCGTCGCCATGGGTCATCGGCAGGCCGGCCCGCGTCCAGCAGCCGCCCATGCCGGTGATGCCCGGGACGATCTCGCTCTGATAGGCCGGCCGCAGGCGGTCGTAAAGATACATGAAGGAGCCATAGAAGAACGGGTCGCCCTCGCACAGAACCGCCACGTCCAGGCCCTGGTCGAGGCGGCGGGCGATGAGGGCGGCCGAGTCGGCATAGAAATCCGCCATCTGGGCGAGATAGCGCGGATCCTCGACCGGAAGCTCGGTGGTAACGGGATATTCGAGGCGGATCTCCTCCGCGCCGTCCCGGACATGGGCGGTGGCGATGCGCCGCGCATGCCCCTGGTGCCCGCGCTTGGCGAAGAAGGCGATGACCCTCGCAGCGGCCAGAATCCGCGCGGCCTTCAGCGTCATCAGCTCGGGATCGCCCGGGCCGATGCCGACGCCATAGAGCATGCCGGGTCCTGCTTGCGTCGTCATTCCGCTTCGCTCGACAGGGCATTGACGGCGGCGGCGGCCATGGCGCTGCCGCCACGCCGCCCACAGATGATCAGGCTTTCAAGATCGTGCGCCGCGGCCAGAGCGTCTTTCGATTCGGCGGCGCCGACGAAACCCACCGGCATGCCGATGATTGCGGCGGGACGCCTGCCGCCGGCTGCAACCCGTTCGAGCAGGTGGAAGAGCGCGGTCGGCGCATTGCCGATGGCGACCAGCGCGCCTTCGAGCCTCTCGCCCCACAGATCCATCGCCGCGGCCGAGCGCGTATTACCGATCCGCGCCGCCAGTTCCGGCACGCCTGCGGCATCGAGCGTGCAGATGATGTCGTTCTGCGCCGGCAGCCGTGCCCGCGTGATGCCGTTCGCTACCATCCTGGTATCGCAGAACACCGGCTTTCCCGCCAGCAGCGCCGCCCGCGCGGCCGCGGCGAAGCCCGGTGAAAAACGCAGATCCGCCGCGACATCGACCATGCCGCAGGCATGGATCACCCTGACCGCGACGCGGGCTTCCGCCATGCCGAAGCGGGCGAGGTCGGCCTCCCGCCGGATGGTGGCGAAGGAGCGGCGATAGATCTCGGCGCCGTCGCGGACATAGTCGAAACCCTGCGTCATGGCGCGTTCTCTTCGGCGGCAAGCAACAGCCGCGCCACCGCCGCCAGGCTGAGCCCGACATGCGCCGGCCGGTCCTGCGCCCGCCCGGCATAGACGAGGTCGTATTGCCCGCCATTGCCGACCAGCGTCAGCGCGGCCGGGTCGGGATGCGCGCAGCCCTTGGCACAGCCCGAGACATGGATCTGCCGGCCCTGCGCCAATCCGCGGGCGGCGAGCGCGGCGGCATCGGCCCTGGCATCGACCGTGGCCCGGCTACAACCAGCACTGCCGGCGCAGGCGGTGAGGTCAAGGCGCGGGTCGGTTTCGGTGGTGATCAGCCCGCAGGCACGTCCAGCGTCGGCGAGTGCCAGGGCGGCTGCTTGCGCCACGCCCGGGATCAGCAGCGTGCGCCAGGGCGTCGTGCGCAGCGTCGCATCGCCCCATTGCTCCGCCAGGTCCGCCAGGCGGGCGAGCGTTTCGGCGGTGATCTGGCCGAAGGGAATGCCGAAGCCGAAGACGCCGATCCCGCTTTCGGGATAGGGCAGGAAGCCCACTGGCGGCGCCATCGCCGGGGGTGCCGGCGGCATGAGGCAATCGGGGGTGAGGCCGGCCGCGGCGAAGATCGCCTGCGCGCCCACCCGCTCGACCAGGCCGCGCATGCGCGCAGGCTTGCTCCCGGCGCCGGGGGCAAGCGCCAGATAGGCGAAGGCGAGCGCCACGGCCCGGTCCGCGATCGCCGCTTCCTCGCAGGCGATCGCCAGCGGCGACCCGGCGATGCCGGCGAAGATCCCGCCGTCCCTGGCCGCGCGGAACAGGATATCGGCCATAGAATCCCTCGGCGGCAGCAGGCCGCCGCCATCGAGCAGGATGCCGAATTTCGCCGGCAGGCCGCCCATGCCCGGCGCGCCCGCCAGCGCGGCTTCGATCGCGAGGGCGGCGGCGGCACTATCGAAGGCGGCCAGCGGATCCGCCGCCCCGAGCGGGTTGCAGGCGACATTGCGGATCCCTTCCACCGCCGGGTCGCTCTGCGCCAGCGCCTGGTCGAGCACGATTGCCGCGAAAGGCGCGATCGTTTCCGGGCGGAGGCCGCGGATCTGGAGATTGCCGCGCTGGGTAAGGTCGATGAGGCCGTTGCCATGGTGCCTCGATGCGCTCGCCACGGCGCGTGCCGCCGGCGCGGCGAGGCGGGCCGCGGGCGGCTTGATGCGGACCAGCAGCCCATCGCCCGAGACCATCGGGTGGAACAGGCCGGGACAGAAGCCCTGGCGTGCCGGTGCCGGCGCCGGCGTCATGACCCCTCTCCGCTCAAGCGCGCGGCCGCTTCGTTGCTGCGCGGGTGCCACAGGCCGCGCCGCATCGCCTCGGCGAAGCGCGCGATCATCGCCTCGCGGGCGGCCGGATTGGCCTGCGCGAGAAAGCGGTCCACGGCATCGTCGCCCAAGGTCGCGGCGAACAGAAGGTCGAACTGGCGATCGAGGCGGGAGGGCAGTGTCGCGGCAAAGCCGAACAGCCCATCGAGAGTGCGGGCGATCTCGGCGCCACCGCGGTAGCCGTGCGTCATCATGCCGGCGATCCAGGCGGGATTGGCGGCCCGCGCCCGCACGATGAGGGCGATTTCCTCGACCAGGGCGCGCACTTTCGGCGCCTCGGGCTGCGACGTATCGCTGTGATAGAGCGCGGGCGTGCGGCCCAGGCTTTCGGCCGCGGCGGCAAAGCCGCCGGCATGGGCGGCGAAATCGAGACTGTCGAGCAGGTCGATCTCGCGATGGTCCTGGCTATGGACGAAGGCGTCGGCGGCGCGCACGCGCTCGGCGAAGCCCTGGCGGTCGGCGGTGCCGTCGAGACCCTGGCCATAGGCGCTGGCCGAGCCCTGGAGATAATCGGCGCCAAGATCGCTCCGCGCCTTCCAGCGGCCCTCTTCGAGCGCGGCGGTGACATTGGCGCCATAGCGCCCCGGTGCGGCGCCGAAGATGCGCGTGGTCGCGCGCCGCAGCGCAGCGCCCGTCAGGCCCTTCGCCGCCATCGCCAGCGGGTTGGAGGCCGCATCCGGCTCGTCGCGCGCGGCAACGGCCCGCACGGCGGCGTCGAACAGCGCGATCTGCGGCTCGAAAGCATCGCGGAACAGGCCGGAGATGCGCAAGGTCACGTCGATGCGCGGCCGGTCGAGGATGGCGAGCGGGAGGATCTCGATCCCGGTGACGCGGTTCGAGCCCTCGTCCCACAGCGGCCGGGCGCCCATGAGGATCAGCGCCAGCGCCAGATCTTCCCCGCCGGTGCGCATGGTGGCGCTGCCCCAGAGGTCGATGACGATCGCCCTGGGCCAGTCGCCGTGATCCTGGAGATGGCGCCGCAGCAGCTCGGCCGCCGCCGCCTCGGCCAGCACCACGGCCGAGCGCGTCGGCACCGCCCGCGGGTCGATCGTATAGAGGTTGCGCCCGGTCGGCAGCACGTCGGCGCGGCCGCGCGTCGGCGCGCCGGCGGGACCAGGCGGCACGAAGCGCGCATCGAGCGCCGCCAGCAGCGCCTGGTGTTCGCCCTCGGCCGAGCGGTCGAGGCGCGCGGCAAGCTCGGCCGGCGCGACGTTTGGGCAGGTTCGGATCAGCGCATCGAGCAGCTTGTCGCGCAGGGGTGCGGGCGGCGCGCGGCCGAAGACATGCAGCCCGTCGCGGATCTGTAGATCCTTGACATCGCAGAGATAGGCATCGAGGCGGGCCAGCGCGTCCTCGTCGCTCGTGCCTGGCGCGACGCCGCTTTCCGCCAGCAGCCCATCGGAGGCGGCGCGGCGGAGGATCTCGCCCTGGAGCAGCGCGGTGCGCCGGCGGTCGAGCCCGTCGGCGGCGGCATATTCGTCGATGAGCTTTTCCAGCGCCGCCGCCGTGCCGCTCACGCCGGCCGGCCCGAGCGCCGGCGTCAGATGGCCGATCATCACCGCGCCGAGCCGGCGCTTGGCCGCCGCCGCCTCGCCCGGGTTGTTGACGATGAAAGGATAGATCACCGGCAGGCGCCCGGTCAGAAGGGCCGGGAAACAGGTGTCGGAAAGCGCCACGGATTTGCCCGGCAGCCATTCGAGCGTGCCATGCGTGCCGAGATGGATGAGCGCGTCGATCCCCGCCTCCTCGCGCAGCCACAGGTAGAAGGCGACATAGGCATGGCAGGGCGGCGTGTCGGGGTCGTGATAAAGGGCCTTGCGCGTCCCCTCCCGCCCGCGATCGGGCTGCACCGCGACCAGGATATGGCCAAAGCGCGCAAGCCGCAGGGTGAAAGCGCCACCCGCGCAGGCGGGATCTTCCTCGGGCGCGCCCCAGGCCGCCTCAAGCTTCTCCTGCACGGTTTGCGGCAGGCGGGCGAGGTGGCGGCGATAGTCGGACAGGGCGAGGAAGGGCTGCGGCGGGGCATGGCAGAGCGCCTGCGCCAGGGTTTCGGCATGGACATCCTGATCGCCGGCCGCGTAGCCATCGCTTCGCAGCAGGCCGAGGATTTCCGCCACGCTTGCCAGCGCATCGAGCCCGACGGCATGCGCGATCTGGCCGCCCGCCCCGGGATAGTCGGAGAGGATGATGGCGATCCGCCGCTCAAGTTTCGCCGTGCGGCCAAGACGGACCCAGCCGGCGGCGCGCGCGGCGGCGGCGGCGATGCCGGCTGAATCGGGCGTATGGGCGCGGCGGCGGTATTCGAGTTCCGGCACGTCCGCCTCTTCCGCCTTGAAGGAGATCGCACCGGCCAGCAGCCGGCCGTCGAGTTCGGGCAGGGCGACCTGCATGGCGAGGTCGGTCTGGCTGAGGCCGCGCTTGGACGCCGCCCAGGCTTCCCGCGTCGAGCCGGCGAGGACGAGCTGGAGCACCGGCACGCCGGCCGTATCGAGCGGCGATCCCGCATCGCCGTCGCGGCGGGCGGAAAAGCCTGTCGCATTGAGCACGACGGCGGGCCGCCATGCGGCGAGGCGGCGGGCGATGAAATCCGCCGCCTCCGGCTCCTTGAGGCTGCCGACATAAAGGGCGCGAACATTCATCCCGTGACCGGCGATCGCCGCCGCCAGGGCGTTGATCGGCGCCATGTCGCCGGAAAGCAGGTAGGAGCGGTAGAAGACGAGGGCGGCAAGCGGGCGGCCGGCACCCTCGACCAGGCCGAGATCATGCTGCCCGGCAAGGGGGAAGGGCTCGGCGGTCAAGCCCTGGTCTGCGCCCTTGCCCGCGAGATGGGCGGCCAGTGCGAGCGCGCGGGTCGCGTTCACCGGGCCGCCCTGGGCGAACAGGGCGGCGAAGCGGTGCCGCATCTCCTCGCCGACACTCGAGAGCGGGCTGAGACGCGGGTCGTCACCGCCCTCGCCTGGCAGCAGCACCAGGGCGATGCCGCGGCTGCGGCAGGCAGCCACGACCTCCTCGACGCCGTAGCGCCAATAATCGAGGCCGCCCAGCAGCCGCACGATGACGCAGCGCGCCTTGGCGATCACCCGGTCGATATAGAGATCGACCGACATCGGATGGGCCAGGCGCGAAAGATTGGCAAGGCGGAGCGAGGGCAGCCCGGGCCTGGCCGCCGACCAGGCCGCCGCCCAGGCGCCGAGATCGCTGTCGGAAAAGGAAAGCAGGACCAGATCGGCCGGCGTCTGGCCGAGATCGACGACGCTCTCCGCCTCCTCCAGGCTGTGGGTCTCGCGGACGAGCAGATGCACCGGATCACCCGAGGATGGCAAGGGTGATGGCGGCGCGGTCCAGGCCCTTTTCGCCGATCACCACCAGGTGGCCCGACCGGGCCTCGCCGGGCGCGAACGGCGTCTCGAAATGATGGCGAAAGCGCGTGCCGACCCCTTGCACGGCGAGGCGCAGCGGCTTGCCCGCCACCGCGGCGAAGCCTTTCAGGCGCAGGATGTCGTGCGTCTCGGCGACCGCCTTGAGCCGCGCCAGAAGGTCGTCGGGCGTGGCGATTTCCGGCAACGTCACGGCGAAACTCTCGAAATCGTCGTGCTCGTGCTGGCCATCGAGCGCATCGTGATGCGAGGGGCGGGCAGCGAGGTCGTCCTCGGCCGCCGCCTGCTGGCCCAGCAGCACCGCAAGATCGATCCGCCCCTCGCGCGCCGCCACGATCTTCACCGCCCGGGGGATGAGGGCGGCAACCTCCTGACGCAGGCGGGAGAGGGCTACAGCATCGATCAGGTCGGTCTTGTTCAGCACCACGAGATCGGCGGCGAAAAGCTGGTCCTCGTAGACCTCGGCCAGCGGATTGTCGTGATCGACCGAGCCATCGCCCGCGCGCTGGAGCGCCACCGCGTCCGGATCGTCGGCAAAGCGCCCGGCCGCGACCGCCGGCGCATCGATCACCGCGATCACCCCATCGACGGTGACGCGCGAGCGTACCGCCGGCCAGTCGAACGCCTTGAGCAGCGGCTTGGGCAGCGCCAGGCCCGAGGTCTCGATCAGGATATGTTCGGGCGGCACCGGCCGGTCGAGCAGGGATTGCATCGCTGGCAGGAATTCGTCGGCAACCGTGCAGCACAGGCAGCCGTTGGCCAGCTCGACGATATTTTCCTCCGGGCAGGAGGGAATGGCGCAGCCGCGCAGCGTGCCGCCGTCGATGCCGACGGCGCCGAATTCGTTCACGATGATGGCAAGGCGCCGCCCTTGAGCCTGTTCCAGGACATGGCGGAGCAGCGTCGTCTTGCCGGCGCCGAGAAAGCCGGTGATGATCGTGGTCGGGATTTTGCCGGGCAGGGCGACCCGGGGCTGCGTCCCGCGGCCGGAGTCGGGATTGGAGCCGGAGTCGAAGTTGGAGGGATTGTCAGGAGTCACCGGTCGCCATCCTCGATTCCGCTGCCTTGAGCGTCGTCCGGGGTGCCGGTAGCCCCGGAAGCTGGCGCGCGATCGGCGCCGCCGGGGCCGCTGAGCCAAGGGCCAAACGTCTTGATCGACGCTGACGCTTCCGCTTGCGCTGGCGCACCCCGCCCGGCTTCGCGGTCTTAAGTGACGGCAGGTCTCCTGGCTCACGGATCGATCGCCACCTGTCGCCTTCCCGGATGTCGTCTGGGACATCCAGTGGCCTTGGACAGGCAGCTTTCCGTTCACAGTTGCGGGGGCAGCCGCGGCATTGGGGAAATCCCCGCACCGCATTCCCTCTTCACCTTCCCGATGGAAGGACCGTCGCCAATTTAGTATTACCTTCGACAGCAGGTGTCAATGCGCTGGCGGGTGCACGCCGTGGTTGCCCTGCCAAGGTGGAAAGCGCCTCAATGTCCCAGCCGCGCCTGACGTTGATTCTGGGCGGTGCCCGATCGGGCAAAAGCCGCGCCGCCGAAGATCTGGTGACGGCGGCCCCCTCGCCCTGGATCTATATCGCCACCGCGCAAGCCTTCGATGCGGAGATGCGCGAGCGCATCGCCCGGCATCGCGCCCGCCGCGGCGCCGGCTGGCAGACGGTCGAGGCGCCCCGCGATCTCGCCCGGGCGGTGCGTTCGGCGCCGGCGCAAGCCCCGGTCCTGGTCGATTGCCTGACGCTCTGGCTCAGCAATCTGCTGCTGGCGGACCTGGACGCGGCCGACCTCGAGCAGGCGATGGCGGATCTCGACCATGCGCTCGGTCGGCGGATTGCGCCGACCATCCTCGTCTCCAACGAGGTCGGGCTCGGCATCGTTCCCGACCATCCGCTCGGGCGGCGGTTCCGCGATGCCGCCGGGCGGCTGCATCAGCATCTTGCGGCGCGGGCCGATCGTGTGCTCTTCATGGTTGCCGGCCTGCCGCTGGTGGTGAAGGGGGAAAAATGAGCGGACGTTCTCCAGAGGGCGATGACGACAAGGCGCTGGCCGAGGCGGCGCGGCATCGCGAGAAGATGGCCAAGCGCAAAGCCGTGCAGGATGCCGAGGTGGCGGGAAAGACGATCGAGAAGGGCCTCGTCATCGTCCATACCGGCGCCGGCAAGGGCAAGTCCACCGCCGCCTTCGGCCTGGTCCTGCGCATGATCGGGCAGGGGCGCAAGACGGCAATCGTGCAATTCATCAAGGGCGCCTGGTCGACCGGCGAGCGGGCGGTGCTGGAGCGTTTCGGCGATCTCGTCGCCTGGTACAGCATGGGCGAAGGCTTCACCTGGGAGACGCAGGACCGCGCGCGCGATGTTGCGGCCGCGACCCGGGCCTGGGCGCAGGCGGAGGCGCTGATGGCCGAGCCCGATCTGGCGCTCCTGGTGCTCGACGAGCTCAATATCGCGCTCCGCTACGATTATCTGCCCCTGGACCGCGTGCTGGCGGCGCTGGCGGCGCGGCGGCCCGATCTCCATGTCGTGATCACCGGGCGCAACGCCAAGCCGGAGCTGATCGCGGCGGCCGATCTCGTGACCGAGATGGTGGCGGTGAAGCATCATTTCGCCCAGGGCGTGAAGGCGCAGCCGGGCATCGAATTCTGATGCCCGCCCGCAGCCTCATGTTCCAGGGCACCGGGTCGAGCGTCGGCAAGTCGCTGCTGGTCGCGGGCATCGCCCGGGCCTGCCTGCGCCGCGGCCTCGCGGTCCGCCCGTTCAAGCCGCAGAACATGTCCAACAATGCCGCGGTGACGGCGGAGGGCGGCGAAATCGGCCGGGCGCAGGCGTTGCAGGCGCGGGCGGCGGGGGTTGCGGCGAGCGTCCATATGAACCCGGTGCTGCTCAAGCCGCAGAGCGACACCGGCGCGCAGGTCGTGGTCCAGGGGCGGATCTTCGGCACCGCCGCCGCCCGCGACTATCAGCGCCTCAAACCCACGCTGCTTCCCGCCGTGCTCGAGAGTTTCGCCCGTCTCAAGGCGGAAGCCGACCTGGTCCTGATCGAAGGGGCGGGCAGCGCCGCCGAGATCAATCTGCGCCAAGGCGACATCGCCAATATGGGCTTCGCCCGCGCCGCCTCCGTGCCGGTCGTGATCATCGGCGATATCGATCGCGGCGGGGTGATCGCGAGCCTGGTCGGGACGAAAGCGGTGCTGGACCCCACGGACGCCGCGCTGATCGAGGGGTTCATCGTGAACAAGATGCGCGGCGATCCCACATTGTTTGCCGAGGGCATGAGCGCCATTACGCGCGCCACCGGCTGGCCGGCGCTGGGGCTGGTGCCCTATTTTCCGGGTGCGGCGCTGCTGCCGGCGGAAGATGCCGTCGATCTTGGCGAACCGGCGCCGATTGGCCTTAGCGGTGCCACGCCGGGCGCGCAGAGGATCCGCATCGCCGTGCCGCGCCTGCCCTGCATCGCCAATTTCGACGATCTCGATCCGCTCCGGGCCGAACCCGGGGTCGACCTCGTCCTGGTGGCACCGGGACAGGCGCTGCCGGCACCCTGCGATCTCGTCATTCTGCCCGGATCGAAAGCCACCGTGAGCGATCTTGCCGCCTTGCGCGCCGAGGGCTGGGACATCGATCTTGCCGCGCATCGCCGGCGCGGCGGCCGCATCCTTGGCCTGTGCGGCGGCTATCAGATGCTGGGGCGCGGGATCGCCGATCCCGACGGGATCGAAGGCAGGCCTGGCCGCGTTGCCGGCCTCGGCCTGCTCGATGTCGAAACCGTGCTGACGGGAGAAAAGAGCCTGGCGGAGGTCGCCGGCACCAGCCTCGAGGACGGGGTGCCGTTCGCCGGCTATGAAATGCATGTCGGCCGCACCGAGGGCCCGGATACGGCGCGGCCGCTGCTGCGCTTCGCCGACGGCAGGCTCGACGGCGCCGCCTCGCCCGATGGACGGGTGGGCGGGACCTATGTGCATGGCCTCTTCGCCGACGATTGCCAGCGCCGGGCCTGGATTACGCGGCTCGGCGGCCGGCCCGGCCGGCACAACCATGCGGCCTTGGTCGAGGATCTGCTCGACCGGTTCGCCGCCCATCTCGAAGAACATCTCGATATCGACCGGCTGCTCACGCTCGCCAGATGAGGATGGCGAGGGCGATCAGGCAGACAGCCGCAAGCTCGATGATGCAGGCCGCGCGGTAGAGCACCAGCGCGCGGCGGATATCGGCGGCGCCGGCGGCCTGGTTTCCGCTGCCAAGCCAGGGATCTTCCACCAGCGCCGTGCCATAGATCCTGGGGCCGGCGAGCTTCAGGCCGAGCGCGCCCGCCATCGCCGCCTCGGGCCAGCCGGCATTGGGCGAGCGGTGCTTCCCGGCATCGCGCCGGATCGTCATGAGCGCCTCGCCCGCCCGTGCCCGCGGTACCAGCAGGGCGGCCAGGACCAGCCAGGCCGCGGCCAGGCGCGAGGCCGGCAGATTGACCAGATCATCGAGCCGCGCCGCCGCCCAGCCGAAAGCCTCGTGGCGCGGGCTGCGGTGCCCGATCATGCTGTCGGCGGTGTTGATCGCCTTGTAGGCGGCGATGCCGGGAAGGCCGAGCAGCAGGCACCAGAGCGCCGGGGCGACCACGCCGTCGGAAAAATTCTCCGCCAGGCTTTCGATCGCGGCACGCGCGACCGCGGCTTCGTCCAGCATCGCCGGATTGCGGCCGACGATCCGCGCCACCGCGGCGCGGCCGCCGTCCAGACCCTCGCGTTCCAGCCCGCAGGCAACGGCGCGGACATGGGCGAACAGGCTCCGCTGCGCCAGCAGGCTGGAGGCCGCAAGGCCGCTCAGCACGATGGCGGGTACGGCCGGAAGCAGACGGAGCAGCGCCGCCTGGACCAGGGCGGCCGGCAGCGCCGCCGCCAGCACGACGAGGGTAACGGCCAGTGCGCCATTGCGCCGCCGCCGGGCGTCGGGCATGGTGTCGCGGTTGAGGGCGGTGTCGAGCCCGGCGATCGCGGCCCCGATCCAGACGACGGGATGGCGGATGAGGCGAAAGACCGTATCGGGATAGCCGACGGCGGCCTCGACTACGAGCGCCACGACAAGAATGCAGAGGTTGGGTGCGCTGTCCATCATGATCGAGTGGCCATGAGCCTGGCGAGTGGTAGCATGAAAGACCGGCCGGCGACAGGGGCGCGGGCGGTGCCGGGCGCGGCGCTGGCCCATGGCGGCCGCCTGCTGGAGGCCCGTCGCCGCTTTCCCAAAGCCCCCCTGCCCTTCATCGATCTTTCGACCGGCATCAATCCCCGCCCCTATCCGCTGCCCGACCTGGCGCCGGCGCTCTTCACCCGCCTGCCCGAGCCGGAGATGATCGCGGCGCTACAGGCGGCTGCCGCCACCGCCTATGGCGTCCGCGACCCCGCCATGGTCGTTGCCGCCGCCGGCACGCAGATCCTGATCGAACTGTTGCCGCGGCTTCATCGCCTGGAGAGCGTCGCCATCCTCGGCCCGACCTACGGCGAGCATGCCGCCGCCTGGGCCAGGGCGGGCGCCGCGGTCCGCGACATCACGGATCTTGCCGAAATCGAGGCGGATTTCGCGCCGGGGTCGGGGCGCGCCCGGGGCCTGGTTCTCTGCAATCCCAATAATCCCGACGGACGGCTGAGCGACCCGCGCCGCCTGGCCGCGCTGGCGGCGCGGCTTACGGCGCAGGGCGGCCTTCTCGTGGTGGACGAGGCCTTCGCGGATTTCGCCGCCGCCGATATCAGCCTCGCGCCGCACCTGCCGCTCCCCGGCGTCATCGTGCTGCGATCCTTCGGCAAGGCCTTCGGCCTGGCGGGATTGCGCCTGGGCTTCGCGCTCGCCGCTCCCGATCAGGCGGCGGCGATCCGGGCCGCGCTCGGGCCCTGGGCGGTTTCGGGCCCGGCAATCGAGATCGGCCGGCGGGCGCTGCTCGATCGCGGCTGGCAGGTATCGGCCGAACGGCGGCTCGCCCGCGAGGCCGCGCGGCTCGATGCGCGCCTCGGCCAGGCCGGCCTTATTCTTCGCGGCGGCACCAGCCTGTTCCGGCTGGCCGAGGGCGATGGGGCCGAAGGCCTGTTCGAGCGGCTGGGCCGCGCCGGCATTCTCGTGCGGCGCTTTGCCGAACAACCCCGGTGGCTGCGCTTCGGCCTGCCGCCCGACGAGGCCGCCTGGGCACGCCTCGATGGAGCCTTGCCGTGAGCGCCGCGGACACGCCGCCGCCCTCGCCACCCCTGCCGCCGGTCTTCGATGCCGAATTCCGCGCGTCTTTCGAGACGCTGATCCTGTGGCGCCGCGATGTCCGGCGCTTCCGACGGGATGCCGTCGATCCCGCCCTCGTGCACCGCCTCATGGCGCTGGCCGACCGCTCGCCCTCGGTTGGCAACAGTCAGCCCTGGCGTTTCGTCCTGGTGGAGGGTGCCGCCTTGCGCGACCAGGTCCGGGCCGAGTTCCGTCGCGCCAATGCCGAGGCCCTGGCCGCCTATCACGGCGAACAGGCGGCGCTTTACGCCCAACTGAAACTGTCGGGGCTCGAAGAGGCGCCGGTCCATCTCGCGGTCTTCGTCGATCCTTCGACCGAACAGGGCGCGGGCCTTGGCCGCCACACCATGCCCGAGACGATCGGCTATTCCGCCGTCGCCGCGATCCATACCTTGTGGCTCGGCGCCCGCGCCTGGGGCCTTGGCGTCGGCTGGGTGTCGATCTTCGATCCCAAGGCGCTGACGCATCTGCTCGATCTGCCGGCGAGCTGGCACCTGGTCGGATATCTCTGTCTGGGATACCCTGAGGAAGAGCATATCGACCCCGAGCTTGAGCGCCACGGCTGGCAGGCCAGGACCGACCTTAAGACGCGGATCTTCGTCAAGCCTTAAGGTCCGGCGCCCGAGCCCAGTTCGCGCTGCATCAGCATGACATCGACCCAGCGGCCGAACTTGAAGCCGACGCTCCGCAATTCGCCCACGGCGCGAAAGCCGAGCCGGCGGTGCAGGCCGATCGAGTTCTGGTTGGCACCATCGCCGATCACCGCCATCATCTGGCGGCGGCCCCGCGCGCTACAGGCGGCGATCAACTCGCCCATCAAGGCGAGGCCGATGCCGCGGCGAAAATGCGCCGGCGCGAGATAGACCGAATTCTCCACCGTGAACCGGTAGGCCGACCGATCGTGGTAGGGGCGGGCATAGGCATAGCCGAGGATGCCACCCTCTGCTTCCGCCACCAGCCAGGGCAGACCCGCCGCCTGAACGGCCTGAAGGCGCCGGGCCATTTCTTCGGCCGCCGGCGGTATTTCCTCGAACGTGACCAGGGTGTTCAGCACGTAATGGGCATAGAGCGGCGCGATCGCGGCGCAATCCTTGGCCTCGGCGTCGCGCAGACGGTAGGGGGCGGGAGGGTTTTCCGGCATGGCAGGGCCTAAAACTCGGCCGGTGGCAGCCGGCGGCAGGGATCGACCTTGGCCTTAATATGTCACCGGGTGGAATAAAACGCCACGTGCTAAGGGTGCAGACCCTTTAAACCGCCGGGGTGGACCTCCATTTCCCTATACGAGACCGCTTTTGTGCGAGGCGGTTGCCACCGCAGGAACGCCGGGCGGCGGCCGTATATGGGACAGGGCGCCACGCGGCACCGCGTGGGCCGGCCGAGACGGATAAGGACATGCCGCTCTCTCTATCTTATCTATCTTTCCAGCCGTTTCGGCGCGTTCCGCCCCTCGGGCGCGGGGCATTCCGGCGTAATGGATCAAGGAGTTAGATCCCCGATGCAGATGTCCTTGATGCGGGCGTCGCCGACGCGGCCGCTTCCACTGCGCGGCGTAAGCGCCGGGCCTACGGCGCGCGAGCTGCGCCTCGATTTCTTCCGCGGCCTGGCGCTGATCTTCATCTTCCTCGATCATATTCCGTCCAACCAGCTCAACTGGCTTACGATTCGCAATTTCGGCTTCAGCGACGCGACCGAGATTTTCATCTTCATTTCCGGCTATGCGGCGATGGTCGCCTATGGCGGCGCCATGCGCCGTTCGGGCTTCGTCGTCGCCTGCATGCGGATCCTGCGGCGCTGCTGGCAGATCTATGCCGCCCATATCTTCCTGTTCATGATCTTCACGGCCCAGATCGCCTATGTCGCGGCGACCTTCCATAATCCGATGTTCGCCGAGGAGATGAACATCACCCGCATCTTCGCCGAGCCGCATATCGTGCTGACGCAGGCGCTTCTGCTCCGCTTCATGCCGACCAACATGGATGTGCTGCCGCTTTATATCGTGCTGCTGGCGGCTTTCCCGGCCGTCCTTTTCGGCATGAAGAAGAACCGCGGGCTTACCTTGGTCGTGTCCTTCGCGCTCTATCTGGCGGCGCGGCAGTTCGGCTGGAACCTCGGCGCCTATCCCGATCGCCAATGGTTCTTCAATCCCTTCACCTGGCAGCTTCTCTTCGTGATCGGCGCCGCCTGCGGCCGCTCGCATGGCACGGGCGAGCGTTTCCTGCCCGAGTGGTGCTGGCTTTCGCCGCTGGCCGCAGCCTATCTCCTCTTCGCCTTCCTGATCGTGCTGACCTGGCATCTGCCCGAGCTTGGACGTCACGTGCCCGACTTTCTGACCCGCGCCATCTATCCGATCGACAAGACCGGGCTCCATCCGCTCCGCCTGGTGCATTTCCTGGCGCTGGCCTGGCTTACCGTGCGCTTCGTGCCGGGGGACGCGCCCTTCTTGAGCTGGCGCCTCGTGCGCCCGGTCATGCTGTGCGGCCGCCAGTCGCTCCATGTCTTCTGCGCCGGCATCTTCCTGGCCTTCGTCGCGCATTTCGTGCTGCAGGAGGTCGACGGCCACCTGCCGATGCAGATCCTCGTCAGCCTGGGCGGGATCGCCCTCATGACCGCGCTGGCCTATCTGCTCACCTGGTACAAGACCGCCGAGCAGGAGCGGGGGAAGACGGTCGCAGCCGGCTGACGCCGCCTTCGGGCCGGGCGCGGCCAGCGGGCTAAGGGCGGCGCCTCACGGCCGGTCGCGTTCGGCCACGATCGCGGCCACCGCCGCTGCGGCCGGCGTTCCTTCTTGCTTCAGCGCGGCGACGACGGCGGTCCGGTCGGCCTTGGGCCGGTTCTGACTCATCTTCCATTTGCCTTCGAGCCGCGTGATCGGGATCGCGAATCCGACGATCGCCTTGAGCTGGGCGGCGATGAAGTCGGCCGGCGCATCGCTCACGGCCCAGGGTTCGGCCTGGCCCGTCTCGTAATTCCGCGTCAGCCGGGTCACGATCGAGAGCAGCCGTTCGGGATCATCGAAAGTCTGTAGCGGACCATAGGCGTGAATGGCGACGTAATTCCAGGTCGGCACCACCTTGCCGGTCTCTTTCTTGGTCGGATACCAGGAGGGGCTGATATAGGCGTCCGGCCCGTGGAAGATCGCCAGCGCCTCCGGCCCGCCTGCCGCCTGCTGCCACTGCGGATTGGCGCGGGCGACATGGCCGAGCAGCGTGCCGTAAGGCCCGGGCTCGGGGTCATAGAGCAGCGGCACGTGGCTGGCCATCAGCCCCGCCGGACCCTGGGTCACGAGGGTCGAAAGCCCGCCCCGGCGCATGGCATCCTGAAGGGGGGGCAGGTTTTTCTCCTCGAACAGCGGCGGCACGTACATTTCGCTCTCCTGTGGTGGCCAGGATTCAAGGCTAGACCATAATCCTGCAAAAGGGATCCCGCTTTTCCCGCCGGACGATCGGGCAAAACCACGCCGGCAGGGATTGAGCGGCCTTGTGTGTCTCTGCGGCAACATTATATGCCAGACGAGGCGGCCCTCCGCCCTCTTGCGGCCGTTGCGGCGCAAGGGGAGGGGGCTGTTTATGGCCCTGCCGGCCTCTTTGGCGGCGGCGCGGACAAGGCGGAGGTCGAGGCATGGATTTCGAGAATTATACCGAGCGCGCGCGGGGCTTCCTGCAGGCGGCGCAGGGGCTGGCGCTGCGATCGGGCCATCAGCGCCTGACGCCGGAACATCTGCTGAAAGTGCTGCTCGACGATGGGCAGGGGCTGGCGGCCGGCCTGATCCGGGTGGCCGGCGGCCGGCCGGAACAGGCTTTGGGCCGTGTCGAGGCGGCGCTCGACCGTTTGCCCAAGGTGGAGGGTGCCGGCGCCGGCCAGGTCTATTTCGCGCCCGAGACCGCGCGTCTCTTCGAGCAGGCGGGCAAGATCGCCGAGAAGGCGGACGATAGTTTCGTCACCGCCGAGCGCCTGTTGCAGGCCCTGGTGCTGGCGGTCGGGACGCCCGCGGCCGATGCGCTCAAGGATGCCGGCGTGACGGCGGCGGGCCTCAATGCCGCGATCAACGATCTGCGCAAGGGCCGCAAGGCACAATCCGCCGGCGCCGAGGACAGTTACGACGCCTTGAAAAAATATGCCCGCGATCTCACCAAGGCCGCGCGCGAGGGCAAGCTTGATCCCGTCATCGGCCGCGACGAGGAGATCCGCCGCACCATCCAGGTCCTCTCTCGCCGCACCAAGAACAATCCGGTGCTGATCGGCGAGCCCGGCGTCGGCAAGACCGCCATCGTCGAGGGGCTGGCGGTGCGCATCGTCAATGGCGACGTGCCCGAAAGCCTGAAGGACAAGAGCCTGATGGCGCTCGATCTGGGGGCGCTGATCGCCGGTGCCAAGTTCCGCGGCGAGTTCGAGGAACGGCTGAAGGCGGTTCTGGCCGAGATGAGCACGGCGGCCGGCGGCATCATCCTGTTCATCGACGAATTGCACACGCTGGTCGGCGCCGGCAAGGCGGAAGGGGCGATGGATGCCTCCAACCTGCTCAAGCCGGCGCTGGCGCGCGGCGAGCTGCATTGCGTCGGCGCCACCACGCTGGACGAATACCGCAAGGATATCGAGAAGGACGCGGCGCTGGCCCGGCGCTTCCAGCCGGTGTTCGTCGCCGAGCCGAGCGTCGAGGATACGATCTCCATCCTGCGCGGGCTGAAGGAGAAATACGAGCTGCACCACGGCGTGCGCATCGCCGACAATGCCATCGTCGCGGCGGCGACGCTTTCCAATCGCTATATCACCGACCGCTTCCTGCCCGACAAGGCGATCGACCTCATGGACGAGGCGGCGAGCCGGCTGCGCATGGAAATCGATTCCAAGCCCGAGGCGATCGACGAGCTGGACCGCCGCATCATCCAGCTCAAGATCGAGCGCGAGGCGCTCAGGCGCGAAAGCGACGCGGCCTCGCGCGAGCGGCTGGAGAAGATCGAGGCGGAATTGCTCAGCCTGGAGAGCCGCTCGGCCGATCTCACCGGCCAGTGGCAGGCGGAGAAGGGCAAGCTCGCCTCCGCCCAGAAGCTCAAGGAACAACTCGACCAGGCGCGGAGCGAGTTGGAAGTGGTGCAGCGCAAGGGCGATCTTGGCCGCGCGGGCGAGATCGCCTATGGCGTCCTTCCCGACCTCGAGCGCCGGCTGCGCGAGGCGGAAGCGGGCGACGCGGGGGCTTTGCGCGAAGTGGTGAGCGAGCAGGATATCGCCGGCGTGGTGTCGCGCTGGACCGGCATTCCGGTCGACAAGATGCTGGCCGGCGAGCGCGAGAAGCTGCTTGCGATGGAGCAGAAGCTTGGGCGTCGCGTCGTCGGCCAGGACGAGGCGCTGGCCGCGGTGGCACATGCGGTGCGCCGCGCCCGCGCCGGCCTGCAGGACCACAACCGCCCGATCGGCTCGTTCCTCTTCCTCGGGCCCACCGGCGTCGGCAAGACCGAATTATGCAAGGCGCTGGCGGAATTCCTCTTCGACGACGAGCGCGCGATGGTGCGCATCGACATGTCGGAATATATGGAAAAGCACGCGGTCTCGCGCCTGATCGGCGCGCCGCCGGGCTATGTCGGCTATGACGAGGGCGGCGCGCTGACCGAGGCGGTGCGCCGGCGCCCCTATCAGGTGGTGCTGTTCGACGAGGTGGAGAAGGCGCATCCCGATGTCTTCAACGTCCTGCTCCAGGTGCTCGACGACGGGCGCCTCACCGACGGTCAGGGCCGTACCGTCGATTTCCGCAACACGCTCATCATCCTGACCTCGAATCTCGGCGGCGACATTCTGGCCGCCCAGGGGGAGGGCCAGGACACGGAAAGCGCGCGGCCGGCCGTCATGGCGCTGGTCCGGGCCGCGTTCCGGCCGGAATTCCTCAACCGGCTCGACGAGATCATCCTGTTCCGCCGCCTGAGCCGGCGCAATATGACCGGCATTGTCGAGATCCAGCTTGCGCGCCTGCGCCAGCTTCTGACCGCACGCAAGATCACGCTCGATCTCGACGACAGCGCCCGCGCCTGGCTTGCCGATGAAGGCTATGATCCCGTCTATGGCGCGCGGCCGCTCAAAAGGGTGATCCAGCGCGAGCTACAGAACGTGCTCGCCGGCCGCATCCTCGAAGGGCGGATCGCCGATGGGGATCGCGTTTCCGTCTCGGCGGGCGATGGCCATCTCGTCATCGCGGGCGAGGCGGAAGCGGCCGCCTGAGGAAAGCGTCAGGCCGCGGGGCCTTGGCAGCTATTTCCCGGCCGCGGCCACTTGCGCGCTATCGGCTTCGGATGTCGGCCGCAACGCAGGCTGCGGGATGGAGAGCGCTGCCATCCGCTGGTCGATCGTATGGACTTCCTGTTGGAAGCGCGCAAAATCCCGGCCCTTCAAGACGCCGCCGATCGGAACGCTCACCGACATGGGGTTGACCTTGACGCCGTTCTTGATCACCTCGAAATAGAGGTGGGGGCCGGTGGAACGCCCGGTCGAGCCGACATAGCCGATCACCTCGCCCTGGTGCACATGTTCGCCCGGATGCACCTTGGCGAAGGACGACATATGGCCGTAGGTGGTCGAGAAGGTGCTGTCGTGGCGGATGCGGATGTATTTGCCGTAGCCATGGAACCAGCCGACCTGCTCGATGGTGCCTTCGCCCGCGGCCATGATCGGCGTGCCCATGGGCGCGGCGAAGTCGATCCCGGGATGCATCTCCTGCGAATAGCCGAGGATCGGATTGACCCGCATGCCGAAGCCCGAGGAGATGCGGGCGCCGTCGATGGGCGTGCGCAGCAGCGCGCGCCGGATGCTATGGCCATCGGGCGTGTAATATTCCGCCGCCCCGCCGTTCCGGTCTGGATCGCAGCGGTAGTAGCGCAAGGGCTTGCCGTTGCTCAAGGTCATCTCGGCATAGAGCAGCGGGCCGAGCTTGACGGTACGGCCCTTGGGATCGACGGCGCGGTCGTAATAGACCGCGAAGCGATCGCCCGATTTCACGTCGCGCTGGAAATCGACGCGGTAGCTGAAGAGATGGATCATCTGCGCCATGATGCGGGGCGGAACGTCCAGCCGCCGTCCGGTGGCGGACAGGCTGCCTTCGATCACGCCGCCCGTGCGGGCGGTTCCCGGCGTGAGCGGCAGCGCCTTCGTCTCGGCGGTATAGGTGTCGCCTTCGACCCGGTGCACGGCGAGCGTGCTCTCGCGTGACGGCGCCATGCTGAGGGCGGCGAGGCGCAATTCGTCCGCCATCCGCGAGAAGGTGAGCGTGATGTGCTGGCCAAGCTTCAGCTCGCGCGGATCGAAAACCGTGCGCAGCGCGGCGACGGCTCCCTGCGCCTGATTCGCGGCGACGCCGGCGGCGGTCAGAACCCCCATGAGCGTGTCGCCGCGGCCGATGGCGACCGTCTTCGAGACGATGGCGGGCGTGGATGTGGCAGCCGACTTGACCGGCGCCACGGCTTGCGCCGCGACCGCGGGTGGCAGGGCGGCGGAAAAGGGCAGCGGACCGGAACGGGCGCCCGGCGGCGCGATCAGCGGCAGGAAACGGCTGAAATCGTTGGTGATCTCCAGCACGGATCGCGTCAGGCGTTGCTGCGTCTGTTGTTCGAGAACCAGTTCGCGTTGATTGATCAGGCCGACCGCCAGGATGGTGCTGGCCAGCGCCCCCGCCAGCAGAAGCGGCGGGGGCAGCCGTCGCAGCCGCTCGGTCAACGAACGTCCCGGTCGAGTGAAGTCACCCGACGATTGTTCGCGGCTGAGGCGGAATTGGCCCCCGGTGCGGGGGCTATGAGGGTCGGCGTGGGGGCGGTGCTGGTTCACTGTCCTGTCGGCGCCTCATGGTTCATAGTTAATCCGGGGCCACACGATGCGGGCGCGCGGGCGCGCTGTCAACCCAATACGACCGTTTCAACCTGTTTGAATGGGGTTCGATGCCCCATCGCTGGTGTCTCCCGGAAATACGGACGCAACTGGGATGGTCGTATCGCCGGCACGGCTGACGCCGGCCGGCACGGTTACAGGCGACAGGGCCATATAGATCGAGAGGTGTTAACCGGTCGTTAATGCGGTGGCTGGAAGGCGGTAGGGAATGCGGCGCTTCGCCGGGGGATTAAAGAATGTGGCGGATACGGTAAAATGCCTGTTGACGGCTCTTGAGGATCAGGCCTATAACCCGGCCTCCGGATTTGGGCCTAGGGATTGGTTATGGGCTTGGA
>CALCYJ010000036.1 GCA_937905845.1 uncultured Rhodospirillales bacterium
AGGGTCTTGCCTTCGCCGGTCTTCATTTCGGCGATCTTGCCCTGGTGCAGCACCAGGCCGCCGATGAGCTGCACATCGAAATGGCGCTGACCAAGCGTGCGTTTCGCCGCCTCCCGCACGGTGGCGAAGGCTTCGACCAGAAGATCGTCCAGCGTCTCGCCCGCCTCCAGGCGCTCACGGAAACGGTCGGTCTTGCCGCGCAGTTCGAGATCGGAGAGCCCGGCGACCTCGGGTTCGAACGCGTTGATGGCCGCGACCGTCTTGGCGAAACCGCGGACCATGCGATCATTGGCCGATCCAAAGATCTTTTTGGCGATCACGCCTAACATCAGCTACTCCGTATGTCGCAGGCTGCAGGACCGCCGGGGGGGCTACGGCCGGTCCGGCGGGGGCGGGGATTGCGGACAAGACGCGCCCCGGCATGGTGAGACATAAGGGGCGTCCGTTCTCCTGTCAACGTCACCCCGCAAGCCCCGGGCTGCCCGTCCGGCCCGCCAGGCGCGCCCCGCCGCAGGGAAAGCCTGCTTGCGGCGTTCTCTATAAAGGACGCGCGAAAGAACTTGCAGCGCGCCGCCCGCCGAGGCTTTATGCTGCTCAGCCGACGCGGGACAGGCCCGAGATTGCGGCGCGGACCAGGCATTCTGCCATCGGACAACCAGGCTATCATCGGACAATGTTTCTGGCACAAGGATATCTCAAGCCCATGCCGAACCTCTCCTCGCGCCCCACGGCGCTCACCCTTCTGCGCGCGGCCGGCGTGGCCCTGGCGCTCGGTGCGTCCGGTCTGGCGCTGGCCCTGGCGGCGCCAGGCGTAGCCCATGCGGCCGATCAGCCGGCGGCGGCCAAGACCGCCGATCCGGTCGTGGCGCGGGTCAACAAGGTGGAAATCCACAATTCGCAGGTGCTGGCGGCGATCCAGACCCTGCCGCCGCAAGTCCGCTCATTGCCCGAAGACAAGCTTTTCAGCAATATCCTCGACCAGATGGTCGACCGCGAGCTGCTCTACCAGGCGGCGGAGACGGCCAAGTTGCAGAACGACCCCGAGGTCAAGGAGCGCATGGCGGATTTGCGCCAGCGGGTCATGGAAGAGGTCTATCTCACTCGCGCGGTGAACGCGGAAGTGACCGACGCCAAGCTCAGGGTGGCCTATGACAAGATGGTCAAGGCCATGCCGAAGCAGGAAGAGGTGCATGCCCGCCACATCCTGGTGAAGACCGAGGCGGAGGCCAAGGAGGTCATTGCCGAGCTTAACAAGGGCGCCGATTTCGCCGCCCTGGCGAAGGAGAAGTCGACCGGCCCCTCGGCCAAGACCGGCGGCGATCTCGGCTATTTCACCAAGGATCAGATGGTGCCGGCCTTTTCGACCGCGGCCTTTGCGCTCAAGACCGGCGAATATACCAAGACGCCGGTCCAGACCGAGTTCGGCTGGCATGTGATCCAGGTCCTGGACCGCCGGACCGCGCCGCCGCCCACTTTCGACGCCTCCAAGGACGAATTGCGCAAGCAACTGGCGCAGGCGGCGATCGGAAACATGGTGCAGTCGCTGCGCGGCAAGGCGAAGATCGTCGAGTACAATTCCGACGGATCGCCCATGGCGGCACCGGCGGCGCCGCCGAAATAGCCCCAAGGGCCTTATGACGCCATCTTCTTGAGGTTCGTTGCCCTGCCGGGCGGCGGGCCTCAAGGGATGGGCGGCATGTGAGAGCCCGCTGACCAGAGCCTGACGATGTCGCACAACCTGCCCCGCTCGCCGCTGGCCCCGGCGCTTCAGCCGCACCTGCCGCCGCTGGCCGGCGTCCGGATTGCGACGGCCAACAGCGGCACCCGCTACCGCGGCCGGCCCGACCTGCTGCTGCTGACGGTGCCAAAGGGAACCAGCGTCGCCGGCCTTCTGACCCGCTCCACGATGCCGGGTGCGCCGGTCGAATGGTGCCGCCGGCATCTGGGCACGGGCGAGACCCGGGGCGTCGTCGTCAATGCCGGCAATGCCAATGTCTTCACCGGCGCGGCCGGACGGCAAGGGACGGCGGCGATGGCGGCGGCAGGCGCCTTTGCGCTCGGCTGCGCGCCCGAGGAGATGCTGGTCGCCTCGACCGGGGTGATCGGCCAGCCGCTCGATCATGCGACGATCGCCGGCGTGCTGCGGGGTATGGGCCCGGGTCTTACCGAAGATGCCTGGGACCAGGCGGCGGCGGCGATCTGCACCACCGACACGTTCCCCAAGCTCGCGACCGCGAGCGCGATCCTCTCGGGAACGACGGTGACGATCAACGGTATCGCCAAGGGCTCCGGCATGATCGCGCCCGACATGGCGACTTTGCTGGCCTTCATCGTTACCGACGCCGCCCTGCCGGCGCCCGTGCTGGCGGCGGCGCTGCGCCAGGCCAATGCCCGGTCCTTCAACTGCCTGACCGTCGATGGCGATACATCGACCAGCGACACGTTGCTCCTGTTTGCCACCGGCACGGCGGGAAACCGCCGGCCGGCAACCCTTGGCGATCCCGCCCTGAAAGATTTCCGCCGGGCGCTGGCCGCCGTTGCGGCCTCGCTCGCCGAGCAGGTGGCGCGCGACGGCGAGGGGGCGAGCAAGCTGGTGCGCATCCGCGTTTCGGGCGCGCAGAGCAGCCGTGCCGCCCGCGTCATCGCGCTCGCCATCGCCAATTCGCCCCTGGTCAAGACGGCGATCGCCGGTGGCGACGCCAATTGGGGCCGAATCGTCATGGCGGTGGGCAAGTCGGGCGAAAAGGCCGACCGCGACCGGCTGGAGATCCGCCTCGGCGGTCAGCCCGTCACCTTTGCCGGCGCGCTCGATCCGGCTTACGACGAAGCCCAGGCGACCCTCCATCTCCAGACGCGCGAAATCGATATCGCCGTCGATGTCGGGGTTGGCCGCGGCCGGGCCCAGGTCTGGACCTGCGATCTGACCCACGGCTATATCGATATCAATGCCGACTACCGTTCCTGACCCCGCCGTGCCCGGTGCCGCCGTCGCGGCCGGGCCCGGCGCCGGCCTGCCGCTGCTGCTGGTGGCGGCGGTGGCGCTGATCGATCCCGACGACCGCATCCTCCTGGCGCAGCGCCCGCCGGGCAAGGCCATGGCGGGATTGTGGGAATTCCCGGGCGGCAAGGTCGAGCCCGGCGAGACGCCGGAAAGTGCCCTCATCCGCGAGTTGGAGGAGGAGCTTGGCATCATTGTGCGGCCGCCGTGCCTGGCGCCCTTCACCTTCGCCTCCCACAGTTACGAGTCCTTCCACCTGATGATGCCGCTCTATCTCTGCCGCCGCTGGGAGGGGATCGTGACCCCGCGCGAGGGCCAGGTGCTGAAATGGCTGCGGGTGGCGAAGATGGCGGATCTGCCCATGCCGCCGGCCGATCTTCCCCTGGTGGCGATGCTGCGGAACTTTCTCTAGAGCCTGTTGTCGCAAAAGTGGACAGTACTTTTGCGACAAGAACAGGCTCAAGATATCGAGTGAGCGCGAATTCTAATCGACCGGCTGAGTTCAACCGGTCGGAAAGCGCCCTAGGCCGCGGCCATCCGGCCCGCCCGCCGGCCGCGGCCGGTCATCTCCCGTCTCTCCCGTCTCTCCCGCCCATCGCCGTGGCATTTACTAAATTTTGACGGAACCGGCCGATATTGGACCTCTTGATTGCCGTCCAGGCGCGAAAATCGGGCGCGGGCGGCATGGGATGAGGGCGAAAGCTTAGTCATGGCAGCGATCGGGTCGATCGGCGATATCTCGGCCAAGCTCAGGCGCAGGATCATCCGGGCTGCCGGCGGCTCCGGGCTTACGGTGGACGCGTGGCTGGAACAGGCCTTGGCGCAGACCGCGGCATCCTGCCCGCCCGGACCGGAGCTGGGGCCAAGGCCGGAGCCGGAACTCGAGCCTCTGCTCGCCGCCATCGATCAGTGCCTGGCCCATATCTGGTGTAACCGCGGCAACTCAGCGGATCCGGGCGGCCACGCGGCATCCCCCTCCGCCGCGGCGCCGGCCAAGGTGATACCGCTGCCGGGCGCGCCGTGGCGCCGCGCCTTGCGGCCATAAGGTTAAAGCCCGCCGTGACCCCTTACCCGTCCTCCGACCCCACCGCCTTCCCGGGCCCGGGCCAGGATCCCGGCAATACGGTCGATATCGCCGAGGCGGCCCGCCAGCTCGGCATCTCGGAAGCCGCGGTCAAGCTCGCGATCGACCGCGGCTTTCTGCGCGGCTATTACCAGGAATCGAACGGCCGCTGGCGGGTCCGGCTGGAATATACCGGGGCCGCGGCACCCCGCCCCGAACGGCCGTCGGCGGGCCAGGCCGCCTCCATGCCGCCCGCGCCCGCACCTCCACCACCCGCGCAGGGTGTACCGTTCTATCCGCATGCCGCCGGCATGGTTTATGCCGCCGCTCCCGGTGTTGCTTCACGGCCGCGGATGGAGGCGGCGCCGACAAGTCCCACGGCGGCTCCCGCGCCGGTACCGGCCGCCGACGTGGTGCGGACCGTCGAAACCGTGCTGCGCGAGCAGATCGCCTATTTGCGCGAGCAGATCGAACGCCGCGAGGCGGCTTTGCGCGAGAAGGATGCGGCGGTGGCCGAACTGGTCCAGCAGCTGGCCAAATTCGCCAAGCGCGCCTTGCCGCCGCTGCCGGAAGCCGATGGATTGCGGATCGAATTCGACCGCTACCGCCAGAGCCAGCGCGATGTCCTGGAGCGGCACGAAACCGCCATCGCCGGCATCAGCGAGACGCTGGGGCTGGTGCGCGACCACCTGGTGCTGCTGCGCCCGCACGACGAGCGCGGATCGGGCCGCTAGCGGCCTGGTCCAGGCCGGCGCGCTTTCCGACCGGCTGGCATCAGCCGGTCGATCAGAATTCGCGCCGAATCAATAGCTTGAGCCTGTTCTTATCGCAAAAGTGGTGTCCACTTTTGCGATAAGAACAGGCTCAAGCCGGTCCTGGCCCGGCGGCGTCAGGCAACCGGGGATCGTCGCGACAGATAATCCAGAAGCGCAACCCTGATCCGTGCGGTCTGATTGTGTTCGCGCCGCTGAAGCACCGCGCTGGTGCAGAATTGATGAATGGTAATGCCCTCGCGCTGGCAGATCATGCGCAGGATCTCCCATTCCCGCGGCTCCAGCCGGACACTGGTCCGGCGGCCTTCTATCCGAACATTATAGGGCCGCATCTTCTCGTCGAGAGGTGGCTGGGGTTGATTTCGCGCAGACTGTCTCATAAAAAGAGTATAAGCTATATATATTATTCACTTAAAGTTGAAAATTTTGGCAATATTACATGAACAGCATAGAAACTGACCATCAATAAACGCTATAGTAGAATTTAAAGCGGAAAAATGTCGGGCGACGTGTCTCAGTCTTCCGAGACTCTTTCCGATGAAGCAATTGCGTGCACGGCCAAGGCATGGACGGGACCGGCAAGCTCGGCGGCGAGGGCATGATGGATCGCTCTCTGGCGGGCGAGCCGTGACAGGCCCTCAAAGGCATCGGACACGATTTCAATGCGGAAATGTGTCTCTCCGCCAGGGCGAGAACCAGTGTGCCCCGCATGACGAGATGATTCATCAACGATTTCGAGCGCTATCGGTGAAAAAGCCGCCCGCAGTTTTGTTTCAATGGTTTTGATAACAACCATTTGTGTCTTTGTTTTCTCCCGATTTAATTTGGAAAGCTGACCTCGATCCCTTCATATGTCAAGGCCGTATCCAGATTTAATCTTCTATTAGTTGTCGTTGCCTGGACATATGGATCGAATTGATAATAATTGTGGATATCATGGCTACCAAAATGCGGCTAGCGGACAGTGGTACATACCAGAAGTTGCGGTACGGATGCCAGCGCCTCAGGCCTCGTCTTGCCATGGCCGGCCAAACTCCTCATACTCTTTGTCATGCCGCGAGCCCGCACCGATTTGAACCGCGATCGCGGGGCGGCGGCCGGAGCGGCGGCGCCCCGGGCCTGCGATTTTCCGGGTTGCGAGGGGCTGGGCGAATATCGCGCTCCCCGGTCGCGCCGGCCGGAAACGGGGCATTTCTGGTTCTGTCTGTCGCACGTACGCGATTATAATGCCGCTTGGGATTTTTTCGCCGGCATGAGTCAGCAGGAGATCGAAGACTACCAGAGCGGCAACGCCACCTGGCACCGCCCGACCTGGCACATCGGCACGGCGCCGGGCTCAAGTTCCGGCGGCCATGGCTGGTTCGACCCGCTCGATCTCATGGGCGAGGCCGGCCTGGCGGATGTCGCGGCGGAAAAGGTGAGGCGCGGGCAGATGCGCCCGCTGGCGCCGGCGGAGCGCAAGGCGCTGGCCGACCTCGACCTTGAACCCTTCGTCACGGTGCAGCAGATCAAGTCGCGCTACAAGCAACTGGTGAAACGTTTCCACCCCGATACCAATGGCGGCAGCAAGGTCGCGGAAGAAAAGATCAAGCTTATCAACCAGGCGTACAGCTACCTCATGTCCTGCGGCTATAATCAAGGGTAGGGGAATTGGCAGGGACAGGAGAATTGGCAGGGACAGGAGAATTGGCCAAGGCCCGCGGGCCTTGGAATATCGATTGGACGCCTTGGTCGGGGCGGAAGATTTTCTGGCGGAACAATCGAGCCGCTTTTCCGCCGGCAGAGGCTCGTATCTTCGAAAGAATGGAACCGGGTTTATGACGTCAAGCGATACGGCCGGCCGCATTCCGGCCCCGGCCACAGGCCTGCCCGATATCAAGATCTCGATCCGGCAGGCCTTCGGCATCGACAGCGACATGCAGGTGCCGGCTTTTTCCACCGGCAGCGATTACGTGCCGGATATCGACGAATCCTACCGCTTCGACCGCGAGACGACGCTCGCCATCCTCGCGGGCTTCGCCTATAACCGCCGCGTCATGGTGCAGGGCTATCACGGCACCGGCAAATCGACGCATATCGAGCAGGTGGCGGCCCGCCTCAACTGGCCCTGCATCCGCGTCAATCTCGACAGCCATATCAGCCGCATCG
>CALCYJ010000037.1 GCA_937905845.1 uncultured Rhodospirillales bacterium
CCCCGGTCGGGATCGCTAGGCGGCATAGGCTACGAACCGATGCGCCGAGGAGAATTCGATGGCGGAAAGTGGTGCGACGAACGACGACGCGGGGGTGCCGGTGCCGGTGCCGCCCCTCGCCTTGCGCGGGGCCACGGCCGGCACCTGGTTCGCTTCGCTCCGCGACCGCATCTGCGCCGCGCTGGAAGCGTTGGAGGATGCGCTCCCGGACCCGCCGCCAAGCGAGCCCGCGGGACGATTCGAGCGGCGGGAATGGGTGAGACCGGGGGGTGGCGGCGGCGTCATGGCGGTGATGCGCGGCCGGGTGTTCGAGAAGGTCGGGGTGAATATCTCGACCGTCTGGGGCGCGTTTTCCGCCGATTTCCGCGCGCAGATCCCGGGGGCGGCCGAGGATGGCGCCTTCTGGGCCAGCGGCATTTCCGTCGTCGCCCATCCGCGATCGCCCAAAGTGCCGGCGGTGCATATGAACACGCGCCATATCGTGACCAGCCGCGCCTGGTTTGGCGGCGGCGCCGATCTGACCCCCATGTGGGCCGCCGCCCCCGCGCGCGATACGGCCGATTTCCACGCCGCGCTGAAAGCCGCCTGCGCGCGCAGCGATCCGGGCTACTACCCCCGGTTCAAACAATGGTGCGATGAATATTTCTTCCTGCCCCACCGCGGCGAGACGCGCGGGGTGGGCGGCATCTTCTACGATCATCTGGATAGCGGCGATTTCGAGCGCGATTTCGCCTTCACCCGCGATGTCGGGGAAGCCTTCCTCGCCATCTATCCCGAACTGGTGCGCCGGCACCTGGGCCAGTCCTGGACGGCGGCGGAGCGCGAGCATCAGCTCGTCCGCCGCGGCCGCTATGCCGAATTCAACCTGCTGTACGACCGGGGCACCCAGTTCGGCCTGCGCACCGGCGGCAATATCGAGGCGATCCTCATGTCGATGCCGCCGGAAGCGCGCTGGCCTTGAAAGCCGCGGGCGTCGCGCGGCCGGCGACCCGCGGGCGGTTCCCCGGCGGCCGGCGCAGGGCCGGCCGGCCGGAGGGGAAAGCATTTCCAAAGCGGATCGCCCCGCGAAATGCTCCTAACGTGTTGGTTTGGCGCATATTCTTTAGGGCACCGCACTCATGCCTTCATAAGTAATATGCGCCAGGGCTCAACGCTTGCAGTTTGCCGGGCTGACGATCGCCGGATCGACATGGCCCTGCGTGTTCGGCTGGACATACCACACGACCGAGCCGTCCTTGGCGCAGGAGTGGAGACCGACGAACTGGCCGCCGCCGCACCCGGTGAGAAGAAAGGCCGTAGCGGCCAATGCAAACAGTCCAACCCGCATGATGGTGTCCCTTTAGCTATTCGTTGCGCGCCGATGGACGACCGCCCATCGACGCCTGGTTCTTCCGTCCAGGCCATCACGGCGATTCCACCGTTGCCCGACGCCGCATCCTAACAAATCCCGCCTGATCCCGCTACCGCCCGGCAAGGCGCCTCAGCTCGGCGAGCGCGGCCGGGCGGCCGGCACGAAAATCCCCCGCCTCCCACCAGGCCTCGATCCGGGCCAGCAGGCGGCCGACCTCGGGCCCGGCCGCAACCCCCAGCGCCAGGATGTCCTCGCCCCTGACCGGCAGAAGCGGCGGCGCCCAGTCTTCCACCTGGCCGACCAACCGCAGCCTTGTCTCGTCCGTGGGGCTGGACGCGGGATCGCCGGCCCAGTCCAGCAGCAGGTGGTCGCGCACCCGCTCGCGCCCTTCGCGATAGAGCAGCCGGTGCAGCGCCGGCGCCGAGGGGGCCGCGTCCAGCCCCGGCAGCGGCCGGACAAGACCGCTGAGACGCCGCGCCTCCGCTCGCGCCAGTGCGAGGCGCACCGCCAGTGCGAGGCGCGCGGCCAGTGCGAGGCGCAGGGCCGCCGCCGCGGCAGGCTTGGAGATGAGCGGCAGCAGTGCCGCCAGCCGGCGCAGCGCGTCGGGCGCCGCGACCGCGGCCTCGATCGGGCAGAGCCGCGCCAGCCTGGCGATATCGGCGGGTGCGGGGAGAAGATGAGCGAGCACGGAGCAGGCCGCCATGGTGGCCAGCACGCGATTGGGCGCGGGCGCCAGCAGGAGGCGCTTAAGCTCGCCCCACAGCCGCTCGCCCGAGAGCCCGTCCAGCGCCGCCGCCGCCGCGGCGCAGGCATCCACCGCCGCCCCGTCCGGCTCGCCCCGGCCGTAATAGGCATGGAAACGGAAGAAGCGCAGCAGGCGCAGCGCGTCCTCGGCGATGCGTAGGCCCGGCTCGCCGACAAAGCGCACCCGTCCGGCCGCAAGATCCGCCAGGCCGCCGATCGGGTCGTAGAGGGTTCCGTCCGGATCGGCGAAAAGAGCGTTGATGGTGAAGTCGCGCCGCGCGGCATCCGCCTGCCAATCGTCGGTGAAGGCGACGCGGGCGTGCCGGCCGAACGTCTCCACATCGCGGCGTAAGCTGGTGATCTCGAAATGGTCGACCCCGATCCGTGCCGTCACCGTGCCATGCGCAAGGCCGGTCGGAAGGGCGCGGATCCCGCCCGCCGCCAAGAGGCGCATGATTTCATCCGGCGGGCGGTCGATGGCGATATCGATATCCTGGCCCGGCCGGCCCAAGACGGCGTCGCGCACGCAGCCGCCGACGAACCGGGCCAACGCCCCCTCGCGCGCCAGCGCCGCCAGGAGGGTCCGCGTCTCCGCCCTCTCCATCCAGGGCGGTATCGGGGCGATGCGGCCGGCGGGCTGCATCCGGCCTCAGCCTTCCCGCCGGCCAGGGACCGGACGGGTCATGGGGCGGTGACCTTGTGGTAGAGATTCATCAGCATCCCCGCCGTCGCACCCCAGATATTGTGGCGGCCATAGGGTATCGCATACCAGTAGCGCTGGATGCCGTTGCGCATGCCGCTGTCGCGCCGATGGTTGCGCGGATCGAGGAGGAAGTCGAGCGGCACCTCGAAGACTTCCGCCACCTCGTCGGCATCGGGCCGGAGCGTGAAGCCCGGTGCGACGAACCCCACCACCGGCTCGATGCGGAAGCCGGTCACCGTGACATAGGGATCGAGCCGGCCGAAGATCGTGACGAAGCGGCGATCGAGCCCGATCTCCTCCTCGGTCTCACGCAGGGCGCAGGCGATCGCGTCGCGGTCGCCGGGCTCGCAGCGCCCGCCGGGAAAGCTGATCTGGCCGGCGTGATTGCTCAGATGCTCGGTCCGCCGGGTGAAGAGGACGCGGAAGCCTTCCGGGGCTTCGATGAGGGGGACGAGCACGGCGGCGGCGGTCAGCGCGCCGGCCGGCGGCGGCACTTCTTTAAGATGCGGATTGAGATCGAAATCGCTGCGGCCGATGCTGTCTTCGCCCGCATCGCCGTCCGCCGGCGCCAGCCGGTCGATGAGCCTTTCGCGCAGCACCGCCGCTCAGCCCCCCGTCCGCCCGAGCGGAAAGAATAGGCCGCCGCTCCAGACGCCGATCTGGTCTTCCGGGCCCGAAGGATCGGGTTCGGCCAAGGCGACGAGGTCGTAGAACAGCGGGCGGGCGATCAGCGCCTCAAGCCCGTCGCGCACCATCAGCTTGGGCGAGGGCCCCTCGGGCGTCTCATCCACCCGGATCGGATGGCCGGCATCTGCGCTCACGACATCGTCGACATTGGTGCGGAAGCTGAAACGCTGCTCGCGCCCCGGTCCCTCCGCCAGCATCTC
>CALCYJ010000038.1 GCA_937905845.1 uncultured Rhodospirillales bacterium
TAGAGCGTCGCATAGCCGACCGAATTCTCCGACTTGTTGCCGGTGGTCAGCACCATGTGGCCGAGCTTGTTGGAAAGCGCCATGAGGGTGACGCCGCGCAGGCGCGACTGGATATTCTCCTCCGCCAGCCCCGGCGGCAGGCCGGCGAAGGCGGGCTCGAGCATCTCGCCCATTGCGGCCACTGCCGGCGACAGCGCGATCGTCGCAAGATCAAGGCCGAGCAGTGCCGCGCAGCCGGCGGCATCCTCCAGACTGTCGCGGCTGGTATAGCGATAGGGCAGCATCACCGCCCGCACCCGCTCGGGCCCGAGCGCATCCACCGCCACCGCCGCGCTCAGCGCCGAATCGATGCCGCCCGACAGGCCCAGAACCACGCCCGGGAAGCGGTTCTTCGCCACATAGTCGCGCAAGCCCAGCATCATGGCTAGCCAGATGCCTTCCAGGCGCTCAGGCGGCGCCACCCGTTCGCCCTCGGCGCAGCGCCATCCCTCCGCCCCCCGGCTCCAGCGGGTCAGGGCGAGGGCCTCGCGAAAGGAGGGAAGTTGCGCCGCCAGGGCGCCGCCGGCATTCAGCACGAAGGACGCGCCGTCGAACACCAGCTCGTCCTGCCCGCCCACCTGATGGACATAGGCAAGCGGCAGGCCGCTCTCGGCCACCCGCGCCCGGGCGAGGTTCAGACGCTCGTCCGGCTTGTCGAGTTCGTAAGGCGAGCCGTTGGTGACGATGAGGATCTCGGCGCCCGTCTCCTCCAGGCATTCGGCCACTTCGGGGAACCACATGTCCTCGCAGATCAGCAGGCCGAGGCGGACGCCGCGGAAGACGACCGGCCCCTGCAAGGGACCCGACGCGAAAACGCGCTTCTCGTCGAAGACGCCGTAATTGGGCAGGTCGTGCTTGAAGCGCACCGCCTGGATGCGCCCGGCGTCGAGCAGCAGCGCGGCATTGTGCAGGCGGCCTTCCTCGATCCACGGCGCTCCCACCAGAAGCGCCGGGCCGCCGTCCGCCGTCGCCGCCGCCAGTTCTTCGGCCGCCGCCCGGCAAGCGGCGATGAAGCGCGGCTTCAGCACCAGATCCTCCGGCGGATAGCCGCAGATCACCAGTTCGCCATAGACGACGAGGTCGGCGCCGGCCGCGGCCGCCTCCCGCCGCCGGGCCAGGATGCGGGCGACATTGCCGGCGATGTCGCCGACGGTCGGGTTGATCTGCGCCAGGGCAAGGGTGAGATGGTCGCTCATCGAGGTTACTTAACCCGGCGCTCGCCCGGCGACAATGGGTCTTATCCCCAATCCTGGCCGGCGTCAGACCCGTTCCCGCCCGCTCAAGGGCCGATTCACGCTATAAAACCCGCCATCCGCGGGTTGCCCGCCCGCAATATCCCGCTATGGTAGGGGCCGGAATGATCATCCTTGAACGGGAGGAAGCGCGCCCCATGACCGCCAAGAACATGCAGGTCCTGCTCAACAGCCGCCCGAGCGGCTGGGTGCAGGAGGGCGATTTCCGCATCGTCGAGACCGAAATCCCGGCCCCCGGTGACGGTCAGGTGCTGGTGCGCAGCCTTTTCCTCTCGCTCGACCCCTATATGCGCGGGCGCATGAACGACGCCAAATCCTATGCCACGCCGGTCCCGATCGGCGGCGTCATGGAAGGCGAGACGGTCAGCGAAGTGGTGCAATCCAACAACGCCCGCTTCAAGGCCGGCGATATTGTGGTCTGCCGCACCGGCTGGCAGCAATACGCGGTCTCGGATGGCACCGGCATGCGCAAGGTCGATCCCAAGGCGGTGCCGCTCACCACCTATCTCGGTGTCGTCGGCATGCCGGGCGTGACCGCCTGGATCGGCCTGCTCGATATCGGCCAGCCCAAGGAGGGCGAGACCGTGGTGGTCGCCGCCGCCACCGGCGCCGTCGGCGGCGTCGTCGGCCAGATCGCCAAGCTCAAGGGCTGCCGCGCGGTTGGCATCGCCGGCGGTAAGGCGAAATGCGATTATGCGGTCAAGGAGCTGGGCTTCGATGCCTGCGTCGATTACCGCGACGGCCACCTTTATGACGCGCTCGCCGCCGCGACGCCCAAGGGCATCGACGTCTATTTCGAGAATGTCGGCGGCGAGATTCTCGATACCGTGCTGCGCCGGCTCAATGCCAACGCCCGCATCCCGCTCTGCGGCCTGATCTCGCAATATAACGCGACCGACCCTTACGGCGTGAAGAACATCGCCTCTCTTCTCGTCAACCGGGTAAAGCTCGAAGGATTCATCGTCTCCGACCGGATGCAGCGCTGGCCGGTGGCGCTGCCCGAGCTTGCCGGCTGGGTCGCAAGCGGCAAGATCAAGTACCGCGAAACGATCACCGAGGGGCTGGAAAAGGCGCCGAAAGCCTTCATCGGCCTGCTCAAGGGCGAGAATTTCGGCAAGCAGCTCGTCAAGACCGCCTGAGAATTCCGCCCCTCCGGCTTCGGCGGGCGAGGGTCACGATGCGCAGGGGCGATGCTTAGGGGCGCGGATGCAGGTTCGTCGTTTGGAGCATGTGCAGCTCGCCATGCCGCCAGGCCGGGAGGACGAGGCACGGGCGTTCTATCACGGCATCCTGGGCATTCCCGAGAAGGTCAAGCCGCCGCATCTCGCCGCGCGCGGCGGCTGCTGGTTCGAGAGTGGCGAGGTGAAGATCCACCTCGGCGTCGAGGCGGATTTCCGGCCGGCCAGGAAGGCGCATCCGGCCCTTGTCGTGGACGACCTGCGGGCGCTGGCGGCACGCCTCGAACAGGCCGGCTACCGGATCGTCGAGGACCCGCCGCTTGACGGCGGCGACAGGTTCTATGTCGATGATCCGTTCGGCAACCGGATCGAGCTGATGGCGCCAGAGGCGTGAAAGGCCTTGAGACTTGTCTTGCGCCTGTTTCCGCAAACAGGCCCTAGAACCTGATCGTTTCAGGTTGAATCGCTCGACGATCCAACCTGAAACGTGAATCAGTCTCTAATCAATAACATAGAGGGCGATTCACGGATCAAGTCGAACCCTGCCCGGTTCGACTTGATCCGATCGCGCTCTAGCGCCGGAGCAGGAACTCGCGGCCGACCTTGACGCTCGGCCGTCCGTCATAGGCGATGATATCGGCGGTGGCATAGGTCTCGTGCCAGCGTTCCGGCAGGTAGGAGCCGGTGCCGATCATATCGATCGGGGCCTTCACGCTCGCCATCACCTTGCATTTGGCCGGGCCGAAGCCCGACGAGGCGACAATCTGCACCTGCCGGAAGCCGGCCTGGTCCAGGGTGTCGCGCATATGATAGATCGCGGCGGCAGTGACGCCGGTGCCGACCAGCCAGCTCAGCTCGGCATCGGTGCGGTACTGGCGGATGGCATTGGGCGCGTGGCGCTCCAGCACCGCGTAGGAGCGGGCCGGGTCCAGCCCTTCCACGAAGCGGCCGCCGTGGGTGTCGAGGCGCACCGCCAGCCGGCCGGCCGCCGCCATATCGGGAAAGCGGCGGCAGACGCCGAGCGTATCGGTGACCTCGAGGCCGAAATAATCGACCAGCACCGTCAGCGGCGCATCGGGGAAGGTGGCGACGAACATCTCGGCCGCGCGCAGCGTCGAGCCGGCATAGCCGATCAGCGCATGCGGCATGGTGCCGAGCCCGCGCTCGCGGCCGAAATAATGCGCCGTCGCGTCGGTGGCATTGCCGATGAAGCCCTTGGCGCCGACGTCGCGGCCGGCCGCTCGGCCGCCGACGGACGCGGCATAGGCCATCATCTGCGCCATTTCCGTGCCGCCGCAATGGCGGGCGTCCATGGCGAGGAAGCTTGTCTGCGGCAGATCGCAGCACATGGCATAGGCATTGTAGGCGGCGACGCAGGCCGGCCCGAGCTTTTGCAGATAGAGCGTTTCGAGATCGACCAGGTGATAGAGCGGGCCGGTGAGATAGATCAGCGGCTCGCCGGCGCCGACCCAGGCTCCCTCCTCGTAGCGCAGCTCGATATCGAAGCGCACGCCGCGCGCCGCCGCCACGCTTTCGAGCCATTCCACCACCAGGCGCGGACAGAAGATCACCGGCCGCCGCATGAAGATGGCATAGGTGACGCGCATGTCGCCGTATTGCTGCACCGTCTCCCGCGTGCGGCGGAAATAGGCGTCGGTATAGCCGGCGATCAGCCGCTCGACCGCCTCGGGCTCCGCGCCCTCGTTGCGCGGTGCCAACGCGGTCGCCGGCCCCGCATTCTCCTCAGGAAGCTGCGGCGATCTGGGCCCGGGCATGTAGGCGCTCCTTCTTCAGCATCAGCGCGGCGAGGAAGGCAAGCTCCAGGCTCTGGCTGGCATTGAGACGCGGATCGCAATGGGTGTGGTAGCGGTCGGCCAGGCTGCTCTCGTCGATCGCCTGGGCGCCGCCCAGGCATTCCGTCACATCCTGCCCGGTCATTTCGAGATGGACGCCGCCGGCGTGCGATCCCTCCGCCTGGTGCACGGCGAAAAAGCGACGCAGCTCGGTCTGGATCCGGTCGAAGGGCCGCGTCTTGTAGCCGGTGGTGGAGGTCAGCGTATTGCCGTGCATCGGGTCGCACGACCAGACGATGCTCCGCCCCTCGCGCTGAACGGCGCGGATCAGCGCCGGCAGCTTCTCCTCCACCCGGTCGGCGCCCATGCGGCAGATCAGCGTCAGCCGCCCGGGCACGTTCTGCGGATTGAGGATGTCGATCAGGCGCAGCAGACCGTCCGCCTCAAGGCCGGGCCCGCATTTCATGCCCAGCGGATTGAGGACGCCGCGCAGGAATTCGACATGGGCGCCGTCGGGCTGGCGGGTGCGATCGCCGATCCACAGCATGTGGGCGGATGTATCGATCCAGTCGCCGGAAGTCGAATCGACCCGAGTCAGCGCCTGCTCGTAGCCCAGCAGCAGCGCCTCGTGGCTGGTATAGAAATCCGTCTGGCGCAGCTCCGCCGTCTGGTCCGGCGTCAGGCCGCAGGCCTCCATGAAGTCGAGCGCCTCGGAAATGCGCTCCACCATCTCCTGCCAGCGCTCGCTCTGCGGGCTGCGGTCGACGAAGCGCAGGTTCCAGCGATGGACCTGGTGCAGATCGGCATAGCCGCCCTGGGCGAAGGCGCGCAGCAGGTTGAGCGTCGCCGTCGACTGGCTATAGGCCTCGATCATCCGCTGCGGGTCGGGGATGCGGGCCGCCGCGTCGAATTCCATGCCATTGACGATATCGCCGCGGTAGCTCGGCAGGGCAACGCCGTTCTGCACCTCGTCGGGCGCCGAGCGCGGCTTGGCGAACTGGCCGGCCATGCGCCCGACCTTCACCACCGGACAGGCGGCGGCGAAGGTGAGCACGACCGCCATCTGCAACAGCACGCGGAACGTGTCGCGGATATTGTCGGCGGTGAATTCCGCGAAGCTTTCGGCGCAATCGCCGCCCTGGAGCAGAAAAGCCTTACCCGCCGCCACCTGGCCCAGTTGCTGGCGCAGCCGGCGCGCCTCGCCGGCGAAGACCAGCGGCGGAAAGCGGGCGAGCTTGGCCTCGGCCGCGATAAGCGCCGCCTTGTCCGGATAGTCGGGCTGCTGCTGCGCCGGCCTGCCGCGCCACCCCTCCGGGGTCCATTTCGCCACCATGAAAGTCTTCCCTAGGTACCAAACGCCAGCCTTGAGATATACGCCGGACGGCGGCGTTTTCAAACTGCGAACCGGAAATCCGCCGGCGGACCGGCCTTCCGCCTATGCCGCCGCCGCCCTATTCGGCCGCCGCCTGCTTCGGCGGCTGCCATTTCTCGCGCATGGTGACGAATTCCTCGGCCGCCGTCGGATGGATGCCGAGCGTGGCGTCGAACTCGGCCTTGGTCGCACCCAGGCGGATGGCGATGGCGAGGCCCTGGATGATCTCCGCCGCGTCGGCGCCGACCATGTGCGCGCCGACTACCTTCTGGCCGGCCTGCTCCACCACCAGCTTCATCAGCGTCCGCTCGTCGCGGCCCGACAGCGTGTGGCGCAAGGGGCGGAAGGTGGTTTTATAGATGTCGAGGGCGCCGAAGGCCGCCGCCGCCGCTTCCTCGCTCAGGCCCACGGTGGCGACGGCGGGCTGGCTGAAGACCGCCGAGGGGACATTCTCGTGCGAGGGCGCGACAGGCTTGCCGCCGAACAGCGTCGCCGCCACCGCCGCGCCCTCCTTGATGGCGACGGGGGTGAGGGCGAGGCGGTCGGTGACATCGCCCACGGCATAGATGTTGGGCACCGAGGCGCGCGAATAGGCATCGACGACCACCGCCCCTTCCGCATCCACCGCGACGCCCACCCCCTCGAGGCCGAGATGGCGCGTGTTGGGCGCCCGCCCGGTGGCATAGAGCACGGCGTCGCAGCCAAGCTTTTCGCCCGCGCCGAGATCGAGCGTCAGGCTGCCGTCGGCTTCCTTGGCGATCGCGCGCACACCGGCATGCAGGCGGATGCGCACGCCCTTCTTTTCCATCTCGGCCGCGAGATGCCGGCGGATGTCGCCATCGAAGCCGCGC
The DNA here is from genome assembly GCA_937905845.1 of uncultured Rhodospirillales bacterium. Lineage (GTDB taxonomy): Bacteria > Pseudomonadota > Alphaproteobacteria > Ferrovibrionales > Ferrovibrionaceae > CALCYJ01. The sequence goes on from CALCYJ010000038.1 coordinate 6,487, forward strand.
AGGATCTGCTCGCCACGATAGAGCAGCATTGTCTCCGCGCCGAGGGCGTTGAAGATGCCGGCGAATTCCACCGCGATATAGCCGCCCCCGACCACCGCGATGCGCCTGGGCAATTGCGGCAGATGCAGCGCCTCGTTCGAGGTGATGGCATGCTCGATGCCGGGAAGATCGGGCAGGCTCGGCCAGCCGCCGGTGGCGATCAGGATGTAGCGCGCGCTGATCCGCCTGGATCCGACCCGCACGAGATGGGGATCCTCGATCACCGCCCGTTCGGGATGGAGCGTCACGCCCGCGGTCTTGAGCGTGTTGAGATAGAGGCCGTTGAGCCGGTCGATCTCGCAATCCTTGGCCGCGATCAGCTTCGGCCAGGAGAAGCGCGGCGCGTCCACCTCCCAGCCATACCCGGCCGCATCGGCGAAATCCTCGGCATAATGGCCGGCATAGACCAGAAGCTTCTTCGGGATGCAGCCGCGGATGACGCAGGTGCCGCCGACGCGGCTTTCCTCGGCGATGGCGACGCGGGCGCCGTAGGAGGCCGCCATGCGGCTGGCCCTGACGCCGCCCGATCCGGCGCCGATGACGAAAAGATCGTAATCATACTGGGTCATGGCAGCCCTCTTCCCAACCTTCAGATCCTAACCCTCAGCGGCTCGGGGCGGTGGTTTCCACCGCCTCGCGCTCGATCTGGCGGCGCAATTGCGCCTTGGCGATCTTCTCCAAGGTAGAGCGGGGAAACTCCGCTGCCAAGCGCACCTCGTGCGGCCGCTTGAAATCGGCCAGCGCCGCGGCGCAGGCAGCGCTCACCGCCGCCAGCAGCGCCGCCGCCGGCACGCCGGCCGCCTCGTCGGGAATGATGAGCGCGATCGGCACCTCGTCCAGCATCGGATGCTTGCGGCCGACCACCGCCACCTCGCGCACCCCGGGCACCGTCAGGATCACCCGCTCGATCTCGGAGGCGGCGACATTCTCGCCCCCGACCTTCAGCATGTCCTTGGCGCGGTCGGCGAACTGGAGGAAGCCGTCGGCATGCCGGATCAGGCGGTCGCCGGTCCGGAACCACCCCTGCTCATCGAAGCTCGCAGCGGTGGCTTCCGGATTGTCGAGATATTCCTGGAACAGCGACAGGCCGCGCAGCCCCTTGACCAGCAGATCGCCCGTCTCTCCCGGCGCGACCTCCCGCCCCTCCTCGTCCCGCACGCTGATGCCATATTCCGGCGCGGCGCGGCCGATCATCATCGAGCGGTTCTCCGACCAGGGATCGCCGACGATGCCGTGGGTGATGGTCTCGGTCATCCCCCACCAGCCGATGGTCTTGACCCGGAAATGCGCATCCGTCGGCGGCGCGCACAGGGCGTTGCCCCACAGCCGGTAGGCATGCTGCAGCGGCACGGGATGCTCCATCAGGGCGCGCACGCAGAACGGCACCAGGGAGGTCCAGGTGCAGCGATGCTTGAGCGAGACCGGCCAGAAGCGGCTGGCGGAGAAGCGCGGCTGCACCACGACGCTGGCCCCGACCCAGAGCGCGGCCAGAACGGAATAGGCCTGGGCATTGGTGTGGAACAGCGGCAGATAGGTGAGATGCACGTCCTCGGGCACCAAGGATTGGTGCAGGGCATTGATGCGGGCGCCCCAAAGCGCGTTGGCATGCGTCCAGAGCACGCCTTTGGGGCGCGAGGTGGTGCCGGAAGTATATTGCACGCCGACGGGGGCGAGCGGATCGGGGGCACGGCGGGGGAGATCGGCCGGATCGCCGTCGAGGGCGGCGAAGCTGTCGCCCGCGGCCGGCGCCTGCCCGGCGGCGGGCGGCGCGCCATTGTCGGTGGCGGTGACCGCGATCCAGCGCAGATCGGGGCAATGGGCCGCGACCAGTTCGGCAAAGCGCGGCTGGGTCATGGCGGCGATCGCGCCGCTATGGCCGGCGAAATAGCCAAGCTCCTCGCCCGAGGAGCGGGCATTGGTGGTGACGGCGACGGCGCCGAGAATGGCGCACCCATACCAGGCGAAGAGCGATTCCGGGCAATTGTCGAGATGAATCAATATCTTGTCGCCGGGGCGCACGCCGCGCCGGAAAAGGCCGGCGGCGGTGCGGGCCGCCTGCGCCGCGAAAGCCGCATAGCTCCAGCAGGCGCTCTCGCCCACGAAAGGCTCCCAAAGGAGAAAGGGATGGGCGCCGCGCTGGCGCGCCCGTTCGGCGAGCAGGCTCGCCACATCCAGGCCCGCGAAAGGATGGTTGGGATAATCCGCCAGCGTCCTGCCGCCGGCCCTATCCCCGGCCTGTTTCGAGCCCATGATCCTGTAATCCCCCTGCGGCTTTGGTGCCGGACCCGTTATAGAACGATCACCACCGCGGGAACAGGCCGCGCGCGGGATTGCGCCCGGGCGGGTGCCCTGCCGATTTTGCATGGCGCGGCTGCGTCGCCGGCCGGTTCCCGCCGCCCCGGCGCCGGCCTATGCTTGCCGCCTTCGGCGCCAGGCCGCGCCGGCAAGCTCCAGGAGAGACCCTTCATGTCCGCCGCCCCCGACGCCTTGCGCAGCCGCACCATCACCTGGGCGGATCTGGCCCCCGATCTCGAAGCGATGAAGACGATGAGCGGCCTGGACTATCTCCAGCGCCTCCATCTCGACCGGGACCGGGCGCCGCCGATGTCGCGCACGCTCGATTTCTACCCCGTCGGCTTCGAGCATGGCCGCGCCCGGTTCGAGGGCACGCCGGCGGAATACCATTACAATCCGATTGGCGTGGTGCATGGCGGCTATGCCGCGACCCTGCTCGATTCGGCGCTCGGCTGCGCGGTCCATACGGTACTGAAGGCCGGCCAGGGCTATACGACGATCGAGCTGAAGGTCAATTTCACCCGCGCCCTCACCGCCAAAACCGGCCCGGTCACCGCCGAGGGCACGATCATCAATGTCGGCTCGCGCATCGCCACCGCCGAGGCGAGGCTGACCGACCGCGCCGGCAAGCTCTACGCCCATGGCACCACCACCTGCCTGCTCTTCCCGCTCTAGCGCGCTTTCCGACCGGCTGGAATCAGCCGGTCGATCGGAATTCGCGCC